>VFJY01000055.1 GCA_009885825.1 Rhodobiaceae bacterium | reverse complement strand
TCCTGGGCAACGGGTTTTGATCCCCGTTTTGAAGAGGCGATCTATATCGTGGTGCCCGGCAGCACACCAACACTGCTGGCCGGCAACGAGTGCCTGCCCTACTCCGAAACCGCCAGCGGCACTTTCGCACGTGTGTTGTGGCAACCCTTGAGCCTCATGGGCCAGCCGCGCGACAAATATCGCGAGCTCGCTGAAATCTTCCGCGAAGCCGGCCTCGCGCAGGGCATGCGCATTGGCCTTGCCGGCTGGAAGGGCTTTGAAAGCGAGGCCGGTGAATTCGATCCCTATTGGTTTGAGACACCGCACTATCTGGTTGAAGCGCTGGTGCAATTTGGCCCTGTCAGCAACGCCGCCTTGGCTTTCATGCACCCCGCCAATGGCCTCCGCGTCATCAACGAAGCAAGCCAGCTCGCCCGCTTTGAATATGCGGCCACCCTCACATCCAACGCCGTTCGCCGTTTCATCCAAGGCGCGAAACCCGGCATGACCGAATATGAGGCCTGCCTGAATCTCGGCTTCAATGGATTTCCGCAATCTGTCCACCTCAACATGAGTGCTGGCCCCCGTGCCAAATACGGCTTGCCGAGCCCTTCCATGCGCGTGATTGAGCCGGGAGATCCCATCGTCATAGGCATAGGCCTCATGGGCGCTCTCAACTGCCGCGCTGGCTTCATGGTGAGCAATGCCGGTGAACTTCGCCCGGACATCAGTGACTATATCGAAAAGCTCGTGCGCCCTTATTTTGAGGCCGCCGCCGCCTGGTATGAAACAATCGGCATTGGTGTGGAAGGTGGCGCAATCTATGACGCCGTCATGAGCCGCCTGGGCGATCCGTTTTTTGGAATCGGATTAAATCCGGGCCACCTCATCCATCTCGATGAATGGGTGCATTCACCCATAAGGCAATACAGCGACATGAAGCTGGCTTCCGGCATGGCGCTGCAATGCGACATCATTCCGGCGACAGGCACTGCCTATTTCACTTCCAACATCGAGGATGGCGTGGCCCTCGCTGATGAAGCCCTGCGCGGTGAAATCCGCGACAAATATCCTGAATGCTGGCAGCGCATTGAGCGCCGCAGGGCCTTCATGGCAAGAGAGCTCGGCATAAAACTCAAACCCGAAGTGCTCCCTTTCAGCAACATCCCCGCCTGGCTGCCGCCTTTCTGGATGGCCCCGGAGAAGATCATGTCAATGCGCTGAAGAGGCCTAATTCACGCGCTTGCCAAATACGGCGCGCGGCGCTTCATCTGTCTTCGGTGTTTCCATCACTGGTCCAGCCCCGGGCGTTTGCGATTGGGCAGTTGATGAAACTTCCAGTATGAGTTGAATTGTCGGCACGGATGGCATTCGGCCTTCAGGCATGAAATGCGCTATTGTCTTTTCCAAGTTGACGATGCCGACCGGCTGTCCGTCCCTGATGACCGGCCCATTTTTGACCAGATGCTGAAACAGGCCGGCCAGCCGCTTTGCGATTTCAGCTTGCTGCAAAGGCGCCGGTTCAAGCTGCAGTTCACGCCCGATGAAGGATAGCAACCCGTGCGTGGATGCGCCGTTCGTGGGCGTGCCATCAGGCATGGGCCTGCCAGTGAAATGGGACAGCGTCATCCACAGCATATCTGGAAATCGCCCGGCGATCAGCGCCATGGCCATATGCCAAATGCCATCACCCTCATCGATCCCATTTGATTCCGTGAATACGCTGGCAGCCATTGGCAGATGCTTCGCCAGCGCTCCCGCGACCACTGTCACAGCCGAAGCCCCCGCGACCGCCGTGGCATGATCATAAGAATCAGTGACAAGGGAAACAACAACATGGGCCCGCGTAAACCGCATGACATCGCTGGCGTCTGGCCACGACACATTCCGTTGGGCCGCCACTTGCCACGCCTCAAGCGGCAATTGCCCGTCTACAAATGTCACGGAAACCCCAAGGCCATTGATCTGCAGAATGTAGGACTTGCCGTCTCCATCGGACAGGCCCCTGGACTCGGCACGGTACGGCGCTTCGCCCGCCAAAGAGTTCAGCGTTTCAATAGCCTGGCCTTCCATGACCGATGCGGGTGCGCTGAGCGCAAGATATGTCGTGAAATGACTCATGCCGAAAGCTCCGAATCGACTTATCGTTGCCGCCAGTCTATCAAAATGTGGGCCACAAGGGCGGCGAAAACCACCGACCCGCCCAAGAGCGTGGATCGCGCTGGAATTTCATTGTGGATAAGCCACACCCATAGGGGCGCCAGGATCGGCTCCAGCGTGCCCACCAGCGCGCCCAGCGCCGCTGGAACAAGCC
>VFJY01000054.1 GCA_009885825.1 Rhodobiaceae bacterium | reverse complement strand
CGTTGCCTCACCAGTGCGGGCTGCGATGTCACCGTCGTTCCCGCCACCGCCAGTGCGTCAGATATCCTGGCCATGAAACCCGATGGAATATTGCTCTCCAATGGCCCCGGCGACCCGGCAGCCACTGGTGAATACGCAGTTCCGGAAATCAGGAAGCTGATAGCCAGCGGCAAGCCCATCTTCGGCATCTGCCTCGGGCATCAAATGCTGGGCCTGGCACTTGGAGCTAAAACCAAAAAAATGCACCAGGGCCACCACGGCGCCAATCACCCCGTGCAGGATTTCACCACCGGCAAAGTCGAAATCACCTCCATGAACCACGGCTTCACGGTGGACCGCGACACGCTTCCCAAGGGCGTCATCGAAACCCACGTCTCGCTCTTTGATGGCAGCAACGCAGGCCTGGCGCTTGAAGGCAAACCCGTCTTCTCGGTGCAATACCATCCCGAAGCCTCGCCCGGCCCGCAAGACAGCCATTACCTGTTTGAAAGATTTGTGGGCGAGATGGAAAAGGCGAAACAGTAGCCCATGTCCTTCACCAAACTTGACGAACTCGGCCGCAAGCTTGAAGCGCTGGAACATGCGCAGGCCATGCTGGGCGTGGATGAGGCCGTGCAGATGCCCTCGGGCGGCGGTGAGAAACGCGCTGAAGCCATGGCCACCCTCGCCGGCATGTATCATGAGATGGCCGCTGCCCCGCACATCGCGGAATTGATCGCCGACGCGGAAAGTGAAGCTCTGGATGCAATGCAGCAGGCCGCGCTCCGCGAGCTCCGGCGCACCTACACAAACCTCACCTGCCTTTCATCGGATTTTGTGCGAAAGCAGGTTGCCGCCCGCATCCGCTCCGAGCAGCTCTGGCGCGAGCTTCGTCCAACCGGCAACTGGAAGGACTTCCTGCCAGCCTTCGAAGGCGTGATTGCGACGCTTCGAAAAGAGGCCCGGCTTCGCAGCGATGCCCTCAACCTTGCACCCTATGATGCCATGATCGAGCAATATGATCCGGGCAGCCGCACATCGGAAATATCGCCGGTGTTCGCTGAGCTGAAATCATTCCTCAAGAATTTCATTCCCCGGGCAATTGAGGCACAGCAAAAGAAACCGCCGGCAAAAACTTTCAACGCGCCCTTCCCCGTCGAAAAGCAAAAAGCGCTGGGTCAAGCCATCATGAAGGCCTTGGGCTTTGATTTTGAACATGGTCGGTTGGATGTTTCGCACCACCCCTTCTGCGGCGGCGTTCCAACCGATGTGCGCATGACCACCCGCTACAACGAGAATGAATTTCTCTCCGCCCTCATGGGCATTGTGCATGAAACCGGCCACGGACTTTATGAACAGGGCCTGCCGAAGCAATGGGCGCACTGGCCGCTCGGCCGGGCGCGCGGCATGGCCATGCATGAAAGCCAAAGCCTGTTCGTCGAAAAGCAAATCGCCCGAAATCCGGCTTTCTGGGAATGGGCCATGCCTATCGTGAGTGAACATCTGGGCGCAGATGCAATCGAGGGCTGGAACCTCACTGACATTCTAACCCATGTTCACAAAATAAAGCCCGGCCTCATCCGCGTCGATGCCGATGAGGCGACCTACCCGCTGCATGTGATCCTGCGCTATGAGCTGGAACAGGATCTTGTCACCGGCAAGCTGGCGCCCAGGGATGTGCCGGAAGCCTGGGATGCCAAGATGAAAGACTATATCGGTCTTTCAACCATCGATAATCCGAAGGATGGCCCCATGCAGGATGTCCATTGGCCCAGCGGCGCCATCGGCTATTTCCCCAGCTACACGCTAGGTGCACTGATGGCCGCCCAGCAATGGGCCGCCATAGAAAAGGCCACCCCCAGCATCGCGCACGACATGCGCCGTGGCGATTTCTCCAGCCTCAACAAATGGCGCCACGACAACATCTGGTCAAAGGCTTCAACGCTCTCAACGCCCGAACTGCTGCAACAGGCAACCGGCGAGCCCCTGAACGTCAAATATTTTACTGAGCATTTGCAGCGGCGTTATTTGCCGTGAGGGGGCCGTCTGAAATCGACATGGCATTGGCCGGGCCAAAAGACCTGCCGCAAATGCTGCCCCTGGTAGCCGCCTTTCACGAATTCGAAGGCGTGAACTCAACTGCAGAATCCCGTGCTGCTTCAGTGCGGACGCTGGTTGAAAACCCTGGCCTCGGAGAGATATGGCTGATCAAGGCATACTCCCGCCTGGTGGGCTACATCGCATTTTGCTTTAGCTACTCCATTGAGTTTGGAGGACGCGATGCCTTCATCGACGAATTCTTCATCGTGCCCGAAACGCGCGGCAAAGGCATCGGCTCCCACGCGCTGAAGCAGGCAACCGCAATCATGAAGGCCAAAGGCATTGTCGCCATTCATCTCGAAGTGGATAGCCACAACCGGCCCGCCATCGCCGCATATGAACGGCTGGGATTTGCGCTCCGCGACAAATACGCCGTGATGTCGCTGTCCGTGGATTCCCCGGCCGTCACAAATTCTGGTTAGGCGCTCGAAAGGCCACAATCCATCTGCCTAGAAAAAGGCACCCGGGACTTCACCTATTGCCCCGTTGCCTCACGCATACGCCAAGCTTCCATCGGCTTTGCCGCCGAAGCCAGCTTGCTCCGGCATGAAGGTCTTCAAGAATCTGGCCTGTTGTTGTTGCACAGCGCTAGAGCTGCTGAAAATGCTGGCAGTCACCCGGTCATTCTGCTGCATGGCCTTGGTCGTTGCCAAGATCAAATGCCGTGCCGCCAAATGGTGGCTTCGGATCAGCGCGTCACTCAAATTGAAAGACCCGCTGAGTGTCGGCGGATGGCTTGGCAGTCTCGAGTTCCTGGCCACGGCGGCGGCTGTGTATTGCGGGACGCCACCAAGCGCATCCACCCTTGCGGCCATCAGTTCGGCAGAGGCATCCAGCTCGCAGCAGAATTCCCGCAGCGCGACGTGCAGATTGTAAAGGCCTTTGTCCCTCGCGAGCCAGAAAGCATATTTGGTGCGCCAACGCAGATCGACAGCATGGGCAATGCCCTGGTTCAGGATCGCGATCAAATCACCGGTCTCGGCGGAATGCATGCGCGGCCTTGGAACAAAGCCTGGCAGCGCCTCGTGGATTCTAAACTGTGCTGCAATTTGCATGGTGTCCATCACATGGTTCCTGTTTGGTTAACATCATTGTTCGGGTCAGGCTGCCCAGTGCAGCCTGACCATGCTGATCTGGGGAACCGCCCGGATTTGTTCCAACTCAATTTCACATGTGAATTGATAGAAAAAACCAATAGGGCGCCAGAGGCTTGAAACTCGGGGATGAACGCCCCACGTCAAGGACAACCCAAAGTCTGGGCCCCCTCTGGCGAGCGCTATTTTTGCTCTCGCGATGTCGGACTTTTTGAGAAATCGCGCGGCATTTCGAGGCAGCCTGTTTTGGAATTCAGTTTTTTACTCGCCGATTGGCTTGGCAAACCAGCCTGGATGTGGCTGGCATTTCTGGCAATAGTGCTCACCCTTCTGGTGTTCGACCTCGGCGTGCTTCACAAGGACAACCACGAGATCGGCATACGTGAAAGCCTGGTCATGAGTGCTGTCTATATCAGCCTTGGCTTGGCCTTTGGCGCCTGGGTCTGGTGGTATTTGGGCCCAGAACCAGGCATGAACTACATAACCGGCTTTGCCGTTGAAAAGGCCTTGGCGATGGACAATGTCTTTGTCATTGCCATGATCTTTTCGTTCTTTTCGGTGCCCCGCAAGTATCAACACCGCGTATTGTTCTGGGGCATTCTCGGCGTAATCATCCTGCGCGCCATCATGATTGGCATTGGCGCTGCCATCGTCGCCCATTTCTCCTGGGTGCTCTACATTTTTGCCGTGTTCCTGATCCTCACCGGTATCAAGATGATTATCTTTGCCGACCGGGAATACAATGTGGGCTCAAACCCGGTGATCGGTTTCATGCGCCGCCATTTCAATGTAACCGATGAGCTTCACGGCCAGCATTTCTTTGTCCGCCAGAAGCACGCCAAAACCGGCAAGCTGGCGTGGTTCATGACACCGCTTTTCCTGGCGCTGGTTCTCATCGAAATCGCGGACGTGATTTTTGCGGTGGATTCCGTGCCGGCCATCTTCGCCATCACGACCGACCCGTTCATTGTTTACACCTCCAACATATTCGCAATTCTGGGTTTGCGCGCGCTCTATTTCGCTCTCGCGGCGATGGTGCATCGCTTCCATTACCTGAAATATGCCCTTGCTGCGGTTCTGGTCTTCATCGGCTCAAAGATATTCCTGGCTGATGTGATTGGCGCGGATAAATTCCCGCCAGAACTGTCGCTCGCTGTAACCTTTGGCTTGCTTGCAGGCGGTGTTGTATGGAGTTTGCTGAAAACTAAAAGCGCCGCCAGCAACAAAGCCAGCGACGCTTGAATGTACCGTCGGAAAAACTATTTCAAAACAGCATGGGGACTGGAAATCAGGCGCGTGACAACAAATCCAACTGCATAGATTATCAGTGAGACGACTGCCCACACAATAATCACCGCCCATTCGCCCACTCCCGAGCCGAACACGGCAAGCCATGAAGCCAGCTCAACAACCTCGGCGCTTCCCGGCACAATATCCGCATTGGCGGCAAGCATCTGCCCTCCATAACCGATCAAGGAGTGGGCAGCCCATGCCACGCCGGACCAAATGACCAGAGCGGTTCCGACTAAAAACCAGACAAGTTTTCTCATTGCGTTTCTCCTGCAAGATGTTGCCTCAACAATTTGAGATTGCGCTGGTTGGCTTTGAACAAGATGTCAAAGACAATGCCAACAACCGGTATGGCCCCAAGCGCTGTATCAGCCAGCACATTGATGCCCATGCGCGCCAGCACTGGTGGCGGCGCAGCGTGGCGGACAGCTTCCATCAAAAGATAAGCGGAAATGCCGCCGCCCAAAAGACTGCCAACACCTGGAATGAAGCTCAACAAGGCATCAACGCCAAAGGTGCGCCTTGTTCCGGGGATCGTCATGGATGAGTCAGTAAACCAGGCCAGCCATTCAAGTCTTTGCAGTGTTTCAGCCTGGCCCATGTCAAGTTCAATCAAAGGCGAAGACGTGTCGACCATTGAGTTCTCCCAAGTTGAAGGCGATTTGCGCCCTGTAGCGGAAGAGTCCGACATCGCAGATAATGGCTCCGCCAGAGGGGCCCGGACTCAATGGTCTTTATGTAGGTCAGCGTTTCGGGTAATCAAGTTTCCAGTGTTACAAATTAATCTTTCTGTCCGCCCGTGGGATTGTCATAGAATTGTAACATGGCAGCCTTATTTCGTTAGGTTGCAACACCATGGGAGACGAACATGCGCCTTGTCACGACAACAGCGATCCTGGCGCTTTTTGCTGGTTCAGCCCTCGCCAATCAAGTCACCGTCACCGAAATCAAGGCGCCTGTTATGCCATTGCCCGATGCGGTTTACGCTGGCGGCAAAACCATCAAGCTGAATCTCGGCATCGGTTCGGCTGCCTGGCGCGATCCAAAGGATCCAGCCGGCGTGATCTGGACGATCACTGACCGCGGCCCCAACTTCGATTGCGCTGGCATTGAAAAGTTCACCGGGCTTGGCATGGACAAGCTCTGCGCCGGCGACGACAAGGCCAAGAATTTTCCGCTGCCAGGTTTCACGCCCACAATCACAAAAATCGAAGTGGGCGCTGACAATGTCGCTAAACTGCTTGAAACCATTCCGCTGAAGGGAAAATCCGGCAAGCCAATTACCGGCCTGCCCTTCACCTCGGGCGCTCTCAAGCTGGAAGCAGCCTTTGATTCCAATGGTGCGCCCATTGCGGGCGATCCTTCCGGCCTTGACACGGAAACCCTGGCCCGCCTGCCCGACGGCAGCTTCCTTGTGGGCGAAGAATATGGTTCATCCCTTGTCGAAATCGCCGCCGACGGCGTCATCACCACACGCCACGTGCCGCAAGGTCTCGAAGGCGAACTGAAAGCCGCTGACTATGAGGTGGTGGGATCTCTTCCAGCCATCATCGCCAAGCGCGCCCTCAATCGCGGCATCGAGAATGTCGCTGTTTCCGCCGATGGTGCCTTCCTCTTTGTGCTGATGCAAAGCCCGCTCGCCAATCCCGACAACGATGCTTACAAGAGAAGCGCCAACACGCGCCTGTGGAAAATTGATCGCGCCAGCGGCAAACCCGTCGGCCAGTTCGTATATGCGCTCGACGATGCCACCTCCTTCCGCACCGACAACAAGAAGGAGGCGCAAAAGCAAAACGCTGTTCGCCTGAGCGAAATGGTGGCCATCGGCAATGACAAGTTGCTGGTGCTTGAGCGTATCAGCAAAGCCACCAAATTCTACATGATCGATCTTTCAACCGGCACGCCCATTGAAGCAAGCTACGATGACGCGGCAACATCGCCCTCGCTCGAACAGATGAGCGCCGCTGACCTTGAAGCCAAGGGCATCAAGCCGGTTGTGAAAACCTTGGTGCTCGATTCAGATGATGTGGAGAACATGCCGAAGAAAATCGAAGCCATCGCCGTCATGTCGCCCACCGAAATGATCGTGCTGTCTGATTCTGACTTCGGCATCGAAGGCGACGAAACTCAAATCCGCCGCATCACCTTCGCCGGGCCTGTGTTGCAATAACGGCCTGAAACTGCCTCCCCTCGCAAGAGGGGGGGCGTCTTCGTCCGTCTTACTTCTTCTGCGACTTCACATAGGAAATATAGCCCCGCACATCAGCCGCTGGTTCCGCATAAGCCTTGCCCAGGGATTTTTCCATGGCGGCCATGTAGGTCTTGGCCCAGCCCGGAAGCTGGTAATCAACCACGGCCAAAAATTCCAGCGTCGCGGCCAGGCGGATATCGGCGATGGATGGCTTGGCCCCGCCGATGAACGGCTTGCCATCCATATAAAATTTGTGGAACACATCAAGCGGCTCGGCGACTGCGGCCATCGCCGCGTTCTGCGCTTCGCTCTTGTGGGCCGCATCAAGATTGCTGGCGCCCACTTCGCCCGCGTATTGCGGAAAGCCCAAAGCCGGATAGGTGGCGCGCGCCACGTAGGGATAAAGCGTGCCAATCAGATAGAACATGGCGCTGTCAATCATCGCCCGCTTGGCGGGGGCCACAGGATAGAACTTGCTAAGCTCATGCTTGTTGCAAAGATACTGCATGATGGCGCAGCTCTCCCACATCACTCCTTTGGGCAGGCCCTTGGCTTCCATCATCGGTGTCATGTGCGCCGGGTTCATCGCCAGGAATTCCTTTGAACGCGTCTTGCCGTAGACATCATCCTCGGTGAAATCCAGTTTCGCCGCGCGCACAAATACCCGCGCCGCCATATTGTTCACACTCGGTTTCAACACGTGTAACTTGATTGCAGCCATTCTTCCCTCCCGTTGTTCAGTTTTTAGTATGGATTTTTTGGAGATCGATCATCCGATAAAGTAGCGGTCTTTCGTGTCGCCAAATTCTCGATTGCGTCGGCCAGATGCACCTCCGCAATATTATAGTCGCCCCGCGCCACACGGATCTTGTGGGCTTCGTGAAGGACATCCGCATGGGTTGAGCCCTGCGGCGGCTCAAAGCGATAGGAAGCAAGCTCGATCAAAAGCCCGAGCGGGTCGGTGAAATAAATCGAGTCCATGAAGCCCCGGTCCTTGACACCGCTGTGCTTGACGCCACGGTCATCCAATCGCTTCACAGCTTGCAGAAAAGTCACCCGCGATACCGAAAATGCGATGTGATGCACGCAGCCCGGCTCTGTCGGCGTCCGGCGCGGATCAGCCTTACGGCCTTCATCGGTGAAAATGGTAATCAACCTGCCATCGCCGGGATCAAAATAGAGATGGCTTTCAGACGCCCTGTCAAGATTGGGTTGCTCAAAAACAAACGGCATGCCCAAAACGCCTTCCCAGAAGTCGATTGAGGTCTGGCGGTTGGCGCCGTTGAGCGTGATGTGATGGACACCTTGAACCTGAAGTTTTTGCATTTGAATACTCAATGTTGGACCAGTTTTGACTTATACTCGCTGCGCTGCAAGCTGCCAAACGGCGCCAGTTGGATGTCCGCAGTAAACACCAGAACCGACCGCAGCCGCGCGCCAATTTTCCCGGCCAGCGCCACGTTGTCAATCTGCCCTTGCGCCAATTCGACCGCAATGGAAAGGGGTGGTTCCTGCTTCACGCCTGCCATCGCAGGCTTCACCAGAATATGCCCGCTCACCTCCGGAATGAATTCGCTCACCACCTCGCGGATGGCCGAGGGAAACACATTCACCCCTCGCACAATCAGCATGTCATCCGTGCGGCCAATGCAGCGCACCCGGGGTGCGGTTCGCCCGCATTTGCAGGGGCTCACCCACATTTCCACATGATCGCGCGTGCGAAAGCGCAGCAATGGAGCGGCGCGATGTTGCAAATGCGTCAACACCAGTTCACCCCGCGCTCCATCCTCCATCGGAACCGAGGCCCCCGTTGCGGCATCGACCAGTTCCGCATGCACAAAGCCGCGCGCACCCAGATGCATGCCGCATTGATGCTCACACTCGCCCCACAGCGAAACACCAATATCGCCAATGCCCATGGCCTCTGTCACCTTTGCACCCCAGCCCTCTTCCAGGCGGTTCCGAAACACCGGCTCGCCGCCGCCGGGTTCTCCCGCCACCAGAACGCGCTTGACGCTCGATCCCTTGAGATCAAAGCCCCGCTCCGCCGCCCATTCGATGAGATAGGCCGCGTAGGACGGCGTCAAGACAGCGGCCTCCGGCTTCAGCAGCTTGATCGCCGTCATGAGCCGTTCGGTATTGCCGGTGCCAACGGGAATGTGGCACATGCCAATCCGGTCAAATGATCCCAGCGCCGCGCCGGCCACAAATGGCCCCGCATTGTAAGTCGATACAATCCGCTCCCCTGCCGAAACGCCGGAAGACGCATAACTCCGCGAAGAAGCAGTCACCCAGCGCTCAAGATCATCCGCCGTAAGGGGAATGTAGCTTGGCGTTCCTGTCGTGCCACTGGTGGAATAAATCCGGACGATGTCCGGGCGCTCCACACAGAGATGTGTGCCGATCGGATTATCCACCGTGCAGCTCAAGCGGATTTCACTCTTCTCGGTAAACGGCAGCGCCGAAATATCCGCTAGTCCACCTGGCGGAAAACCCTTGAGTTTCTTTTGGTAAAACACCGACCGCCCCAAGAGATACGCCAGCTGCGAACGATACATGGCATCATCAAGAGCAATTTGGCCCGCCCATGGAAGAGTTTCGATTTCCGGCGCAAGCATCAGGGCTTGTCATCCTTGATGTATGAAATCGCTTCTTCAGCCTTGCCCGCCATCAGAAACCCAATCGGGCTCTGCTGCTCCTCGACAAGGTGCGCCAGAATGCTGGCCGTTCGCGCCAGCAGCGGCACGGCTTTCACCATCCCTGCCAGAAATCCAAGATCAAGCATCACGGCTGCAATCGGCATGGAAACATTCATCACCAGGGGCTTGCCCCATGCCTTGGCCACAGCTTCGCGAAAGGCCCGCGCCAACGCCACATGCGCCCCCGAAACACCACGCGCATCGGTCAACTCCAGAATGCGCTCCGCCCGGGGATCAACGGGCCGATGCACGGGATGCCCAAAACCCGGCGCTTTGCCACCAGCAGCCTTGATCGCAGCGGCCATTTCCATGGCAACCGCCAATGGCTCGCCGCCTTTGCCACGCGCCTCAACCAGAAGTTTCGCGCAAAGCTCAGCCGTTCCCAGAATGACCGGCCCGCACCCCAATATCCCAGCTGCAACCGCCCCCTGCAATGAACCCGGATCAGCCGCAAGAGTCATCCTCGCGGCTATGTTTGTAGGCATCATGCCGTGCTCGGCAATTGAAACAAGAAGCACATCCAAAAATTCCCGCTGGATCGGCGTCGCCTCGCGCCCCGTCAGCAGCAGATGAAAATAATCGGTGAAGCTTATCCGGCCCATGAGGTCGCCGGTCAAATCGCGCCCGCGCACTTCAACCCTGTCCGCATAAGCTTGGCAAATGTGGCTTTCAGCCACCGCCCCCTTGCCGATCTGCATGGTTCACCGCCCAATCTGGAATTGTAACCGCGACTATCATATATGGCCGCTGGCGAACAGCAAGTCGCTAAAACGAAACGCCGCGCGGAATAAGCCGGTGCTCGTAGGCTTGCCGTTCAAGCCCCTCGCGAAAATCCGGATGCGCAATGCCGATCAATGCCAGCGCCCGCTCGGCGACGGATTTTCCCTTGAGGTTCACTATGCCGTATTCTGTCACCACATACATCATGTCGCTGCGCGGCGTCGTCACAATGTTGCCTCCGGTCAGGTTGAACACAATGCGGCTCCGCCTCTCGCCCCGCTTGTCATAGGTCGAAGAGAGGCAAATGAAGGATTTGCCGCCTTTGGAAGCATAGGCCCCGCGCACGAACTGCAGCTGCCCGCCGGTGCCGCTGATATGACGGTTGCCGTCGGATTCAGAAGCCGCCTGCCCCTGCAAGTCAACTTGGGTGGTGTTGTTGATGGCGATCACCCGGTCATTCTGCATGATATTGTGCGGCATGTTGGTGTAGTCAACCGGGCAGCAAAGCAGATCCGCGTTGCGATTGGCGGTCTCATAAAGCTGCCGCGATCCCAGCCCGAAAGTGAATGTGATCTTGCCCGTGTTCAGCGTCTTGGCATGGCCGTTAACGCGCCCTGCCTTGTAAAGCTCCACAATGCCATCGGTCAGCATTTCCGTGTGAACACCGAGATTGCGAACGCCGCTGTCCAAAAGTGAAGAGCAAACCGCGTTGGGCATGCCGCCAATGCCGATTTGCAGGCAGGCCCCGTCATCAATTTCGCCAGTAATCAGGCGGCCAACCGCCCGGTCAACATCCGTGGGTGGCGGGTTTGGCAGCTCGGGCGCCAGTTGGTTGTCGCCATCAATGATGAAATCAACTTCGCTCTCATGCACGCCGTTTTGCTCACCCAGCACATAGGGCGAGCCTTCGGTCACCTCGACAATCACCATCTTCGCCCGCTCGATAATGGCCCGGTGCCAAAGATTGGCCGCGCTGAAATTGAAAAATCCGTCTGCGTCCATTGGGCAGACTTTAAGAATGACAATATCGACTGGATCGATGAACCGGCGGTAATAGTCCGGCACCTCGCCGAGGTTGAGCGGCACGTAGGTGCAGCGTCCGCCGTCGTGCTTCTTGCGGTCGTAGCCAGAGAAGTGCCAGCTGAGCGAAAAGATGTGCTGTCCGTCCGGATCGGCCTCCAACACGGCGCGCGGCCTTGTTGTCAGGCAAGAGCGGAATTTCACGTTGGTGAGGTCGGCCAGGCGGGCCGCCAGGGCCTTGTCGAACACATCCGGCTGGCACAGGCCTGCGCCGTAATCCAGCCACATGCCGGATTTCACCAGGCCCGCCGCATCCTCTGCTGAAATCTTCTTCGCCATTTCAGATCAACCCCCGCTTGGACAAGTTGCGCATCAGATCGGCGATGCCGAAATTCCATGGCTCGGCTTCGTCCGTTGGCATCACACGATTGGCCAATGCGCCAAGTTCCGGCGTTGCAATCGTCACGATATCGCCGGTCTTGTGGGTGAAGCCCCGGCCCGGCGCATCCCGGTCTTTCACCGGCGCGAACATGGTGCCAAGGAACAGCACAAACCCATCGGGGTAGCGGTGATGGGCATTGATCGTCTGGCCCACAATGTCCGCCGGGTCGCGGCTGATCTCGCCAATGGACGAGCGCCCCGTCATGGTGAAGCCATCCAGGCCTTCAACCGTCATTGAGAGATCCATCTTCCGCACCGTATCCATCGTGAATTGATCGTCAAAAAGGCGCACCATGGGGCCGATGGCTGTTGCCGCGTTGTTGTCTTTGGCCTTGCCCAGCAGCAACGCCGAACGCCCTTCCACATCGCGCAGGTTCACGTCATTGCCAAGGGTTGCCCCCACGATGTTTCCCCGCGAGGAGACCACGAGCACAACTTCCGGCTCGGGATTATTCCACGATGACGCCGGATGAACTCCCACATCCATCATGCTGCCCACCGCCGACATGGGCTGCCCCTTGGTAAAGACTTCCGCGTCGGGCCCGATTCCTACTTCCAGATAGGCGCTCCATGCCCCCGCCTTGATCAGTGTTTCCTTCAGCGCCGCAGCCTCTTTCGATCCCGGCTTCAGCTTGCGCAAATCATTCCCGACCAAATCCTGGATATGCGCGCGGATCGTGTTGGCCGCATCCGCATCGCCGCGCGCGCGCTCTTCAATCACCCGCTCTATCATCGAGACGACAAACGTAACCCCCGCAGCCTTGATCGCCTGCAAATCAATCGGCGCCAGGAGCCATGGCCTCTTGGCATCGCGCCTGGCCGGAGCCGCATTCGCCAGAATATCAGCGAGCGCCCCCAAGTCCTCGCCTTTGGCCGCGCGCACCGCTTTGGCAGGTTGCCCCTCCTCACAGAGATCGCGCATGGTGGGAAACCTCGCGGTCACATCAACAAGCCGCTCCCCGTCTTGCCGCGCCACACATGGCCCGACACCGGGCAAAAACACCCGCCCCACAAAACAAGCGCCATGAGCGGTCATGAAAAGGCTCCACGAAATGAATTTTGGGAGCAAGCTAGCAGGTAACATCAGAGGCGGCTACCCAGGCAAGCCAAACAGAAAAGGCCGGGCGGCAAGCCCGGCCTCCGCTGTTAGATGCTTGGCCCGCTAGTGGCGGCCATGGTCATTGTCATCAGATATCTTCTGCAGGCGCTCGAAGTTGTTCATTTCGTAAGCGTCTTTTTCCTCAGCAACCAGGGCGTTGGTCGTGGCAATGCTGCTCATCGCGTTGGCGCCCGCGCATTGGTTCCCCACGTTCGCGGTGAACTTACCGCAATACGTCGGTGAATCGCGCAAATCCCAGCTCCGGTTGGAGCTTGCAAGAGCCGCACTCGAAATCGCGGCGATGGCAATAAGTGAAAAGCTGATCTTCTTCATGACGTTCTCCTTTGGTTATATGATTCAGGCCTTGCGGCCATGGCCAAACCTACCAAGTCCCCCCTCGCCTCGAAGTAATCGAGTTCACACTTCCAAGACTAAATTTCAGGCCAGCTCCGCGGCGCAGGCGGTGGCCTCAATACCCAATCGCAGCACCCGCCGGCCGCCGGTCGTCATGGGCGCCATATAGCCGGCCCGGCACCGGCCTGCTTGCCGCCATGGCATCATTGCCGGAGGTCTGTTCAGCGGATGGCGCTGGTTCCAGCCCGATAAGGATAGCCTCCGCTGCCCCCCATGGCGCCTGCTCGACAATCTTGTATCCCATCGCGGTCAGAATCCTGGCCGTATCCGGAGAAAGCGCAAACGGCTCAACTGAAATCTGGTCCGGCAGCCACTGGTGATGCATGCGCGGCGCGTTCACCGCCTCCTGGATATTCATGCCATGATCAACCACATTCATGATGACCTGCGCCGCAATCGTTATAATGCGTGAGCCGCCCGGACTGCCAAGAACCATGAAGGTCTTGCCGTCCTTGGTGACAATCGTGGGGCTCATGGAACTCAACGGCCGCTTGCCGGGTGCGATGACATTGGTCTTGCCCTGGACCAGCCCGAACAGGTTCGCGACACCGGGCTTGGTGGTGAAGTCATCCATCTCGTCATTGAGAAAAAAGCCCGTGTCCCCGGCAATGACTTTCGCGCCAAACAACGCATTGATGGTGTAGGTCACGGAAACCGCATTGCCCTTGGCATCGACGATCGAATAGTGGGTTGTTTCCGTGCCTTCATGGGGCGCCATGCCGGGTTGCACATCCTTGGAGGTTGCGGCCTTGGCCGGATCAATCCTGGCCCTGATCTCCGCCGCGTAGCTCTCCGACAGCAACCGGTCCAGCGGGTTCTTCACGAAGTCCGGATCACCAAGCTGGAAGTTGCGGTCCACGAATGTGTGGCGCATGGCTTCGGTCATGAAGTGGATCGACTGGCTGGAATGAAAACCAAGCTCGGCGATCGGGTAGCCCTCAAGGATGTTCAGAATCTCGCAAACCGCCGTGCCGCCCGAACTTGGCGGCGGCGATGAGATCAGCTCGAAGCCGCGATAATTGCATTTCACCGGGGGCGTCTCCGCCACCCCATAGTCCGCGAAATCTTTCCTTGTCAGTATGCCGCCATTGGCCTGGCTGGCCGCCACAATTGCATCGGCGATAGCGCCCTTGTAAAACGCGTCCGGTCCATCTTTTGCAATGCGCGCCAGGGTGGCCGCAAGATTCTTCTGGGCAAAAAGCTCCCCGGCTTTCCATGGCTTTCCCCCATTCAGGAAGATCGCCGCAACATTTGGCTGATCCGCGAAATGCTTGGTCGCCGTCGCCAGAATATCGGCATCGCCCTGGTTCAGGATGAACCCGTCCCCTGCCAGTTTGATGGCAGGCGCCATGACCGTTGCGCGCGGCAGGCTGCCGTATTTGGCAAGCAGGGTATCCAAACCCATGACCGAACCCGGAACGCCAACCGCCAGATAGCCCTTCAGGCTCAGGTCGGGAACCACCTCACCCTTGGCATCAAGATACATGGTTTCGGTGGCGGCCCCCGGAGCCTTCTCGCGGAAATTGAGAAAAATGTCCCGTCCATCCGCCAGATGCAGGGTTGCGAATCCGCCGCCGCCCAAATTGCCGCAACAGGGATTGGTGACCGCCAGCGCATAGCCCACGGCCACCGCCGCATCGACCGCATTTCCGCCCTGCCGCAGGATCTCGACGCCCACTTGCGATGCGAGACGCTGCGACGTCACCACCATCGCGCTATCGGCAGAAACCGGTTGCGGCGATACCGCCCGGACGGCGGAACTGCCCGCAAGCCCATACAGCAGCACGACGAGAAAAATGCGGT
>VFJY01000114.1 GCA_009885825.1 Rhodobiaceae bacterium | reverse complement strand
TCCATCGGCCTGTTCTGCATTATCGGCCTTGAGTTCAACCTTTCAATCATTGCGGCTATTCTCACCATCGTCGGCTATTCGCTCAACGACACGGTTGTGGTGTTTGACCGCATCCGCGAATTCCTGCGCAAATACAAATCCATGCCGCTGGCTGACCTGATTGATTTTTCCATCAACTCGGTGTTGCCGCGCACCTTGCTCACCTCAGTCACCACGCTCATTGCGCTCACTTCGCTCTATATCTTTGGCGGCGAAGTCATCCGGGGCTTCACCTTTGCCATGATCTGGGGCGTTCTGGTGGGAACTTACTCTTCAATCTTCATCGCCTCGCCAGTTCTCATTCTCCTTGGCACAAATCGTGAAGGCGCCAGAGAGCAGGCGAAGGCAAAACCGGCCAGGCCTTGAGCCTGCACTTTCCGCAACGCGCGCTTATTGATGCATATGGCAATGGCGGCTTCCGCTTTGCGGGCATGTCGCACCTGGGTTCCCTGCTGGTCATTCCGAGCGGCATGTATGCCTGGGATGTGACTGATCTCGCGTCGCTTAAGCCAGAAGATTTCGCGCTCGCTATAAGTGAAACCAAAGACATCGGCTTCCTCCTGCTTGGAACGGGTGAGGCAATGGCAAGACCACCCAAATCCATCATCGAATATTTCGCCAGGCAAAATTTGCCAATTGATTTCATGAGCACCGGTTCAGCCGTCCGCACCTATGGCGTGCTGCTCGCCGAAAAACGCAAGGTGGCCGCCGCCTTCATCGCCGTGCAGAATGCCACATGATTGATCATTGCCAGGAACTGGTGGCCAAAGCCGACAAGGACCGCTACCTGAGCTGCCTCTATGCGCCCGCCGCAAAGCGGCCTCAGCTCTTGGCGCTCTATGCCTTCAACATCGAAATCACCCGTATTCGAGAAAGCGTCAGCGAACCCCAAATTGGCCTCGTGCGCCAGCAATGGTGGCTGGACACAATTGAAGGAATCTATGCCGGGACAACACAAGATCATCCCGTGGCCCAGGCCTTGGCCCGCGCGATCGAAGCCGCCAATCTTCCAAAGCAACCCCTGAGCGGCCTCATCATCGCCCACGAACTTGATCTCTACGATGATCCATTTCCCAGCCTCAACGATCTCGAGGGCTACCTCGGTGAAACCTCATCCGCGTTGATCCAGATGGCATGCCTGATACTCGGGAGTTCAGCCCCTGAAGCGGCAGGCCTTGCAGGCGTAGCGTTCGGCGTGGCAAAAATGCTGCCTGACCAACGCGCGCCCCAAGACATTGATCTCAAAGCCCACGCCCGTAAACGCCTCGCCGAAGCCCGCGCCATAAGTATTCCCCCATTGGCCCTGCCAGCTTTTCTGCCCGCAAGCCTTACGGAGCTATATCTTGACCACCCCACAACATCACAATTCCGCCGCCAGATTACGCTGTGGCGGGCAGCGAGAAATAACAGGTTTTGAGCTCCCACAACGCCGGAATGACGGAATGGGGCGCTCAATCACTCCGCCGCAATTGCCACGTTCCCGCCAAGCCAGGCCGCAAAATCCGTTTTCGCCCGCGATGTGTAAGCACGCTTCCGCGCGACCGCTTTTTCGCTGTGGTCCAGCCGCTTTCCCTCAGCTCGCTTGGGCGCATTAACAGGCGGGAACAACCCGAAGTTCACATTCATCGGTTGAAATGAACCTGATCCCTTGTCGGTAATTTCAATATGCCCACCGGTGATGTGATTGATCAGCGCGCCATGGGCAGTCGTCGCAGGCGGAACTGAGAATACTTTCCCCAATCGCTCCGCCGCGGCCATCCGCCCCGCCATCAGCCCCATGGCAGCACTTTCCACATAACCTTCAACACCCGTAATCTGTCCGGCAAAACGCAAGCGCGAACAAGCCCTTAGCCTCAGCTGCTCATCTAGCACCTTGGGGCTATTGAGAAACGTGTTGCGGTGCAATCCGCCAAGCCGCGCAAACTCCGCATTTTCCAGTCCCGGAATGGTTTTGAACACGCGCACCTGATCGGCGTATTTTAATTTCGTCTGAAACCCCACCATGTTGTAGAGCGTGCCCAGTTTGTTGTCCTGCCGCAGCTGCACAACCGCATAGGCTTTCACCATTGGATCATGCGCATTCGTCAACCCGCGCGGCTTCATCGGCCCGTGGCGCAAGGTTTCCGGCCCGCTCTCCGCCATCACTTCGATGGGCAGGCAGCCGCTGAAATAGGGCGTCGTCTTTTCCCATTCCTTGAAATCGGTCTTCTCGCCATCAAGCAAGGCCTGCACAAAGGCCTCATATTGCGCCCGGTCCATCGGGCAGTTGATATAGTCCCTGCCATTGCCACCGGGGCCAACCTTGTCATAACGCGACTGATACCAGGCCTTTTCCATGTCGATTGACTCGCGATGAACAATAGGCGCAATCGCATCAAAGAAAGCCAGATCAGCTTCGCCCGTGAGATTGCGAATGGTCGTGGCCAGGGCAGGGGACGTCAAAGGCCCCGTCGCCACGATCACGTTGTCCCAACCCTCTGATGGCAGAGTGGCGATCTCGTCATACTCAACACGCACCAGCGGGTGCGTCTTCAACGCGCGCGTCACTTCATCTGAAAACCCATCCCGGTCCACCGCCAGTGCCCCGCCAGCGGGAACCTGATGTTTGTCGGCTGTCGCCATAGTGAGCGATCCCGCCGCCCGCATTTCCCAATGCAAGAGGCCAACCGCGTTCTGGTCCCCGTCATCCGAGCGAAATGAGTTGGAGCAAACCAGCTCGGCAAAGCCCCCGGTCTTGTGGGCATCCGTGCCAACGCCGGGCCGCATCTCGTGCAGCACCACGGGAACCCCCGCCTGGGCGATCTGCCAGGCAGCCTCGGAGCCCGCCATGCCAGCGCCAATAATATGAACAGGTTTTATCATGACGGGGCCAATAGCATAAGGTAAGGAGTGAAACAAACTGTCGAAGGAATGCCACCATGTCATCGGTCCTCGCCGACATCACATCCGAACTCGACGCCATCCGCGTGGTGTCCCTGTGGAAAACCGAGCGGCCAATCCTGTCGCCGCAAAGCGCGCATATTGAGGTCGAGGGTCGCAGGCAGGTTCTCAATTTCTGCGCGAACAACTATTTGGGGCTGGCTGATCACCCGGCGCTCATCGAAGCGGCCAAGGGAGCATTGGACAGTCATGGATTGGGCATGGCCTCGGTGCGTTTCATTTGCGGCACATCTGACCTCCACGCGAAGCTTGAGGCCCGCATCGCGGACTATGCGCAGATGGAGGATGCAATCCTCTATGCCGCTTGCTTTGACGCCAACGGCGGGGTGTTTGAACCCCTGTTCGGTGAACAGGATGCCATCATTTCGGACGCGCTCAATCACGCTTCAATCATCGATGGCATTCGCCTGAGCAAGGCGGCGCGCTATCGCTTTGCCAATGGCGATATGGGCGATCTTGAAGTCCAGCTGAAAAAAGCCAAATCCGAAAGCCGGCGCCGCATTGTGATTGTCACGGATGGCGTGTTTTCCATGGATGGCTATTTCGCCAATCTCGTTGAAATCCGCAATCTGGCCGACCGATACGATGCCCTGATCATGGTGGATGATTGCCACGCCACCGGCTTCATTGGCCCGCAAGGCAGGGGAACGCCAGCGCGGGCTGGCATCAAGGTTGATATTCTCACAGGAACATTGGGAAAGGCCTTGGGCGGATCGGCGGGTGGCTTCATCGCGGCGGCAAAACCCATTGTTGATCTCATGCGCCAGCGCTCCAGGCCCTATCTGTTTTCCAACGCCTTGCCGCCACCCATTGTTGCGGCCTCCATTATGGCCATTGATCTGGCGGAGCAGGGGGATGATCTTCGCAGACGCCTCTTTGAAAACGCCCGGCACTTTCGCGCTGGCATGACAAAGGCGGGATTCAATCTGCTGGCCGGTGAACACCCGATCATTCCTGTCATGCTGGGCGAAGCGAAATTGGCGCAAGACATGGCCTCAATGCTTTATCAACGCGGGATTTATGTCACCGGATTCTTCTTCCCCGTGGTGCCACAGGGAAAGGCCCGTATCAGAACGCAGATGTCGGCCGCCCATTCATCAGCCGATATTGATACCGCCATCGTGGCCTTCACGGCGGTTGGCAAAGAATTGGGAGTGATCTGATGCGGGCGCTGGTCAAGGCGGAAGCCAGGGAAGGCCTGGTTCTCCGGGATGAACCCATTCCCCAGATCGGCCCCGATGATATTTTGATCAAGGTGGCCAAGACCGGCATTTGCGGCACTGATTTGCACATCTGGAAGTGGGATGAATGGGCGCAAAAGACGATCCCGGTCCCCATGGTGGTGGGCCATGAATATGCCGGCGTGGTCACCGAAATCGGCAGCCATGTGCGCACCGTGAAGGTGGGCGACCGCGTCTCCGGCGAGGGCCACCTGATCGGCATGAAGAGCCGCATGGCAAGGGCTGGGCACTTTCACCTCGATCCTGAAACCAAAGGCGTCGGCGTCAATGTGCCAGGCGCATTCGCGGAATACTTGAAACTGCCAGCCTTCAACGCCATTCACCTGCCGCCCGAAATAGATGATGAGATTGGAGCCATTCTCGATCCCCTTGGCAATGCAGTGCACACAGCACTTAGTTACGATCTTGTTGGCGAAGATGTTTTGATCACAGGTGCAGGCCCCATCGGCATCATGGCCGCCGCCGTCTGCCGCCACGTCGGCGCCCGCCATATCGTGATTACGGATATCAATGATTACCGTCTCGAACTTTGCAATCAGGTGGCAGACGCCGTCACGGTGAATGTCTCGAAGGAAGATTTGAAATCCGTCATGCAGCGCATCGGCATGCGCGAGGGCTTTGATGTGGGCCTTGAAATGTCGGGTGCGCCCAAGGCCTTTGACCAGATGACCGATCACATCATTACCGGCGGCAAGATCGCCATGCTCGGCATTCCGTCCAGCCCCGTGCCGGTGGACTGGAACCGTGTCATTTTCAAATCCCTCACCATCAAGGGCATCTATGGCCGCGAGATGTTTGAAACCTGGTACAAGATGATTGCCATGCTGCAATCAGGCCTCGATGTGCGAAAAGTGATCACCCACCGCATGAAGGCCGCAGACTTCGCGCAAGGGTTCGCCTTGATGAAACAAGGAAGTTGCGGCAAAGTGGTTCTGGATTGGGGTTGAGGAATTGTCATGATTGCTCGTTTGATCATCATCGCTGTGATGTTTTTTTCCCTCGGGCTGAGCAGCGCATATGCCGAAGACACCTATGAGGTGACAGGCGTCAGCGCCGACGACGTGCTCAATATTCGAAAGGGCCCCAGCGCTTCGGCTCCGAAAGCCGGTGAGTATCGCCCAGGAGAAAGTGGCATTCGCATCTATCGCCGAAAAGGCAACTGGGCGCTTGCCGGCAGGTACGATCCACAAACCCCCGATGGCTGGGTTCATACGCGCTATCTCAAGCTCGCCGCTGCCGCAGCCAGCTTGCAACTGCCCATATCATGCTCCGGCACCGAGCCTTTCTGGACCATCGTCATCAACACCACGGATAGCGCCACCTATTCCGAACCTGATGGAGCGCCACAGGATTTCACAGTCCGTGAGTTTAGCCGCGCTGGACGCAACGCCTCCATGCTTCTGGATGCGGGTGGCAAAGCGGCAATAAAGGCCGGATCCTGCAGCGACGGCATGTCGGACAATATTTATCCCTATGCGGTGCAGCTACGCCTGCCCGATGGACGCCAGCTTAGCGGCTGTTGCGATTGAAAGAGGCATCCATCGCCAAAGGTTGATCCCATCGATTTAATTGGGCAAGGTGGTTTTGAAGTGGAATCGAGAGTAACGAAATGCTTTCTGCCTATGGCACTGACAAGGGCTGTTTGACTGAATTTCTGGCGACCGCTGGCGCAGTGCCGGAAGGCGTTGTCTGGCTGGACATGGTGGAGCCGATGGCAGAAGAGGAAAAAGCTGTCGAAGCAGCCTTGCAGATAGATATTCCAACCCGCGAAGAACTGGCCGAGATTGAAGCCTCGAGCCGGCTTTACCAGGAGGATGGCGCTGCCTTCATGACCGCCAACCTGATAAGGCGGGGCGAAAATGACAGGCCGGAATCGTCCCCCGTCACCTTCATCATCAAGGGCAACCAGCTCATTACCATCCGTTATCACCACCCCCAGGCATTCCCCGCCTATGTCCACCGCGCCATGAAGCCGCAAACCACGGCCATGACCGGCTGGGGCATATTCATCAGCCTGGTGGAAGCTGTGGTTGACCGTGCCGCCGACCACCTGGAGCGGGTCGGTGTCATCGTCGAGGATACGTCGCGTAACACCTTTCACTCTGCGCGAACGCCGTCTGGAAAGCGGATTCGCAAGAAGCCCGTAAACCTGTCCGACTTGCTTGAGAAAATTGGCGAAGAGGGCGACTTCAATTCAAAGATGCGCGAAAGCCTTGTCTCCATTGGCCGCATGGTGACCTTCATGCAGGCGATCATTGACCAAATGCGCCTGACAAAGGAAATGAAAGACAACCGCGCCCGCGTGAAAGTTTTGCAGCGCGATATTCAGTCGCTGACAGATCACTCAACCTTCCTGTCCGGCAAAATTGGCTTCCTGCTCGATGCGGTATTGGGCATGAGCGCCATCGAGCAGAACGGCATCATCAAGATATTCTCCGTTGCCGCCGTGGTGTTCCTGCCGCCAACGCTGGTGGCCAGCATCTATGGCATGAACTTCCGGTTTCTGCCCGAGCTCGAATGGGTCTACGGTTACCCCGCCGCAATCGGCTTAATGGTCCTGTCAGCTTTCCTGCCGTGGCTGTATTTCAAGCAGAAGGGCTGGCTGTAGTGCCGCTGGTGCTATGGATTGCAGCAGGCGGAGCCATAGGTTCCGCAGCGCGTTACGGCGTGAATGTCTGGTCTGCCCGCGCGCTTGGTTCAGAGTTTCCGTGGCATACATTTATCGTGAATGTTGTCGGCTGTTTCGCCATGGGGGTCCTCGTGGCATTGATGGCGACAAGATTGAATGTGAGCAATGAGGCGCGCGCTTTTCTCACCACGGGCATTCTCGGCGGCTTCACCACCTTCTCCGCCTTCTCCTTCGACTTTGCCCAACTGGTGGAACGCAAAGCCTTTGGCCCGGCCCTGGCCTATGGCGCGGGCTCCGTCGCCCTGTCGCTAATCGCTGTATTTGCAGGGTTGTATCTGGTACGCAGCCTCGTATCATGACTGAAGTCAAACGCTACATCGTGGCTCCTGATGAGGATGGCATAAGGCTGGATCGCTGGTTCAAAATCCACCTTCCGCAAGTGACATTCGCCTATCTGAACAAGTTGACGCGCACAGGGCAAGTGCGGGTGCAGGGAGGACGCGCCAAAACCGGCACCAGGCTGCAAGCCGATCAAGAACTTCGCATTCCACCCCTGATGTTTGATGCGCGCCCCGCCGATGCGCCCAAGGGCGATGTGAAGCCACTCACCAGGGATGAAACCGAACTCTTCGAAAGCATGATCATTTTTGAGGACAAGGATATCTATGTTCTCAACAAGCCAGCGGGCTTTGCCGTGCAGGGCGGCAGCAAAACCTTTCTGCATCTCGATGGCCTTCTGATGGGCATGGCCAAAAAATCCGGCGAGCGGCCCCTGCTGGTGCATCGGCTGGACCGCGACACCTCGGGCGTCATCGTGGTGGCCAAGCGCCGCTCGATTGCTTCGGCGCTGGGAAAACTCTTTGCCACCCGCGCTGTCAAGAAAACCTATTGGGCCGTGGTGAAGGGCGTTCCCAAGCCGCCCCAGGGCCGCATTGACGTGCCGCTCATCAAAGCCCAGGGGCCGGATGGCGACCGGGTGCGGCCGGGCCGGAAAGATGAAGACAACGCCCAGTATGCCATCACCTACTATTCGGTCACTGACCAAGCGCCTCCGATCGCCGCCTGGGTTTCGCTGAAGCCGGTCACTGGCCGCCAGCATCAGCTTCGCGCCCATATGGCCTATATCGGCCACCCGATCCTGGGAGACGAGAAATATGAGGGAAATGCGGACATGCCGGAAGGCATTTCCCGGAAACTCCATCTCCACGCCCGCCGCATCATTTTCCCGCATCCCCGCGAGGGCGCCGTTGATATCACTGCCAAACTCTCCGACCACATGCGCGAAACCTGGAATGCCTTTGGCTTCGACCCTGACAAATATGAGCCTGACGCCGAATGACCGCCGAAACCGAAGACGAAAGATTTGAGCGCCTGTCGCGCGACCGCATTGTGCGGCCGTTACCCAAACGCTTTTACAAGAAAGTTTCCGTGACCCGCCAGTTGGGCATCGCGCTGGACGGACGCGGCGTAAAAACCCCCCTCAAAGCCCCATTGGTTTTGCCTAACAGCGCATTGGCTGCAGCCGTTGCCGGGGAATGGGAAGCCCAGGGCGAGTTCATAAACCCTCATGCCATGCCGCTAACCAAGCTATCAAATACCGCGATAGACAGGGCGACAGCGGAAAAACCAAACATCGCCGCCGAAATCCTCGAGTTTGCCGGAAGCGACATGGTTTGCTATCGGGCCGAAGCTCCGCAAGGCCTCGTCATCAGGCAAACAAAACACTGGGATCCGGTTGTCGCTTGGGCGGAAAGCGAGCTTGATGCCCGCTTTGCAACAGTCAGCACATTGACCCATATGCGCCAGTCCAATGCGGCTCTTGCGGCTATCGAGAAACACGTTCTTGCGCTTGATTCCTTCACATTCACAGCGGTCCACAACCTCACGACCCTCACCGGCTCCGCGTTGCTGGCCATTATGCTTGCAGCCGATAGCGTTTCCGTCGAAAAAGCCTGGGCTGCGGCGAATGTTGATGAGGACTGGCAGATTGAAACCTGGGGCCAGGATGACGAGGCCATGGGGCGCAGGGCAGGGCGCTATGCTGAGTTTTCCTGTTGTGTGAAATTCGTAAGGCTTGCTGCGAATCGCATTTGATGCTGCCTTAGAGCCGACACGATCTTCAACGATCAGTACGGGCTGACGCTTAAACCAAGGACGGTGCAATGAAATTCACGGTAATGCTTTCCACCCTATTGACGACTGTTCTGGTCAACGGACCTGCGATGGCCCAATCGGCGCCCGCCGACCTGGTTTCGGCCTATATGGCGGGGGTGGCCGCCGAGAAGTGCAACCTTGGCCTCGACAGCGGCAAGTCCAGCCAACTGGGGGATGCGGTTCAGCGCGCCGAGCAGCGCAGCGGATTGGCTCAGGGAGATTTGGACGCCCTGTGGACCAAAACCCAGGCTGACGCCGACGCTGATAATGCCGGTTTTTGCGCCAAAGCAACCGCCGAAGTGGATGGTGTCATAGCCTCGGCACAATAGGCAATTGACGAGGAACCTTTTCCCTGCCTAGAATTAACTTAACAGGCGGGGTCTAATGCAGGAAATCATTGAGAAATTGGAAGCCCGGCGGGCGGAAGCAAGAGCCGGAGGCGGGGCCAGGCGCACCGCCGCCCAGCATGCGCGCGGCAAACTGACCGCAAGGGAGCGCGTGGAGATTTTCCTCGACGAGGGTTCCTTCGAGGAATTTGACATGTTCGTCGAGCACCGCAGCACCGATTTTGGCATGGAGAAATCCAAAATCCCCGGCGACGGCGTGGTTACCGGCTGGGGCACGGTGAATGGCCGTGTGGTCTATGTCTTCGCCAAGGACTTTACCGTGTTTGGTGGTTCGCTGTCAGAGTCCCACGCGCGGAAGATTACCAAAATCCAGGACATGGCCCTGCAAAATCGCGCACCCATCATTGGCCTGTTTGACGCCGGAGGCGCCCGCATCCAGGAAGGCGTGAACGCGCTTGGCGGTTATGGCGAAGTTTTCCAGCGCAATGTTTTGGCATCCGGCGTGATCCCGCAAATCTCGGTCATCATGGGCCCCTGTGCTGGCGGAGATGTTTACTCGCCCGCGATGACGGATTTCATCTTCATGGTGCGTGATACCAGCTACATGTTTGTGACCGGTCCTGATGTTGTGAAAACCGTCACCAACGAAACGGTGACAGCCGAAGAGTTGGGTGGTGCATCGGTTCACACAACCAGGTCGTCGATTGCCGACAAGGCTTTTGACAATGATGTTGAAACGCTGCTGCAAATGCGCCGGTTGATAGATTTTCTGCCTTCTTCCAACACCTCCGCCATTCCGGAAATTCCGTGTCTCGATGATGCCGAACGCATCGACATTTCACTCGACACGCTCATTCCGGCAAATCCCAATCAGCCCTATGACATGAAGGAGCTGATCCACAAGATTGCCGACGACGGCGACTTTTTCGAAATCCAGGAAGCCCACGCCAAGAACATCATCGTCGGTTTCGCCCGCATGGGTGGGCGCACCATCGGCATTGTGGCCAACCAGCCCCTCGTGCTGGCGGGTGTTATCGACAGCGATGCAGCGAGGAAAGCCGCAAGGTTTGTGCGCTTCTGTGATTGCTTCAATATTCCCATTGTCACATTGGTGGATGTTCCCGGCTTCCTTCCCGGCACTGCCCAGGAGTATGGCGGCCTCATCAAGCATGGCGCTAAGCTTTTGTTCGCCTTCGCCGAGGCCACTGTTCCAAAAATCACCTTGATTACGCGCAAGGGCTATGGCGGCGCTTATGTGGTCATGTCGTCCAAGCACATCAGGGGAGATTTGAACTATGCCTGGCCTTCGGCTGAAATAGCCGTCATGGGGTCGCGTGGCGCCGCCGAGATTATTTATCGCAGTGAGCTGGGTGACAAAGATCTCATTGCTTCAAGAGTGAAAGACTATGAGGATCGTTTTGCCAATCCGTTTGTGGCAGCCGAACGCGGCTTTCTTGACGAGATCATCACACCTCACTCAACCCGGAAACGCATTGCCCGGGCGCTCGACATGCTGCGGAACAAGGAGCTGAAAAATCCATGGAAAAAACACGACAATATCCCGCTGTAGGGAGAATTTGATGTTTCCGCTCAAGACACTGCTCAATCGTTTTGTGCAGATAGGCATGCTGGAAGTCAGGGATGTGGATGGTAATGTGCATGTGTTCAAGGGTGCGCCTGGCCTCGAGGTGGGCATTCATCTGAAGGACAGGAAGCTCTACCGGTCACTTTTCTTCCATCCGGAGCTGCATGCCGGCGAAGCCTACATGGATGGAACCCTGACAATCGAAACGGGCACCATTCGTGATTTTCTCACACTGTTCATGATAAACAGCCGAAATCTCAGAAAGCACCCCTTGCAGAGAATTCTGAACCGGGCACAAAAGCAGTTTCGCCGGTTCCAGCAGCGCAACGACACAGAGGCGGCGCGCGCCCATGTGCAACACCACTACGATCTCTCGAATGACTTCTACAAGTTGTTTCTCGACAAGGACATGAATTACTCGTGCGCCTATTACACCAGCCCCCGGGACACGCTCGAGACGGCCCAGCAGAACAAGCTGCGCCATATCGCTTCCAAACTTGATTTGAAGCCGGGCCAACGCGTTCTCGATATCGGTTGCGGCTGGGGCGGCATGGCGCTTTATCTGGCAAAGGTGGCTGATGTCGAGGTTGTGGGCGTGACGCTTTCAACCCAGCAACATGCCCTTGCCCAGGAACGGGCCAAGGAACGCAAGCTCGACAAGCGCGTGAGTTTTGAATTGAAGGACTACCGACACGTAACCGGGACGTTTGACCGGATTGTTTCCGTGGGCATGTTCGAGCATGTGGGGGTCATTCACTATGATGAATATTTCAAAAAAATACATGATCTTCTCAAGCCCGACGGCGTGGCCCTTGTGCACTCCATTGGCCGCCACACGGTGCCAAGCTCCACCGCATCATGGATCAGAAAGTATATTTTCCCCGGCGGTTATTCGCCAGCGCTTTCAGAAACCCTCGCGAGCGTCGAGCGTTCGGGACTGTGGGTCACAGACATTGAAATACTGCGGCTGCATTATGCCAAGACGCTCCGCGCTTGGGAGGAACGTTTTCAATCCAACCGCGCCAAGATAACCGCAATGATGGATGAACGCTTCTGCCGCATGTGGGAGTTTTACCTGATCGGCAGCGAGGTGACTTTCAGCCACAGCTCCCACATGAATTTCCAGATGCAATTGACCAAGGGCGTGCACACCCTTCCGCTCACCCGCGATTATTTGAACAAGGCAGAAAAGGAACTAAAAACCTAGGCTGGCCGGAACTGGCCCATTAACCAAGAATTAAGCCGCCCTTTGATAGGATGAGGCCTCATCTTGCCAGGGAAAATTCGATGTCCAACAGCTTGCCCGACGAACTTCAAGCAGTCCTGAACTCGGGAATCATTACGGCGGCGAATGCTCACGATATCCGGGCGAAATTCTACACGGATGCGAAAATCGACGTCGAGGAAGCAACCTGGCTGTTCGCCCTGAATGATGGTTGCAGAAAAACCGATGTTTTCTGGGAAATTCTTTTCGTTGAGGCACTGACTGACTTTCTGGTCTTTCAGGTGCAGCCGGAAGGCCATGTTGACGAAACCTCGGCGCAATGGCTGATTGGACAAATTGATGTCGCGGGCGCCGTAAAATCAATCAGCGAATTCGAACTTCTGATAAATGTTCTTGAAAAATCCGAATCAAGCCCGCCGTTCCTGGTCAATTATGCACTTGAGCAGGTTAAGCTCGCAATCACCAGCGGGCAGGGACCGCTGCGCAACAGCAAGAGGCCTGTTCCGGTTCGCACGGTGACTGCCGATGATGTTGGACTATTGCGCCAGTTGATGCATGCCCCCGCAAGCTCGGGCAGCATAAATATCAACCGCAGCGAAGCCGAAATTCTGTTCGACATCAACGATCTTACCGCGGCCTCGGAGAATGATCCTGCTTGGGTGAATTTCTTTGGCAACGCCATTGCAAATCACATGATGGCGGATGAGGCCTATCTGGCGCCAAGCCGGGCTGAAGCGCTGCGCGTCGAAAAATGGCTTCAAGACCCGAAGGCCGATGTCGGCGGTTTCTTCTCCCGCATGGTTTCCGGACTGCGGGGCATCTTGGGAGTCAACACGGTGTCGGGCCGCGCCACCAAGGCGAAGCTGTTGAAGCAAGTGGCGGCGATTGGCGAGAGCGAGAATATCACTGAGGCTGAAGCGCTTTGGTTTATGCAGCGGCTCAACCGCGATGGGCAGATGAGCGAAGCGGAATACGCCGCCCTGTCGTTCTTGAAACGTGAATCAAAGGATATTCACCCGTCCATGCTTCCGCTGCTGCAGCAGGTGGCCTAAGAAATCACTTCGCCCACGAGATCATATTCCTCCGCCTCAACAATCCGTGCGCGGACCATGTCGCCGGGCTTCAGCGAAGTTTCTCCGGGCAGGAACACATTGCCATCAATCTCCGGCGCATCCCATGGCGAACGCGCCACGGCCTCACCGTTCTCAAGATCGATGGCATCGACCAGCACATCAATCTCGCGGCCAACTTTTGATTGAAAGATCGCGGCGGATATTTCCTGCTGCGCTTCCATGAAACGGTGATAGCGCGCGGCCTTCACGTCATCGGGCACCTGCGGCAAGCCCAGGTCATTGGCCTTGGCGCCCGATACGGGCTCATACTTGAAACAGCCCACGCGCTCAAGCTTGGCTTCCTTCATCCATTGCAGGAGATAGTCAAAATCCGCATTCGTTTCGCCCGGAAAACCCACAATGAAGGTTGAGCGGATGGCGATGTCCGGGCAAATTTTACGCCATGATGCCAAACGGTCCAAAACCTTCTCCTGGTTGGCTGGCCGTCTCATTTTTTTCAGAACGCCAGGTGAAGCGTGCTGGAACGGAATGTCGAGATAAGGCAGGATTTTCCCCTCAGCCATCAGCGGGATCACGTCATCCACATGGGGGTAGGGGTAGACATAATGCATGCGCACCCAAGCGCCTAAGTCACCCAGCTCCTTGGCCATGTCATAAAATTTGGCGCGCACTTCGCGGCCATGAAACTTGCTGGTAGCGAATTTGGTGTCAACGCCATAGGCGGACGTATCCTGGCTGATCACCAGCAATTCCTTCACACCAGCCTTCACCAGCCGCTCAGCCTCATAGAGCACCGAAGCCAAGGGCCGCGACACCAGATCGCCCCGGATTGACGGAATGATGCAGAACGAGCAGCGATTGTTGCAGCCCTCTGAAATTTTCAGATAGGCGTAGTGCTTGGGGGTGAGCCGCAAGCCCTGCGGCGGCATGAGATCATATCTGGGATCATGCACAGGCGGCAGCGCCTTGTGAACCGCGCCAACCACTGCCTCATACTGGTGCGGCCCAGTAATCGCCAACACGCCAGGGTGAGCCGCGCGAATGGCGTCCGCCTCCACGCCGTAGCAACCGGTTACGATCACCCGGCCATTTTCTTCCATTGCCTCGCCGATGGCCGCGAGGCTTTCGGCCTTCGCGCTATCCAGAAAACCACAGGTGTTCACCAGCACCACATCGGCATCCGCATAGCCCGGAGCGATCAGATAGCCCTCGGCCCGCAGCTGGGTCAAAATCCGCTCGGAATCCACCAACGCCTTGGGGCAGCCAAGGGAAACCAGACCAACTTTGGGGACATGCTTGTTCATGGGGCGGTGTGTAGAGTAATGCAGGGGAAAGGGCAAATGAGGGAAGTTAATCCCTGATGCCGTGCAATGAAATATTATTGTATAGGATCAATCAACAGGCGGCCCGCGTCATCAGATACTTGGTTTTTGTTTCACGCCTGTAGAATTCAAGAAAGGCCAACAACCATGACCATAAGCAAGATCTCTTCAGTTTCGCCACTGGTTACTATGGCGCTGGTGGTCGTCCTCAGTTGGACACTGGTCGGGATATCCGTTCCGCCGGCTGCGGCGCAGGGCGTCCAATTTTGGAACAAGCCCTGCAAGAAAGCATTCAAGCAATGGCAAAATGCTCAAAAACATAAGGCATTTGCGACCAGCAATCCTAACACCAACAGTGGCGGACAGGCCTGTGGATCTACATGGGGCCATGCTTCAAAGTCAGCGGCAGAGAAGGCCGCAATCGCCTTTTGCCGAAAAGGAAACTACGGGATGTGCTGGGTCATCAGGTCGGAGTGATGTTTCCCGAGCTTCCGTGGCTGTTTCAGTAAATCGTCCGCTTCATCCGCTCTGGATATTCCGCGTCATAGGCCTTGCCATCAAACTCACCGGGGACCAGCCGCTCCATCATTTCACCGACGGTGGGCAGGCTTGTCTTGTCAATGTGCATGGACCCGTCCCACAATTTTGAGCGCGCGATGGCCTTCTGGCATTGGGTGTAGGCGCGCTCAACGGTGATGATGATGACGCATTTCGGGTTTTTGCCCTCCATGGCAAAGGAGGCGCAAAGGCCGGGGTCTGTTGAAAGCCGCGCCTTGCCGTTCACCCGCATGCTGGCGCCAATGCCTGGAATGAGAAACAGCAGGGCCACGCGCGGATCGCGCACGATGTTTCGCAGCGAGTCAATCCGGTTGTTGCCCCGCCTGTCGGGGATCATCAGTGTTTTGGGATCGGCCACGCGCGCAAAGCCCTTGGGGTCGCCGCGCGGCGAGCAATCCAGGCCCTCCGGCCCAACGGTTGCCAGAATGGCAAACGGCGACGCCGCGATCAGCTTGGCATAGTCGGCGGTGACGTGGTCAACCTCTTTCAAGATGGAGGTCGGCACCGGGCGATCATAGAGTGCGTCAAGTTGCGCTTCGGTGTGAATGTCGGTCATTGGGTTTCCTGAAAGCTGAAGACTTGGCTACTATATCAAACGAATCGAATTGGCAAAAAGGGGCGCTTCATGAGGAAACTTCCAGTCTTTGCGGCGCTCAGTCACGCCATCAAATCCACGGTCGATAACATCGGTTTTGCCTTTCACATCAGCTGGCCGTGGATGCTGCTGCTGTTGCCGCTCAACATCATCACAAACATTTATCTCGGTTTGAATGTGATGCACGATCCCTTCCAGGACCCCAGTCAGCTCTATGCTGAAAATTTTGGTTTCGTAATCCCCCTGGCGATCGCGTCCATCATTGCGTATTCGTCAATTGCCGTGAATTGGCATCGCTATGTGTTGCTTGATGAAGTTGCCGAGGGCTGGAGCCGCCTCCGCATTGATGGGTTGATGTGGCGCTATATCGGCAATGTATTTCTCATTGTGTTGATACTGGCCGCCGGAATAGCGGCTGCTGCTTTGGCCATGGTCCTGGTTGGCCTGCTGTTGAATCTGATAATGGGCGAAGCATCCCTCTTTCTCATTGTTCCCGTTTCCATAGCTTTGTACGCTTATGCCATCATTGCCATGTATCGGCTTATGGTGAAGCTGCCAGGTGTCGCTCTTGGCCGAAGAGATTTCGGCATGCGCGATGCGTGGCGCGTCACAACTGGCAATTCCTGGCAGATTCTTGGACTATTGCTGCTGTTTGTCGGGTGTTTGCTGGTTCTGGGCCTTGCCTTGCTTCTGGTGACATATTTGCTTGGTTTGGCTGGGACGGCTGGACTTTCAGTTTCAATTGCCATTCAGGTCATGATCAACTGGGTCACCACCATCCTCGGCGTCACCCTGCTCACCAGCCTCTATGGATTCTTCGTCGAGGAGCGGGAATTCTAGGCGCATTGCCCTCGCGCATTCGCCTTGTTACAGTCCGTCATGTTCAAGAAAATCCTGATAGCCAACCGTGGTGAGATCGCCTGCCGCGTGATCAAGACTGCCCGCAAGATGGGGATTGCCACGGTTGCCGTCTATTCGGATGCGGATGCCCGCGCCCTCCATGTGGAAATGGCCGATGAGAGGGTGAACATCGGCCCGCCCCCGGCGGCGCAGTCTTATCTCCTGATTGACAGGATCATCGCGGCCTGCAAGCAAACGGGCGCTGAAGCGGTGCACCCCGGCTATGGCTTCCTCTCCGAGCGCAGCGCATTTCCCAAGGCGCTGGGCGAGGCAGGCATCGTTTTCATCGGCCCTAACGCCCGCGCCATTGACGCCATGGGTGACAAGATCGAATCCAAAAAAGCCGCCGCCGCCGCGGGCGTTTCCACTGTGCCGGGCCACATGGGCATCATCGAAACGGCTGAAGAGGCCGCTCAGATTGCCGAGAGCATTGGCTTTCCGGTCATGATCAAGGCATCCGCTGGGGGTGGCGGCAAAGGCATGCGGGTGGCGCATTCTGCGGCTGAGGTTCACGACGGATACGCCCGCGCCAAATCCGAAGCCAGAGCGAGTTTTGGCGATGATCGAATCTTCATCGAGAAATTTATCCTGAATCCCAGGCATATCGAAATTCAGGTGCTGGGCGACAAACATGGCAATGTGATCCATCTGGGCGAGCGTGAATGCTCCATCCAGCGCCGCAATCAGAAAGTGGTGGAAGAGGCGCCTTCTCCGTTGCTTGACAGCAAGACACGGAGACTCATGGGCGAACAGGCCGTGGCGCTGGCCAAGGCTGTGAATTACGATAGCGCTGGCACGGTTGAATTTGTGGCCGGGCAGGACCGGTCTTTTTTCTTTCTCGAAATGAACACTCGCCTGCAGGTGGAGCATCCGGTCACTGAACTTGTAACTGGCTTTGACCTGGTGGAGCAGATGATCCGCGTAGCCGCTGGCGAAAAGCTGGCGATTAAACAGGCCGATGTGAAGCTCAATGGCTGGGCGGTTGAAACCCGCATTTACGCCGAGGACCCTTACCGGAATTTCCTCCCCTCAATCGGGCGGCTGGTGAAATACCGTCCACCGATGGAACAGGCGAAGGACGGCGTGACACTTCGCAATGACACTGGCGTGTTTGAGGGCGGTGAAATCTCCATCTGGTATGATCCGATGATCGCCAAGCTCTGCGCCCATGCCCCCACCCGCGCCGAGGCGATAGCCGCGATGGCGCAAGGGTTGGACAATTTCTATATCGACGGCATCCAACACAATGTGCCATTTGTTTCAGCCATCATGGGCAATCCGCGTTGGCAGCAGGGCGCGCTTTCCACTGGGTTTATCGCCGACGAATTCCCCGAGGGCTTCAAGGGCAATCCATTGACACCTGAATTGGTTGGCAGATTGACCACCGTCGCCTGCGTACTGGATCACTGTGAAAACCGCCGCAAGAGAAAGATCAGTGGCCAGATGAATGGCCGCGCTGTGAGCTTTTCGAAACAACGCTGTGTGCGCTTGGGCAAGGATTGGCATGATGCGCAGGTGGTGCATGAATCTGATCGGTTGATTCAGATAGTGCTTCCAGGCGAGCGCGGCGAACGCGCCGTCGTCAGCAGCTGGGCGCCGGGCCAACCGGTTTGGCATGGGCATATTGATGGGGATGAAGCCTATGTTCAAGTGCGCCGCATTGCCAATGGCTATCGCCTGAGCCATCGCGGGGTCACTGTTGATGCCCGTGTCTATACCGCGCGTGAAGCCGAGCTTGTGCGGCTTATGCCGGAGAAGATCGCGGCGGACACCTCAAAGAAACTGCTCTGCCCCATGCCAGGGCTTGTCATCGCCGTGCATGTGGTGGAGGGCGATGAAGTCAAGGCAGGCGACGCGCTCGCCATTGTCGAGGCCATGAAGATGGAAAACATCCTGCGGGCCGAGATTGATGGAACGGTGAAGAAGATTCAGGCGAAAGCCGGCGACAGTCTCAGCGTCGACGCGGTGATCATGGAGTTTGCCTGAGAACACTTCCTTTGCGATCTCCAAGAATTGATCGCCAGCCATATTGACAATTAGGCAGATGGGTCCATTATTAAAACAGTCGCCGAGGCCTGATTGATTGGGCGGCACCTTGCAACAACTGACGGAGGGAGCATGACGCCACCAGGTCACCACCTCGGATCACGAATATACTCGTGATCACTTTCCGGCAGACACGACTCGTGATTGTTTTTTGGAGTTTTGCCGGTTTGCAGTTTTAATTAATTACCATGAAACTAGCGAGTTAGATCTCGTTCATAGCCTGATGTTAGTCGGGCCATATCAAGTCACATACTCGATGGATCGAGGGCCCCGCTGGCGCAGCATGTCGCAGCGGGGCTGATCATTTCAGTTCCCCAGCAACTTTTTCCGCAAGTCGCCAATGGCGTTCGCATGGGCGTCGAAGCCTTCGTATTTCGCGATAATCCCGGCATGTCTTGCAAGCTCCGCATAGGCGCTAGGCATGACTTCCACCACCGATGTGCGTTTCATGAAATCATGCACTGAAAGAGCCGAGAAAGTTTTGGCCCAGCCTCCGGTGGGAAGAACATGGCTTGGACCCAGAACAAAATTTCCGAGTGTCGAGGGCGTGTATTCACCCAACAGAATTTCACCGGCGTTTTTCACCAGGTCCAGATATTTGCGGGGTTCCTTGGAGAGGATTTGCAGATGCTCGGGCGCGTAGTCGTTGATGAAGCCCATGGCTTCGGAAGTGTCCCGGGCCAGAAGAATGCCGCCCCGGCTGGAACCCAGCACGGACTTCGTGAAACCAACGCGCTGCGCGCTCATGCGCTTCAAATATTCAGGAACGGCTTTGAGAGCCGCATCCGCCACGTCCCTTGATGTGGTGACGATGAAGCAGGATGAGTCCTCGCCATGCTCGGCCTCTATCAATAGATCCAGCGCGGCAATGCGGCCGTCGGTTGTGCCGTCAGCGAAGATGATGCTTTCACTCGGGCCTGCGGGTGTGCCGGTGTCAATGAGATCAGAAAGCAACCGCTTGGCGGCGACAACCCAGGGCGAACCGGGACCAACAACCTTTGCGTATTTGGAGATTGTCGCGGTGCCATAGGCCACAGCCGCGATGGCTTGGGCGCCGCCTGCCTTGTAAACCTTCCCAACACCTGCCGCCCGGGCTGCAACCAGCGAGGCCGCGTCAATCTTGCCATCGGGGCCTGGCGGCGTCACAATGCAGATATCTTCGACACCCGCAACGCTCGCCGGGATGCAGGTCATCATGACAGAGGAAGGAAACGCCCCCTTGCCGCGCGGAATGTAGCAGGCAACGGATTGAATAGGAGTGGTGCGGTCACCCGCATGCAGACCCGGGCGGATTTCAGCGCTCCAGGATGCGTCAGGCTTTTGCAGCTCATGGAACTTGCGGATGTTGCCGGCCGCGAAGGCGATGGCGTCTCGAACGTCAGGTTCAAGGTCCCGTTGCGCGCGCTCGAAGTCTTCGGGCGCTGCGGCGATGGCATTTGCGGCAACAGATGCCTTGTCGAACTGCCATGCGAAGCGCGACAGCGCCACGTCGCCTTCAACCCGCACAGCCTCAATGAGGGGTTTGACCTTCTCAATAAAGGGCGAGAGATCACTTTCCGCGCGCTTCAACAAATTGGCGCGCTCTGTGGCGGAGAGTTTTGCGAGGGTGAGGAAGTTGATGTGTGAGGTCATGTGCGTCTCAAAGGGTCATCCCCCAATCCTAAACGGGATGACAAATATTTTATGAGCTTAATTGCCGGAATGGTTCGTCGTCGAGATATATGTTTCGTCTTCCTGGCCATCGCGCTCGAATTTGAGGAAATCATAGTAGCCGCAGCGCCCCTCGCCGGGGAATATGCGGCAGGTTGAGGGCCTGGCGTGGTAGATGGTGCAGCGGCGCTCCTTGGTGTCGAAGAACCCGCAAATCTTGCCGTAAATCTTGTCTTTCTGGCGCCGCATGATGCGCTTGTAGCCATGGGCTTCCTTGAAGAATTTCTTTTCAGCCTTGGCCAGGGGCATGTCAAAATGCCTGGCGATGCGCTCCGCGTCCCGGTCTTTCACTTCAATGACGGGGTAGGAGCAGCAATAGCCAGGGCATTTCATGCAATCATACTTGGCTTTGGCCATTGGATTTCCTGTCGCCCTTTGTCGGCGGTTACCACTAAACGATTCCGCCGGTGATGAAAGGGCTAATTCAGTGTTTTGCGGGCTTTAGTGCGGCCTTGATGCCGGCGTATTTCTTGTTGGTCTCGGCCATCTCGCTCATCAGCCACTCGCGGAAGGAACGCGCCGTGGCAGACTCCTTCGATCCCTTGGCCCGCACGATCCAGTAGTTGCCGTGATCCTTCATGTCGCGCGAAAATGGTCGGGTCAGCCAGCCCTCCAGTATTGAATCGGTGCACAGGATGGGATCGCCAAGCGCGAAGCCCTGGGATGCCTCCGCCGCCTCGATGGCGAGATGGTTTTGGAACACCGTGCCCTTCCAGTCCGCCACCCCTTCAATGCCATTGGCGGCCAGCCATTCTGCCCACCATTGCTTTCGCTGCTCATGAAGAAGGTTGTATCCCTTGAGGTCTTCCGGTTTCAGATTTGGCGCATTTGCGATGAGCGACGGCGCGCAAACGGGAAAGATAACCGTCTCGGTCGAAAGCTTGCTCATCTCGACATCTGGCCAGTTGCCCAGGCCGTAGCGGATGCCCAGGTCCACTTCGTCGTTGCGGAAATCCACCAGCCTTGATGTGGGATCAATGTTGAGTTCAATATCAGGGTGCAACTCCTTGAAGCGGCCCAGCCGCGGCACCAGCCAGCGCGACGCGATGGCGGGCTCAACCGATACATTGAGCTGACGCGCGGCGCCCACCGCCGCCGCTTCGCGCGATGCATTTGCCAGGGAATCAAACAATGGCGTGAGCTGCTCGCCAAACCGCTGGCCGGCTTCGGTGAGCACCACGCCCCGGCCCGTGCGCAGGAAGAGCTGGGTGCCCAAATACTCTTCAAGCTCGCGGATGTGCCGGCTGATGGCGGCATGGGTTACAAAAAGCTCTCCAGCAGCTTCCGTGAAGCTCACGTGCCGGGCTGCGGCTTCGAAAGCTTTCAATGCATTGAGGGAAGGGAGTCGCCGGGCCATGGGGTGTCTGTAGCATCTTTTCGAAAGTTAACAAATAGTATGTAACTTTTTCTGATATGGCATGTAGCTTTATACCGTTTGTGCTGCGGATGCGAGAGTGACATATTAGGATCAAGATTGAGACGATAGAGGAGAAACAACATGAACTGGGTTTTTGAAGCTTATTCAAATGCTTACAACACTGCAATGATGAACAGCCATGAAAGTGAAGCGCGTTTCGCAGTTGCGAAACAGATGGAAACCAAGAAGCTTGGCCGTATCGCCCGCTTGTTTGGCCACAAATAAGTAGCACCACAGCTCCGACTCGTTAGTTGGGGCTGTTTACGTTTAGGTAGCCCGTATCTCGTGGAGATGCGGTGTTTTTTTGTCTTGATACAGGAACAAATAAAGAACACAATGCGTGTGGATAAGCATAACCCGCTTGATGAAAGCGCGGGCGCGAACCACTAGGGTGCGGCAAACACGGGAGAGATAAAATGGCAGGTTCAATTAACAAGGTTATTCTGGTGGGCAATCTGGGCAAAGACCCGGAAGTGCGCCACACCCAGGATGGCAAGGCCATTGTCACCTTGAGCATCGCCACCTCGGAAAACTGGCGCGACAAGACCACAGGCGAGCGCAAGGAACGCACTGAATGGCACCGGGTGGTTATATTCAACGAAAATCTGGCCAAGGTGGCTGAGCAATATCTCAAGAAGGGCGCCACGGTTTATCTCGAAGGCCAGCTGCAGACCCGGAAATACACCGACAATGCGGGGGTGGAGAAATACACCACAGAAGTCGTACTGCAAAACTATCGCGGCGAGTTAACCATGCTGGGCGGCAAGGGTGGCGGCGCTGGCGAAAGCGCCGGCATGGGTGGGGGCGATGAATTTGGCCAATCCAGCCCCATGGAACGGCCGAGGGGAAGCGGCGGCAAGGCCCAAAGCTTCGCCCGTGACCTCGACGATGAAGTTCCATTTTGATGAAATTGCCCCCAAAAAGTGTGAGGAGTTGTTGATACCCATGGTTTAGACTTGATTAAGTCGAAGCTTTGCTGCATTGCAGCATAAATTGAGGTGCGATTTATGAACAAGCTTTTGGTAGTCTCTTTGGCCACTTTCCTTGCGGTGACAGCGCAGTCTGCGCGATCGGACGAGCCTATCGTTCTGTCTCAGGCCGAACTTGGAGAATTGTTTCCGGGTAAATTCCACGCGGTCGTCAACAGCATGGTCACTCTCGACATATCTGCGAAGCGCGATGGTGTCCTTGTCGGACAGATGGCGGGCGACTCCGATCAGGGGCGCTGGAGCCTGAAGGGCAACAAGCTATGCGTCGTCTGGTCAAGCTGGATGGACGGCAAGGTGTCGTGCTCTAGAGTCAAGGAAGCCGATGGCTGGTACCACGGCATTGGCGTCAAATTCCGTAAAATCTAGGGCTGTGTTTCCGGTTGATTTAGCCGGAAAACATGTTGCTTTTCATTGCGATTGCCGTGGCTTCAAACTAAGCTGCGGCATCGCTCGAATCGTCCAGTAAATACGGTGGTTTTGCAGCGGTCTGAATTCTGATCTCAAGGGCTGCCCGTGACCGACAACGACGATAGAAATGGCTTGGTGCCGCCTGCCAATCCGGGTGAAATAACCAACGTCACCATCGAAGACGAGATGAAGAAAAGCTATCTCGATTACGCCATGAGCGTGATCGTGAGCCGCGCCCTTCCGGATGTGCGCGATGGCTTGAAACCCGTTCACCGCCGCATTCTATACACCATGGATGAAAACGGCTTCACGCCGGATAAGGCCTATAAGAAATCCGCCCGCATTGTGGGCGACGTGATGGGCAAATATCATCCGCACGGTAACCTGGCGATCTATGATGCGCTGGTTCGCATGGCGCAGGATTTCTCGCTCCGCTTGCCGTTGATTGATGGCCAGGGAAACTTTGGCTCTGTCGACGGCGATCCGCCAGCCGCTGATCGTTACACCGAATCACGGCTCGCCAAATCAGCGATTCCCTTGCTGGATGATCTGGACAAGGACACGGTTGAATTTCAATTCAACTATTCCAATGAATTTCGCGAGCCCACGGTGCTTCCCGCCAAATACCCCAACCTGCTGGTCAATGGCGCGGGCGGCATAGCGGTTGGCATGGCAACCAACATGGCGCCCCATAATCTGGGCGAAGTCATTGATGCGACAATCGCCACCATCGATAGTCCGGCGATTTCAATTGATGACCTGATCGAATTGATGCCAGGGCCGGATTTCCCAACCGGCGGCATTATTCTGGGCCGCATCGGCATCAAATCCGCCTTCCACACGGGGCGCGGCTCCGTGGTTCTGCGCGGGCGCGTTCATACGGAAGAAATCCGCAAGGACCGCGAAGCGCTGGTCGTCACCGAAATTCCCTATCAGGTGAACAAGGCGCTAATGGTTGAGCGCATCGCCGAAATGGTGCGCGACAAGCGCATCGAAGGCATTTCAGATATCCGCGACGAATCCTCGCGCGAGGGCATGCGCGTTGTGATCGAAATCAAGCGCGACGCCGTGGCCGATGTTGTGTTGAACCAGCTCTACCGGTTCTCGCAATTGCAGAGCACTTTCAGCGTCAACAACATTGCCCTCACCGGCGGCAGGCCAGAGCAGCTCAATCTAAAAGACTTGCTGCAGGCATTCATTGCCTTCCGCGAGGAAGTCGTCACCAGGCGAACCAAATTCCTCCTCAACAAGGCCCGTGACCGCGCCCATATCTTGGTGGGCCTTGCAATCGCGGTTGCCAATATTGACGAAGTGATCACGCTCATTCGCCGATCAAAGGACGCCACGGAAGCGCGTGTTGCCTTGATGGCGCGCGCTTGGCCCGCCAGAGAACTCGCCCCGCTCATTTCCTTGATTGCCGATCCCCGCCATTCGCTTGCCAGCGATGGCAATTACCGCCTTTCCGAAGAACAGGCCCGCGCCATTCTCGATCTCAGGCTGCAACGCCTCACGGCCCTGGGCATGGATGAAATCACCGAAGAGTTGCAAAAGCTCTCGGTTGAGATATCCGAATACCTTGACATATTGCGCTCGCGCTTGCGGGTGATGGACATCATCAAGGACGAGCTTGCAAAAATCAAGGCGGATTTCGCCACGCCGCGCCGCACTGAAATCATTGAGAACGAAGGCGAGGTCGACGATGAAGACCTTATCCAGCGCGAGGACATGGTGATCACCGTAAGCCACGCGGGCTATGTGAAACGTGTTCCGCTGTCGGCCTACCGGGCGCAAAGGCGCGGCGGCAAGGGCAGGGCGGGCGTGCAAATGCGCGACGAGGATTTCGTCACCAAATTGTTTGTGGCCAACACCCATACGCCAATTCTGTTCTTTTCTTCCAAGGGCATGGTGTACCGGATGAAGGTTTGGCGGCTGCCGGTTGGCAACCCGCAGGCGCGCGGCAAGGCGCTTATCAATCTGCTGCCGCTCGCCCTTGATGAGCGCATCACCACAATCATGCCGCTTCCTGAAGACGCCACTGACGCCGCCAACTTGCATCTGATGTTTGCCACCAAGTCCGGCGGTGTGCGCCGCAACGCCCTTGATGATTTCGAAAACATCAACCGCTCAGGCAAGATCGCCATGAAGCTTGATGACGGAGACATGATTGCCGGCGTTGAAATTTGCGGCGATGCCGATGACGTGCTTCTCACCACGGCCAAGGGGCAATGCATCCGTTTCTGTGTCAGCGATGTTCGCGTGTTCAAGGGCCGCGACTCAGCCGGCGTACGCGGCATCCGGCTCGAGCCCGATGATCACGTGATTTCCATGGCCGTTCTGCGCCATGTGGATGCTACCGCTGAAGAGCGCATGGCTTTCATCAAAATGTCCCGCGCGGTTGCGGGCGAGGAAGCCGAAGGCAATGGCGCCGACGAGGAAGAGGTGGCCGATGCTGGATTGTCCCAAGAACGCTACGCCGCGATGGGGGCGGCCGAACAGGTGATCCTCACGGTCTCCAGCAATGGCTACGGCAAGCGCACATCCTCGTTCGAATACCGCATCACCAACCGCGGCGGCAAAGGCATCGTCGCCATGGCGGTCAACAACCGCAATGGCCCGCTTGTGGCATCCTTCCCGATCGAAGCATCCGACGAGATCATGCTGGTCACCGACGGTGGCCAGCTCATCCGCTGCCCCGTCGACGGCATCCGCAAGGCTGGCAGGTCAACCCAGGGTGTGATCGTGATCAATACGGCAGACGATGAGCATGTTGTATCAGTTGAACGCCTGGGTGATGATGAGGGCGATGAAGGATAGGCGCAAACCATGACATTCGAATCCTATTTGGCGTTTTTCGTTGCCGCAATTGCTCTGGCGCTTGTTCCTGGCCCAACCGTAACCGTGATCATCGCAAACAGCCTTCGCTACGGCGCGAAAGCAGGACTGATGAACGTGCTTGGAACACAAGCTGGTTTTGTTATCTGGCTGGCCTTGGCAACGGCTGGATTGAATGCAGCGCTCCAGATTATGGGTGTCTGGTTTGATGTCCTGCGCTGGGTGGGTGCGGCATATCTTGTGTGGCTCGGCATCAAGCTTTTTATGTACAAAGGGGACTTGGCCCTGGCTGTGGATCGCGCGCGGCCACGCGGAAGTTTCTTCCTGCAGGGGTTTGTCGTCATCATCTCCAATCCAAAGATGCTGGTGCTGTTTGGCGCCATGATCCCGCCATTCCTTTCCAATGGTGGAAATGTGACGCGAGAAACACTCCTCCTCGGCCTGACATTCATGGTGATTGCTGCCGCAGGCGACACGGCCTACGCGTTTTTGGCAGGCAAAGCCGGAGCCTGGCTACAGCGGTCGCGCATTCGCACCATAGAAATTGTCAGCGGAATTTGCCTCACAGCCGGCGGAATTTGGCTGGCTCTGCGGTCCAACAGTTAGTCAGCCCATTCCCAACTTCTTCGCCAACTCAAAATCCCAAAACGTGGCTTCGATCTTGTTGGCATCAAGATCGCGCACAAAGCAGCCGTAATAGGGTTCGCCGTAGTCATGCCGATGGCCGGGATTGCCATCTTCGGTCGCGCCCGCAGCAAGTGCCGCTTTGAAGAAAGCATCAACCTCGGCCTTTGACTGTGCTACAAAACTCACGTGACCGCCATTTCCCGGGGTTGCGCGGTCGCCATCGAAAGGTGTTCCGAGCCAAAATTCAGGATACACCTTGCCAAATCCCACAGCGCCAGCGTGTTCCAGGATAACCCGGCAACCCAATGTGTTGAGCAGGCGCTCATAGAATTTTCGTGCTTTCTCAAAGTCGTTGGTGCCAACCGAAACGTGAGAAATGATGGTTTGAATCTCGTTTGCCATGATCGGTTCTCCTGAATGCGTCTCCAACATACAGCCTTCTGCTGACAGGTTGCGGCAGCAACCTGAACAGTTTAACATTGCCACATGAATCGCACAGGCTTTTACCCCGGCTCGTTTGACCCCGTAACCTACGGGCACCTCGACATCATCGCCCGCTCGGCCCGGCTGGTTGAAAAACTTGTGCTGGGTGTGGGCACGCACCCTGGAAAACAATCGCTTCTCAGCGAACGAACCCGCGTTGAATTGCTGGAACAGGTGACCAAACCCATAGCGGAGCACACGGGGATTAAAATCAACGTTGTGACTTTTGCCGATTTGGCGGTGGATGCGGCCCGCCGCGCCCATGCGGGATTGATCATCCGGGGTCTCAGGGATGCCAGCGACTTTGATTATGAAGTTCAAATGGGCCAGATGAATGGGGCCCTGGCTCCCGACATCGAAACCGTGTTTTTGGCCGCCTCGCCGGCAACCCGCATGATTGCCTCATCGCTGGTCAAGCAAATCACCAAAATGGGCGGTGATATCACCTTGTTTATCCCCAATGAAGCGCAAGCGGCGGTGGCTGCGGCAATCAAAAAATCTTAGCTTGCACAGCCTCATTTCTGGCGATAACTGGCACTATTCAAAGCGAGACGACCTCAAACCCCAACCGGAGACTTTAGAATGAAGAAACTTGGCGTCTTTGCCATTGCTGCCATGCTGATGGCCGCCCCAGCGTTTGCTGCTGAAAAACTCGTGGTTGAAACCAGCAAGAAATGCAGTTTCACCATCACCCTTCGCGCCGATCTGGCGCCAAAGCATGTGGCCCAAATCTCCAAGCTGACCGCCGCCGGCTTCTACGATGGCATCGTGTTTCACCGGGTGATCGATGGCTTCATGGCCCAAACCGGCGACCCGACGGGCACCGGAATGGGCGGTTCACAGGAACCCAATATCGACGCGGAGTTCACCAGCGAGCATTTTTCCCGTGGAGCTGTCGGCATGGCGCGTTCAAGCGACCCCAATTCAGCCAACAGCCAGTTCTTCGTCATGTTCGCCGATGGCGGGTTTCTCGATAACCAATACACCGTCTGGGGCAAGGTTGATGATGAAGGCATGTTCTGCGTTGACCGCCTTGAGCGCGGCGAGCCACCGGCAAATCCTGACAAAATGGTAAAGGTAACCGTCCAATAATGGCTGATCTCGAAAATACTCTTCACATGGATCTGCCCATGGGCCAGGTTGTCATCGAACTTCTGCACAAGCTTGCCCCCGGCCACGTGGCCCGCATCAAGGAGTTGACGCGCCAAGGCTTCTACAACGGCGTCGTGTTTCACCGCGTGATCGATGGCTTCATGGCCCAGGGCGGCGATCCCACCGGCACCGGCACGGGCGGCTCAAAGAAGCCAGACCTCAAGGCCGAGTTCAGCAAGGAGCCGCATATTCGCGGCATCTGTTCCATGGCGCGGTCATCCAGCCCAAACTCCGCCAACAGCCAGTTCTTCATCTGCTTCGATGATGCGACGTTCCTTGACAATCAATACACGGTATGGGGCCGGGTGACCTCTGGCATGGAGCATGTGGACGCCCTGAAGAAGGGCGAGCCACCGAAAAATCCCGACAAGATCATCAAGATGCACGTGGCGGCGGATGCCAGGTAACGGCAACTTCCGCTGTGCGCGTTTCTGATTTTGATTTTGAACTTCCGCCGGAGCGAATCGCCCTTCGCCCGGCGGTTCCACGTGAGGCGGCAAAGCTGCTGGTGGTGGATGATGGTTTCCGTGATCTGACGGTTGGCGATCTGCCTTCACAATTGCGGGCGGGCGATGTGCTGGTTTTCAACAACACAAAGGTCATTCCTGCCGCATTGACGGGAGCGCGCCTTGGGCGGGGGGATTCCACGCCAAAGATCGAGGCCCTGCTTCACATGCGCCTTGATGCCTCCCGCTGGAAAGCATTCGCCAAGCCGGGGAAGAAGCTGCGGGCGGGGGACAGGTTGCGCTTTGGGGGCGAAGGCAGGGCCTGTCTTCTGGGGAACCTGGATGCGACCGTGGAGGACAAAGGTGAAGCCGGGGAAATCACACTCGCATTTGATTTCAGCGGGCCTGTGCTGGATGAAGCCATACTTGCCGTCGGACGCATGCCGTTGCCGCCCTATATAGAAGGCAAACGTCCGACTGATGCGCAGGACGTGACAGACTATCAAACCATATTCGCTGAGCACGCCGGGGCCGTTGCCGCCCCCACAGCCGGTTTGCACTTCACGCCAAATCTCATGAAACAACTCCAAGACAATGGAATTGCTGCGGAATTTGTGACCCTCCATGTGGGCGCCGGTACCTTTCTGCCAGTGAAGGCCGATGACACCCGCGACCACAAGATGCACAGCGAATGGGGCGAGGTTTCGCCTGAAACGATTGCGCGACTGAATGCAGCGAGAGCAGAAGGCGGGCGCATTGTGGCCGTGGGAACAACTTCCCTCAGGCTTTTGGAAAGCGCGACGCTGCAGCCCTTCAGCGGAACCACGGATATTTTCATCACACCGGGTTACAAGTTTTTGGCAGTCGATCTCCTCATCACCAATTTCCACCTGCCGAAATCAACGCTCTTCATGCTGGTCTCGGCCTTTGCCGGATTGGAGCGCATGAAGGCCGCCTATGCCCACGCAATCGCGAGCAACTATCGTTTCTATTCCTATGGCGATTGCAGCCTGCTATTCCCGAAAGCTCCATGACCGAATTTTCCTTCACCCTTCACAAGACCGATGGCCAAGCGCGCCTTGGCACCGTTCGCACGCTGCATGGCGACATTCGAACTCCTGCCTTCATGCCCGTCGGCACGGTGGGCACCGTGAAGGGCATGTATATGGATCAGGTTAAGGAGGCAGGTTCCGATATCATCCTGGGCAACACCTATCATTTGATGCTGCGGCCAGGCGCTGAGGATGTCGCGGCCCTTGGCGGACTGCACAAATTCACCACCTGGGATGGGCCAATCCTCACCGACAGTGGCGGCTTTCAAATCATGTCGCTGTCAAAAATCCGCAGGATAACGGAGCAGGGGGCAACCTTCGCGTCCCACATCGATGGCAGCCGCCATGAGCTGACGCCGGAACGCGCCATGGATATTCAGCGCCTGCTGGGTTCTGATATTCAAATGCAACTCGACCAATGCCTCGAATTTCCGCACACGGACAAGGAAGCGGAAAAGGCCATGCAGCTCTCCCTGCGCTGGGCCGCAAGGTCGCGCAAGGCCTTCGGCAAGCAGCCGGGACGCGGCAGTTTCGGCATCGTGCAAGGTGGCGTGGACGAAGCGCTTCGCCGCGCAAGTGCTGCAGGTCTTATAGATATCGGCTTCGAGGGGTATGCCATTGGCGGCTTGGCAGTCGGCGAGGGCCAGAAACTCATGCTGCAAACCCTTGATTTTACCACCCCCGAACTGCCGGAGGACAAGCCCCGCTATCTCATGGGTGTGGGAACTCCCGATGATATTTTGGAGTCGGTGGCGCGCGGCATTGATATGTTTGATTGCGTGATGCCAACCAGATCAGGCCGCCATGGCCAGGCTTTCACCCGGTTTGGCAAGGTCAACCTGCGCAACGCCATCCACGCCACAGACAACCGCCCATTGGATGAGGAAAGCTCCTGCCCAGCACTCTCCAAATACTCGCGCGCCTACCTGCATCACCTCATGCGGTCTGGCGAATTGCTGGGCATGATGCTTCTCTCCTGGGCCAACATTGCCTATTATCAGGAACTTATGCAGGGTATCAGGCTGGCGATAGCGCAGGACAGATTCGAAGAATTCAGACGTGCAACCAAACAACAGTGGGAACGAAAACAATGAAGATGAGTGGCGAAGAACTGATTGCGGCACCCCGCGAAGTTGTGTGGGCGGCGATGAACGATACCAGTGTTTTGAAGGCTTGCATTCCCGGCTGTGAATCGATCACCCGCCATTCACCCACCCAGATGGAAGCCCGCGTCGTCATCAAGGTTGGCCCTGTGAAAGCAGGCTTCACTGGCGTGGTGAATTTGAGCGATATGGACCCACCAAATGGCTACCGCATATCAGGCGAGGGCAAGGGCGGTTTCGCTGGATTTGCAACCGGTGGCGCCGATGTGAAACTGGAGACAGCGCCTGAGGGCACTTTGCTCAAGTATGATGTGGATGCGCAAGTCGGCGGCAAGTTGGCCATGCTGGGTTCGCGGCTGATCGATTCAACCGCCCGCTCGCTGGCAACACAATTTTTCGAAAAATTCGCAGCCGCGGCGGCTGTGATGGCTGGTGGCGCCAGGCCCAAAAAGCCTGTCAAGAAACCCGCAAAGAAAGTGACCAAGAAGGTTGTGAAGAAAGTGGCAAGGAAGCCAGCCGCGAAAAAGCCAGCCAAGAAGCCTGCCAAGAAAAAACGCTAGGGCGCACTTGACAGCCCGGGCAACCTGTGGGACATTTTACCGAAAGGTTAAATGATGACGCGGACGCTTGATTCAACATTTTCGGCGCTTTCGGATCCGACCCGGCGCGAGATATTGAAATTTCTGGCGCATAGGCCGGAGATGAGCGTTGGCGAGATCGCCGCGCCCTTTGGCATTTCGCTGCCCGCTATCAGCAAGCACCTGGATGTGCTTGAAAACGCGGACTTGTTGGTGCGGGCAAAGAGCGGGCGGATGGTCATCTGCCGTCTGAACCCCGGACCGATGGAGGCCGCCATGCGTTGGCTATCGGATTATGAAAAATTCTGGACGCTGCGTCTCGACGCATTGACTGCCTTGCTGGAGAAGACCCCATGGATAAAGCCCAAGACATCTCGCTCACCCTCGTCCGCAAAATCAAAGCCAGCCCGGAAAAAGTCTTCGCCGCCTGGACCGACCCGGAAATCCTGAAGAAATGGATGGCGCCAAGCAACGACATGGAGGTCACGCTCGCCAAAACCAATCTCAAAGTCGGCGGCCGCTACCGCATCGTAATGCATGAGCCGGACGGCAAGGATCACATCGTTGGCGGCATATATTCGGAAATCAGTCCACACAGCAAACTGGTGTTCACCTGGGCCTGGGAAAGCGCGCCGGACGTGGAGACGCTTGTCACCATTGAGTTGCGAAAAATCTCGGAAGGCACCGAACTGACGCTCACGCACACGAAGTTCGGAAACGAGCAGGCCCGTGACATGCACAACAAGGGTTGGTTGGGCTGCATCGGACGGCTTGAGAAATATATCAACGCGTGAAGCAAACAGAGGAGTGAAGTCATGGCCAAGTATGAAGGTGGATGTGCTTGCAGAGATGTGCGCTTTTCAACAGACGCGGAACCCATGATGGCAGGCCACTGCCAGTGCAGGCATTGCCAGCGATTGTCTGGCGCCGGACATGCGAGTTTTGCCGCATTTCCCGAAGCGCAAGTCACCATGAAGGGCAAGGTGAAGTTTTGGGACTACAAGGCCGATAGCGGCAATACCGCAAGCCGTGGCCATTGCCCCAACTGCGGTTCAATGGTTGCGGGAAAAACAACAGGGATGCCAGGTATTCTGGCTCTCAATCTGACGTCCCTAGATAAGCCTGCACGAATCGCGCCGCAGATGATATTTTTCAATGGTGAGGGGCAGCCTTGGGATCACATGGATGCGAGTCTTCCAAAATTCCCCGGCATGCCACCGATGTAAACCGAAAATGGCTGGAGGAAGAAAAAATGACTGAGATAGCCGCAAATGTGAACTGGCTTGCTGTGGGTGTTGGAACGATATTATCGTTCATCGTTGGCGCGCTCTGGTTCTCGCCAAAAGTTTTCGGAACCAAGTGGCTTGAAGGCGTCGGCATGAAGTCGGAAGCGAATGCGCCCGTGCCGATGGCTGCAATGGTCGTGCAGTTCATCGGCACCTTCCTGCTGGCCTGGGTGGTTGGCGTGACAGCCGTCAGGGAAGCGCTTTTCACCATCATCCTGGTTGCCATCACCATAATGGCACTGGTGATTGCAAATGGGCTCTTCGTCAAGAAGAGCAGTTACGCCATTGCAGCCGAAGCCGGCCTCATTGCAGCCATGGTTGCAACCATGATCGTGGTCCAAGGGATATTCCATTGAGCTTCCAGGCTCACGCTTAAGACGAATCTTACTTTCCCGTGCCGCCCGTATGCTCGCCCTCGCGGGTCAGGTAATAGGCCGCGAGAATGGGTACAAATGTCACCGCGATCACAAAGATGGCTACAACATTGGTGATGGGGCGCTGCCGAGGCCGGATAAGCTCATTCAGCATCCAGATGGGAAGTGTGGATTGCTGGCCCGCCGTGAAAGTGGTGACAATCACTTCGTCGAATGAAAGCGCAAAGGCCAGCATTCCACCGGCGAGCAAAGCCGAGGCGATTTGTGGCAAAACGACATAGCGGAAGGTCTGAAAGCCATCCGCGCCCAAGTCCATCGAAGCTTCAATCATGCTGCCGCTGGTGCGGCGAAACCGCGCCAGCACATTGTTGTAGACGACAACCATGCAGAACGTCGTGTGCCCCAAAACAATGGTCCAGGTTGAAAACGGAATATCCATGATGCTGAACGCGGAGCGCAAGGCGATGCCGGTGACAATGCCCGGAAGGGCAATCGGCAAAATGAAAAGCAGCGAAATGTAGTCGCGGCCAAAATACTTCGAACGCGATACGGCCGCCGCGGCGCAGGTGCCAAGCACCAGCGCCAGGACGGTGGCGATACTTGCGACTTTCACTGAAAGGCCAATGGCATCCCAGATATCCTGTCTGCCCCAAACCACACCGAACCATTTGGCCGTGTATCCCGGCGGTGGGAACTGGAAACTTTTTTCCTCTGTCGTGAAAGCGTAAAGAAATATCAGCAGCAGCGGCACATGCAGGAAAGCAATGCAGGCAACGGCCGAAATCCTGAGAAACAGGGGGCTGCCGTCAGAGCGCATCGAAGGCCCCCATGCGTTTGGCAATCGTCAGATATATTCCCATGATCACAATCGGCACCACGGTGAAGGCGGCCGCCAATGGAATATTGC
>VFJY01000155.1 GCA_009885825.1 Rhodobiaceae bacterium | reverse complement strand
GGTGCAGGAGCCATCGGCGTTGAGCACCACGGTCACGCGGTCGGCGTAGCCGCCCAGAGCCTCGTCGATGGCGTTGTCCACCACCTCATAAACCATGTGATGGAGCCCCGAGCCATCATCGGTGTCGCCGATATACATGCCGGGGCGTTTTCTCACCGCGTCGAGGCCCTTCAACACCTTGATGGAATCGGCGTCGTAGGTGGGCATTGCTGGTTCGTCGTCTGACATCAGGCTCTCTTCATTTCCACTAGCGTTCCAGCATCAACATGAAAGCGCTGGGCGTGAGCGCCCAGGCCTTCAAACAAATGGCCGTCGGTTCCCGTCATCCAGGCCTGGCTTCCCAGCGCTTCAAGGGCGGCAAAAAGGCCTTCGCGGCGGGGCCGGTCCAGATGGGCCGCAACCTCATCCAGCAATAGCACAGGCGCTACTTCCGCCACAGTTTTAACTGCGCGGGCCTGGGCCAAAATCAAGCCTATCAACAGGGCTTTTTGCTCGCCGGTCGAGCAGCTTTCGGCAGGCATGGATTTGGGGCCGTGGGTCACGCTGAGATCACTTCTATGGGTTCCCCGCAAAGTCCGGTTGGCGGTTCTGTCTGCCACCCGCGAATCAGCCAGCAGTCTACGATATTCATCCTCGGCGCGCACCGCCGGCATGGCTTTCACCAGGTTCTCGATTTCACCCTCTATGGCTATCACCGCATGGGGGAAGGCGCTGCGGCCGCGGGTGTCCTCGGTGTTTTTCTGAAGCGCCTCGATGGCGGTGATGCGCGCTGCCGCGATGGCCACGGCGACTTCGGCCATCTGGGCCTCGAGGCTTGCCATCCACACCATGTCAGCCCGCATTTCCTGCAACAACAGGTTGCGCTCGCGCATGACTTTCTCAAAAACAGCGACGCGGGAGTTGTGTTCGGGATCGAAGGTTGCCACGAGCCTGTCCATGAAGCGGCGGCGATCGCCGGCGGGGCCTGCGAAGAGGCCGTCCATGGCGGGGGTGAGCCAGAGAATGCGCATGTGATCGCCCAAAGCGCCTGAACTTTTCTGCAGGTGGCCATCGATCAATACGACGCGGCCCGGCGTTCCCGCTTCATTTGCCGCAGCGCTCCAGCCGGTGCCGAGCTTGACATCGTGAAAGGGTGTGGCCACTTCGGCGGCGATGGCCCAGGAATTTGCGGCGGAGATATGGGCCAGTTCATCGAAGCTGGCGCCCCGGAGGCCGCGGCCTGGAGCAAGCAGCGACAGGGCCTCCAGCAGATTGGTTTTGCCCGCACCATTGGGGCCGGAGAGGGCCACGAGGCGAGCGGACACATCCAGCCGGAGGCCGGAGTAATTTCTGAAATTAGTGAGTGTCAATCGGGTTAATGAAAGCCTGGCCACAGCGGACTGTTTTTACACCCGCATGGGCATCAAGACATAGAGGGCCTGCTCGTCGGAAGGATCGCGCACGATGGTGGGAGATCCAGCGTCCGCCAGATGGAAGGTGATGTGATCGGACTTCACCTGGCCCGCCACATCGAGCAGATAGCGGGCATTGAAGCCGATATCGATAGGATCGTGGCTGTAGTCCACGGGCATTTCCTCTTCGGCCGAACCGGAATCCGGATTGTTCACCGTCAGCGTGAGCCGGCCCGGCGCGATGTTGAGCTTGACCGCCCTGCCCTTTTCATTGGAGATTGTCGATACACGGTCAACGGCGGCGGAGAAGGCCCGGGTGTCGACATCCAGCACCTTGTCGTTGTTGCGGGGAATGACGCGCTCATAATCCGGGAAGGTGCCATCGATGAGTTTTGAGGTGAGCACCAATTGGCCGACGGAAAATCGGATTTTGGATGAGGACAGGGCGATTTCAACTTCACCCTCTTCACCTTCAATAAGCTTTACAACGTCCAAAACAGTTTTGCGCGGAACGATGATGCCGGGCATGGACTTGGCGCCGGAGGGCAAGGAGACTTGCGCCTGGGCCAAGCGATGGCCATCGGTTGCGACGGCCCGGAGCAAATCGCCAGCCTTCACTTCATGCAAGTATATGCCGTTCAGGTAGTAGCGGGTTTCCTCGGTTGAAATGGCAAAGCGGGTTTTTTCGATGAGGCCCTTGAGCTCATCAACGGAAAGCGAAAAGGTGTTGGTCATGTCGCCTGAAGCCAAATCGGGGAAATCCTCCGGCGGCAGGGCCTGCAGCGCGAAGCGGGATTTTCCGGCGATCACCGAGACGCGGTTGCCATCGCCCGCCTGGTCGAGTTCAAGCTGGGCCCCTTCCGGCAACTTCCGCACGATGTCGTAGAGCATGTGGGCGGGAACGGTGGCGGCCCCCTCGCGGGCAACATCAGCTCCCACGGTTTCGACAATTTCGATATCGAGGTCAGTGGCGGTGAGGCGCAGGTGCGCGCCGGTCGCTTTCAGGAGGACGTTGGACAGGATCGGAATGGTGTTGCGGCGTTCGACAACGCTTTGCACATGATTGAGCGCCTTGAGAAAAGAAGTCCGTTCAATCGTCACGCGCATAACAGCAAAATCCTTGAGTTTGAAAAACCGCCCCTGACCGGGCCGCAGACAATGGCCCGAAAGGAGGCGGGATTCAAGGCTTTCCGCAGATTTTATTGCTGTTCGACAAGCCTTATCAACAGGGCCACTTCCTTGGCCAGGCGGTCATCGGTCTTGATCTGGTCATCGATCTTGCGGACAGCGTGGAGCACGGTGGAATGGTCCCTTCCGCCGAAGCGCCTGCCAATTTCCGGCAGCGACCGCGAGGTCATTTTCTTGGCGAGATACATGCCAACCTGGCGCGGCACCACGATGGAACGCGCCCGGCGCGGCGACAGCAGGTCGGTTCTCGCCACATTGAAATGGCGGCCGACAATCTTGAGGATATCGTCAATCTTGATGCGGCATTGATCGGGGTTCGCCGACATGTCGCGCAGCACCATGGAGGCGAGATCAAGCGTGATCGGCGCCTTGTTGAACTGCTGATAGGCAACGACCCGGTTCAAGGCGCCTTCCAGCTCGCGGCCACCGCCCGTTATGCGGTTGGCGACAAATTCCAGCACGTCATCGGGGATCACAATGGAATGGTCCCGTTGGTTCATGGCGATATAGCGACTCAGCACGATTTTGCGGCGCAGTTCCAGGTCAGGCATTTCAATATCGATCACCAGGCCGCCGATGAGCCTGGAGCGCATGCGCTGGTCAATGGTGTCAAGCTGCGACGGCGGCACATCGGCTGCCACGATCACCTGCCGCCTGGAATCCACCAGGGAATTGAAAGTGTGGCAGAATTCCTGCTGCATGGTTTTGCCCTGCAGGAACTGGAAATCATCAATCAGCAACACGTCAACCGATTGAAACTGGTCCTTGAAGGATATGGTGTCGCGCTGGCGCAGCGCCTGGATGAAGCTGTACATGAAGCGCTCGGCGGTCAGGAACAGCACTTTGCGCTCAGGATGGATTTCCCGGATGCGGTGGGCCACGGCGTTGAGCAGATGAGTTTTGCCAAGCCCCGAGGCGGAATGGATGAAAAGTGGATTGAAGGTGACGGGAGCGCCCGCCACCGCCTCAGTGACACGACAGGCTGCCGCATGGGCCAATTGGTTTGATGTGCCGACCACAAAGCTGTCAAAGGTCTGGGTTAAATCAAGCTGCGTGTTGCGCTCGCCCTGCACGAGAAAGTTCATGTTGGAGGCGGAGTTTGCGTGCTGTTCAATTGGATTGCCGCGTTGCGGCTCAGCGGCGCGCTCTACAACTTCCACAACACGCTGCGGCGCTATCTGGCCACGCACCCTTACCAGAATTGAATCCAGCCGGCCAAATTCCACTTCGGCAATTTTCTGCAGCTTGGTGACATAATGGTTCTCTATCCAGCTTTTCAGAAAGCGCGTCGGCACAGATACGATCAGCCTGAGATTGCTATGGTCTTCCGCATCCATGCGGCCAAACCAGCTGGTAAAAAGATCATCCCCCAATTCAGCCCGCAGGCGCTGGGCTACACGTTGCCATTTTTGCTTTAGATCGACAATTGCCAGTTCAGTCATTTTGTTGTCCGCGCTCACTTGCTCTGCTGACTTTTGTTTCGAGTCGGCTTCCATCATATTTGCTCCTGACACAGATTTTCGGCGCCGCTTTTTCACTACTAAAAAGCAACTTACGCTAACTCCACGCCTTCACTTAACACTTTGGAAAAACCAACCGCCCCCTTGACGTCCAATCACCCCGTCACTTCACCCTGTGGCCTCACAGTCCAAAGTGTTATTATACCCGTTATTCCCCGTCACACGTGCCGCTTATTCATTTGCCGCCGGTAACGACAAGGGGAACCTACAAAGGCCGGGCGACACAGTGCAAGATGAATCCTGTGATAATCCGTACACGGAGCGAGCCTGTTCTTGCGGCAGTTTGCAGGATTTATTTCCGGTTTCGGCTAACTCCCTGATGTGACATTGTGAATCAGGAGGCGCTGCGGGGCTGGCCACAAATGACTGTGCGCCGCAACATAATAGAATTGTTATGTCGAAGGGGGCGATCCAGGCGCGCTTTGTACACATTTTGACAGGGCTGGATTAAGCCATTGAACTATTTAGGCTAAAATTGCCAAAACTGTCAGTCAGCGGACAAACAAAAACGCGCCGGAAAAATTCGCGGCGCGTTTTCAAAAAGATATGTGGATAATTGTCAGGCTTTGAGAGCCCGAATGCGGCTGGTGAGGCGCGAAACCTTGCGCGAAGCGGTGTTCTTATGGAAAACACCCTTCTGGGCGCCGCGCATCAACTCAGGCTCTGCTTGCTTCATGGCAATTGCGGCTGCCGCCTGGTCGCCGGCACTGATTGCCTCTTCCACCTTGCGCAAGGAGCTGCGAACGCGGCTGACGCGGTTCTTGTTTACGGTGGCGCGACGCGCCGAAACGCGTGTTGCCTTCTTTGCCGACTTCGTATTGGCCATTCTATTTCCTGATTGCTTAACGTATGGAGTTGGCGGCTTATATCGACGTGACGGCTTCACGTCAATTGGCTGGTGGACAAGTGCTAATGGCGGCGCATAATAGCATTGTCTGGGGCTTTCCTACACTTGGATAAACGATAAATAACAACCGGTTACAGGGATATCAATGTATAGCGAGACCAGGCCCTGGGGGTCATTTCATGTGCTCGACGAGGGAAAAGGCTTCAAGGTCAAACGCATTGTGGTTACGCCCGGTGGGAGGCTTTCGCTGCAAAGCCACAAGCATCGGGCCGAGCATTGGACCGTGGTGACAGGGACTGCCACGGTGACAGTGGGCGACCGGGTTGTGGAACTCAGGCGCTCGCAAACCATTGATATTGCCCAAGGAGAGAAGCACCGGCTGGAGAATTTCCATGATGGCCCTGTCGAGGTCATCGAGGTTCAATTTGGCGATTATCTCGGCGAAGATGATATTGTCCGTTATGACGACGTGTATCAGCGCGCATGAAGCGCATCGGCATCGATCTCGGCGGCACCAAGATTGATGCCATCGCGCTATCAGCGGCTGGCGATGCGGTTTTCGAAAAACGCATTGCCACGCCCAGGTCTTATGACGGGATTGTTTCCGCCATTGGTGAGCTGGTTCAGGCGGCGGGCGACGGCACGGTGGGCATTGGAGCACCTGGTTCGCTGTCTCGCAAGACAGGCTTGTGGCGCAATGCCAATATTCTGGTGTGCAATGGCAAACCCTTCCAGCACGATCTTCAAGCAGCAATTGGCCGGACGGTGAAAATGGAAAATGACGCGAATTGCTTTGCCCTGTCGGAGGCCATTGACGGGGCGGGCCAAGGCTATGCGGTTGTTGCCTTCTTCACGGTGGGCACCGCCCTTGGCGGCGGCCTTGTGGCCAATGGCAAGCTGGTTGTGGGGGCCAATGGCGAGGCCGGCGAATTTGGCCATACGGCCCTGCCCTGGCCCAATGAAACCGAATGGCCGCTGCTGCCGTGCTTCTGTGGCAAGAAGGGATGCGCTGAGCAATATGTTTCGGGCACGGGATTGGCGAGGGATCATCTGCGCGTTACGGGCGAAGATGTTTCGGGAAAGGAAATTGTGGCGCGGGCGCGGGGTGGCGATGTGAACGCCGTGGCATCTCTCACGCGTTTGCAGGATCGCTTTGCTCGCGTTGCCGCCAATATTGCCTGTGTGGTGGACCCGGATGTATTTGTGATCGGCGGGGGTTTAAGCGAATTGCCGGAACTGGTGGAGCAGTTGCCGCAGCTCATATCGCGCTACAGTTTTTCCGGAACGGCAGAAGCACGAGTGGTGCGGGCGAGGCATGGCGAGAAAAGCGGTGTGCGCGGCGCGGCGAGATTGTGGGGGTGAGATGAGGTGCTTTCAGCCACGTTCGTCTATTGCGTAAACCCCTTTTTCTTCTTTCCCAGGTCAAGCAAAGGCCGCAACAAGTGCCATGATGATTAGTGCCAACTGTGAACAAAGAAATAAAGTTTCAGCAGAAAATTTTAACTTTCCAATGGGCCAATGAGGAAAACGTTGGACAAAAAAATCCTGCATCCAACACTCATTTTGGCTGTCGAGCCAAAGGTCCCAATTGTTTGCGCGATAAAACCTCAATTCAGCTGCCATTCTACGAATTGGTTGCACAGTTATAACCAAACTAATCAGCACAGCCACAATGACGAATACCTGGCCTGTCTCACTGTTAAAGTTTTCCGTCGTTCGCATGGAAGTCACCATTCCGGAAACGCGGCGGCACCGCACTTAATTCACTGCTGCCCATCTCTGTAAAAAATATTCTTTCTAGGACTGTCAAGCAAAGGGAAAAGCGGGGGTTGTTTGGCTGGCAAAGAGCCCTCATCCGGCCTTCGGCCACCTTCTCCCATGCAAGAGCACGGGAGAAGGCGACAATTGGATGAGCCGAAGGTGGCCGAAGGCCGGATGAGGGATTACTGCCTCAAGGCTTTTCCCACTTGCCGCTTTTTTCCGAGCGGAAGAAGGCGTCGATGATTTTCATGTTCTGGATGGCGTCTTCGACGCCCCAAGACGGCTTTTCCTGTTTGCGGATGACGCGGTTGAAGGCTTCGGCCTGGAGCTGGTACTGGTCGGTAACGGAAAGTTCCGTCCATTTTCCCACATTCATGTCCATGCCTTGCACGAAGTAGCGGTTGGGCTTGTCGGGGGGCGCGTTGAAGGGGATTTCGATTTCGATGCGGCCCTTGGTGCCCGCCATGTTGACACGCTGATAGGGGGCCAACTGGGTTGAAACCACAAATGTGAGCTGGCGGCCATCGCCGAAATCGGCGATGCCGCTGGCCAGGCGATCAGTCTTGAATTTGGGGTCACGGTCGAAGGTCGCAATCACGCGCTTGGGTTCGGCGCCAAACATGAAGCGGGCGACCGTGATGGGATAGCAGCCGATATCATAGAGACCGCCGCCGCCAATGTCCGCCATGTTGCGGACGTTTTTGGGATCGCGGTTGAAATAGGTGAAGAAGACTTGCACCGCGCCAAGCGCGCCGATCTCACCCTTCTTGACGCGGGCGCGGGCCTCAATCCATTGCTGGGCGTGACGCACCATGAAGGCTTCGGCCACATGAATGCTCTTGGGCACCTTGCGGAGTTTGGCTGCTTCCCTGGCTGTTATGGCGATGGGCTTTTCGCACAGCACATGTTTTCCGGCTTTCGCGGCGGCAAGTGTAAGTGGAACATGAAGATGGTTGGGTAAGGGATTGTAAACAGCTTCGATTTCAGAATCCGCCAGCATCTCCTCATAGGAGCCGTAGGCCTTGGGAATGCCGAGTTTTGCGGCTGCGGCCTTGGCTGCCTTGAGGCTGCGCGATGAAATGGCCACCACCTCGATATCGGCGCTTTTCATCATGCCGGGGGTTACTTTTTCCATGCCGATATTGGCGGTTGAAATGATTCCCCATTTGACTGGCTTCACGATGTTCTCCCCTTGAATTTATCAACTGAAGCCCACGTGTATAGGCAGCTTGGTGAGAGAAGTATAGAAAATGTCGTTTTTAGCCTACGCCCCTCAAAATACCAACTTGACGAGCAATGGGTGTTTGGCGCTAGTCTAGCACCCACAGTCCGCAGGAAATTTGCAACATTGGCGGATATTTAGGGAGAACCAAAGACATGCATTCTATTTTCACGAAATTTCTGGGCTCAGCCGCTGTTGGCGCAAGCCTGCTGGCGATGGCAAACTCAGCATCTGCCGCAGATCCTGAGAATTGCAAGGCCGTGCGTTTCGCCGACGTGGGCTGGACCGACATCCAGGTGATCACCGGGATCGCCGCCAATCTGTTTGACGCCTTGGGCTACACCTCGGAAGTGAAAACACTTTCGGTGCCTGTGACCTATGCTTCGCTGAAGAACAAGGATGTTGACATATTCCTTGGCAATTGGATGCCGAGCATGACGGCGGACGTTAAGCCTTATTTTGATGACAAGTCAGTTGAGCAGCTGCCGCCAAACCTGGAAGGCGCGGGCTACGGCGTTGTGGTTCCGCAATATGTGGCCGATGCGGGCGTCAAAAGCATTGCCGATCTTGCCGCCAACAAGGATAAATTCAGTGGCAAATTCTACGGCATTGAATCGGGCAACGACGGCAACCGCATCATCCAGACCATGATTGACGACCCAAAGAACAACCTTGCCGGATTCGAGCTGGTTGAAAGCTCGGAAGCGGGCATGCTGACAGAAGCCGAAAAGGCCATGAAGAACAATGAATGGATCCTGTTCCTCGGCTGGACGCCACATCCCATCATGGGCGACATGAAAATCCATTATCTCGATGGCGTCAGCGACTATGGCTTTGGCGGCGCGACGGTTCACACCAACGTGCGCGCCGGCTACCTGGCGGAATGCCCCAATGCTGGCAAGCTGGTGAGCAATCTCAAGTTCGACCTCGCCATGGAAGGCGCGATGATGGCGCCCGTGCTCAAGGATGGCGCTGATCCCAAGGTCGTGGCGCTGGACTGGATCAAGACCAACCCGGATTCCATCAAGGCGTGGCTTGACGGGGTGACCACCATTGATGGCGGCGATGCCACGGCCGCGGTTTCGGCGGCGATCCAGTAGCAGCCATACGACTTCAGATTTCTCCGGCGCTGGGCATTTGCAGCGCCGGAGCGTCGCAACGCAGGGGTGGGGCACATGATCGATCCGATTTCGAAGTTCATCGCGGCGTGGAAAATTCCGGTTGGGCAATGGGGGAAGTCGGTCATCGACTTCATCATCACCTATTTCGACTGGTTTTTTGACGGGCTGTCGAATGGCATCGAATGGGTGATCGAGGGTTCCACCTATCTGCTCCTGCTGTGTCCGCCGCTGCTGCTGGCCGCCGCGCTGGCTGGCGTCAGCTACTCCATCCAGAAATCCAAGATCATGAGCCTGCTGGTGCTGGCGGGTTTTCTTTTCATCATCAACCAGGGCCTGTGGAAGGAAACCGTGCAGACGCTGGTGATCGTGATCGCGGCCACGTCGGCTTCCATGGTGATTGGCGTTCCGCTGGGCATCTGGGCCGCCCACAAGCCGCGGGTGTGGCAAACCATGCAGCCCATCCTCGATCTCATGCAGACCATGCCGACATTCGTCTATCTCATCCCCATCCTGATCCTGTTTGGCCTCGGCGCCGCGCCAGCGCTCATCGTCACGGTTATCTTCGCAATGCCAGCGCCGGTGCGCATGACCTATCTGGGGCTGACATCCATTCCCAAACCCATGCTGGAGGCGGGCGAGGCCTTTGGCGCCACGAAGAGGCAACTGTTGTGGAAGGTTGAATTGCCGGCGGCGCTTCCCACGATCATGGCGGGGCTCACCCAATGCATCATGCTTTCGCTGTCCATGGTGGTGATTGCAACACTGATCGGCGCGCCTTCGCTTGGCAATCCGGTTAACCGGGCGCTCAACAATCGCAACATTCCCTTGGGCATTGAAGCGGGCCTTGCGATTGTGATCCTGGCAATCATTCTCGACCGGGTGCTTTCGGTCAGAACGGGGGCCAAAAAATGAGCGTCGCTGTTGAATTCAAGAATGTCGACATTCTCTTCGGCAAGGATATCCGCGAAGCCTTGAGAATGCTCGATGCCGGCAAGAGCCGGGGCGAAATCCTCGAAAAAACGGGCGCGGTTCTGGGATCGGCGGGCGCCAGCCTCACAGTCATGGAAGGCGAAATCAGCGTTCTCATGGGGCTTTCGGGCTCAGGAAAATCCACCCTGCTGCGCGCTGTTAACGGCCTGAACAAGGTTTCGCGCGGCAATGTTCTTGTGCGGGACGGCGACAAAATGGTCGATGTCGTGACCTGCGATGAGGCCACGCTTCGCCATGTGCGGCAGGGGCAGGTGGCCATGGTGTTTCAGCAATTTGCCCTGCTGCCATGGCGGACAGTGGCTGAAAATGTGGGGTTCGGGCTTGAGCTTGCGGGAATGCCGGAAGCTGAACGCAAGACAAAAGTTGACAAGCAGTTGAGGCTGGTTGGCCTTGATCAATGGGCCGGAAAACAAGTGCATGAACTATCGGGCGGCATGCAGCAGCGGGTCGGTTTGGCCAGGGCGTTCGCGACGGAAGCGCCCATTCTGCTGATGGATGAGCCGTTCTCGGCGCTTGACCCGCTGATCCGCACCAAGCTGCAAGACGAGCTCTTGCAACTGCAGAAGACACTGAAGAAAACCATCATCTTTGTGAGCCATGATCTCGAGGAAGCGCTCAAGATCGGTAACCACATTTCGATCATGGAGGGGGGCCGCATTGTGCAGACGGGAAGGCCCGAGGATATCGTGTTGCGGCCAGCGAACGCCTATGTGAGCGAGTTCATCGCCAATGTGAATCCGTTGAGTGTTCTCACCGCCTGGAATGTGATGCGTGGCAAACATGAGCTGGAGTCCGCAGGTCAGGGATGGATCTGGCTGGACCGGCGCAAGACAACGCGCTTCAAGCTGGACACGGCTGGCAAGGTGGCAGCCGTTGAACGCAATGGACAAACGGCAAGCTGGGTGTCCTGCGCCGAGGCGGAAAAAGAATTGGGCAAGAACGATCATCCGGTGTTTTGGGCAACGCCCGGCACGTCTTTGAAAACTGTCATGCTCGCCATGCATCGGGCGGACACGGCACCGGTGGCGCTATTCAACGATGACAGCACATTTGCTGGCGCCATTGGCGTGCGCGACGTGCTGCAGGCGGTGTTGAAGCGGGCGAATTAACGAACGGGGATCAGAACCTCGGTGCCGGCGCCGCTCTTGCCAGCTATGGTCCACAGGCCGTTGAGCGTGCCATCGGGCATGATCTTGTAGATCACCAGGCCGATCTCATCGCCCAGCTTGTAGCCTGCGGCAAATGAATTGTCGTTGCGCATGCAAATTCCACCGGCCTCGGTTGAATTGGTGATCCACCTGATGTCGCAGCTTGTGTCTGACGTCAGGATGATTTCAGCCTGGCCCGAGTAAGGCGAGCCATCAAAGTTGGTGCCCTCCACCCGGTATTGGCCACCGATGGACTGCGCCGCAACGGGCAGTGAAAAGCCCGTGAGCAAGGCCAAAGCGATTGCATATTTTTTCATATTTTTCGTTCCTCCCGAATCGCCAAGTATATTGAAGGGAAGGCCGGGTGTATATCACCAGGCGGTGCCTGACTCGAGCGGCGGGATGGCGAGATGGGCAGCAATGGTCTGGCCGATGTCAGCGAAGGTTTTTCGCCTGCCAACTGATCCGGGTTTGATGCCTTTCGCGCAAATGAGGACGGGCACGCATTCCCTTGTGTGATCGGTTCCACGCCAAGTCGGGTCGTTGCCGTGGTCGGCGGTGAGGATCATGAGATCGCCATCACGCAGGAGCTTCATGGCTTCGGGCAAGCGCTTGTCGAAATATTCCAGCGCTGCGGCATAGCCCGCAACATCACGCCGGTGGCCGTAGAGTGAATCGAAATCGACGAAGTTGGTCATCAACAGGCCGCCGCTTTTCAAGTTCGGCATTTCGGCGAGGGTTGCGTCGAAGAGGGCCGCGTTGCCGGAGGCTTTCACTTCGCGGCCAGTTCCTGAGTGGGCGTAGATGTCGCCGATTTTTCCGACGGCGATGATATCGCGGCCAGCCTTGGTGAGGATGTCCAATAGCGTAGGCGAGGGTGGAAGAACCGTGTAGTCCTTGCGGTTTCCGGTGCGGGTGAAGCTTTTGGCGTCGGCGCCTATGAAGGGTCTGGCTATGACGCGGCCAATGTTCATTTTGATTGAAAGCTCGCGGGCGATCTTGCAAATTTCATAAAGTCGCCCGAGGCCGAAGCTCTGCTCATGGGCGGCGATCTGGATAACGCTGTCGGCGCTGGTGTAGATGATGGGCTTGCCGCCCGCCATGTGCTCTTCGCCAAGCTCCGCGATGATTTCGGTTCCCGAGGCGTGCTTGTCGCCGAGAATGCCGGGGAGATTTCCCCGCGCAATGATTTCATCGGTGAGTGATTGTGGGAATGTGGGAATTGCATGGGGGAAGTAACCCCAGTCAAACAGCACGGGCACGCCAGCGATTTCCCAGTGGCCGGAGGGCGTATCCTTGCCGTGGGAGATTTCTTCGGCGCAACCCCATTGGCCGATGATGCTTGCGGGGCTCAGCGGATTTTTTCCCGATGCCAATTCCGTTGCGAGGCCCAATCCGAGTGCAGCCATGTTGGGAACTCGGAGTGGGATTTTTTCTGCGATGTGGCCAAAGGTGTTGGCGCCAGTGTCGCCAAATTTTTCGGCGTCGGGCGCCCCGCCGATGCCGAGGCTATCGAGAATGAATAGAAACACGCGGCTCATTTTCCAATGCGTTCAATAACGCATGGCGTGGCGCGTTTGGGTATGCCTAGCGTGTAGGCGGCGCGGATGATTTTTTCGGCGCGGGTGAAGCTTGCCTCGTCGCGGGCGTGGATTATCGCGAGTGGGGTTGATTTATCGACTTTGGCGGCTTTTCCTGCAAGTCCAGTGAGGCCAACGGCATGATCAATCTTGTCCGCCGCGACGCGACGGCCGCCGCCCAGTTCAATGACGGCCAGTCCCAGTGCGCGGGTATCGATGCTGGTAACTTGTCCTGATTTTGCTGCATGGACAACGCGGATGATGGGGGCTTTCGGCAAATGCCTGTCGCAGTTTTCGATGAAATCCGCTGGCCCGCCGAGGGCTGACACCATGCGTTGAAAGCGTTCGGCGGCCTCACCGGAGTTTAAGGTTTTTTCCAGTTGCTTACGGGAGAGGCCTAACTCTACTCCCAGTGCCAGCGTGACTTCGTGCAGCCGCTTGTCACGGTGTTTTCCGGTTAAATAATCGACGGCGTTCTTGATCTCGACGGCGTTGCCCGCGGCGGAGGCCAAGGGTTCATCCATATCGGTGATGAGGGCGGAGGTCTTCAGGCCAGCGCCATTGGCGACTTTCACCAGGCTATTGGCGAGGATTGCCGCATCTTTTTTCTTGGCCATGAATGCACCGGAACCGGTTTTCACATCGAGCACCAGGCGCTGCAGTCCGGCGGCGAGTTTTTTGGACAGGATGGAAGCGGTGATGAGTGGCACGGATTCGACCGTGGCAGTCACATCCCGGATGCCATAGAGGCGCTTGTCGGCGGGCGCCAAATCAGCGGTTTGGCCGATGATGGCGGCGCCTATATCGCGCACGGCTTTGCGGAACAACGCGAGATCGGGCTGGGTGATGTAGCCCGGAATGGAATCGAGCTTATCGAGCGTTCCACCCGTATGACCGAGGCCACGACCAGAGATCATGGGCACGTAGAAACCACTGGCCGCCAGCATGGGGGCAAGCATCAGGGAAACATTGTCGCCGATGCCGCCGGTTGAATGCTTGTCCACCACGGGGCCGGGCAAATCCCATTCCAGCACGCTGCCGGAATCGCGCATGGCCAGCGTTAGGCCCACGGCTTCTTCCAGGGCCATGCCCTTGAAGAACACCGCCATGGCGAAGGCCGCCACCTGGCCTTCGGAGATTTCGCCAGTGGTTAAGCCTGTAATGAAGTCTTTCACTTCATCACGGGTGAGCTTCTGGCCATCGCGTTTTTTGCGGATGAGCTCCTGCGGCAGCATCATTTCAAGTCTTTGATGAAGCGGATGAGCAGGGTTTTCATGCGCATCGCGGCTTTGGCGCCTTCGCGCTTGGTTTCTTCGTGGGATGGAGACGCACCTTCAATGCCGGCAGCCAGATTGGTGATGACGGAAAGGGCGACGACGCGGAGGCCAAAACGCCTTGCCAGAATGGTTTCTGGAACTGTCGACATGCCAACCGCATTGCCGCCCACAATCCTGAGCATTTTTATTTCGGCTGGCGTTTCAAACGAAGGCCCGGAATACCAGACATAGACGCCTTGATGCAGTTTGAGTTTTTCGGCCCTGGCCGCGGCCTTCAATGCTTTTTGCAATTTGGGATCATAAGCGTCGGTCATCGACACAAAATTTTCATCGCCGTGACTGCCGATCAGAGGGTTCATGCCGGACTGGTTGATATGATCGGTAAGCATCATGATGGAGCCGGGGCGCATCTTGGGATTGAGGGAGCCCGCCGCGTTGGTGAGAATGAGTGTTTCAATGCCCGCGGCTTTGAGGGCTTCGATCACCGGTCGCATGACGGCTGGATTGCCGCTTTCATAGGCGTGAGCCCTGCCGGCGAGGACGGCTATTTCCTTCCCACCCACTTTTCCAACGACGAATTCTCCCGCGTGGCCGGAAATTTTAGGAACGGGAAATCCAACGAGTTCGCCATAGGGAATGCGAATTGCATCCTTCACCGCGTCGGCAAATGAACCGAGACTGGAGCCAAGCACAATTGCGACCTTGGGCACGCGGCCTTCAAAACGCTTGAGAAGTTCGCTCATACCAAATTCTCCGGTCCAAAAGAGGCTGGCAGCAATTCGTCCAGCGTAAAGGTCTGTTTCAGTTTTCCATCTTCGCCGCACATATGAATTTTCACATCGCCCTTGGCGAATTCCCTGATCTTCTGGCGGCAGCCGCCGCAGGGCGTGCAGAGCAAATCTCCGGTACCGATTACGGCCATCTCGGCTATGGCATGGCTGCCTGACATAATCATGGCGGCGATAGCGGAGGTTTCCGCACACCAGCCTTGCGGGTAAGCGGCGTTTTCAATGTTGCAGCCGCCGTGGATTTTTCCGTGTTCGTCACGCACTGCCGCACCCACCAGAAATTTTGAATAGGGGGCATAGGCCTTGAGTCGGGCTGACTTTGCCGCCGCGATCAGATCATTCATGTCATCTGTCCTTGGTGTAAGGAATGCCGCTGGCCTTGGGGGGGATGGATTTTCCGATGAAGCCCGCCAGCAAAATGACAGTCAGGAGATAGGGCAGCATGTTGATGAATTGAACGGGCACTTCAACGCCGCCCAGGTGAACGCCTTGCAGGTAATTGCCACTGGCCTGCAGGAAGCCAAACAGCAGGCAGGCGAAGAGCGCAGGCCAGGCGCGCCAGCCCGCAAATATCAAGGCGGCCAACGCCATGAAACCACGGCCAGCCGTCATGTCGCGGACAAAACTTGCGGACAATGATGTGGACAAGAACGCGCCTGCCACGCCACACAATATGCCGGCAATGATCACGGCCTTGTAGCGGAGCAAGGCCACTGAAATCCCGGCGGTATCAACCGCATGAGGATTTTCACCGACGGCGCGGAGACGCAAACCAAATCTGGTTTTAGCCAGCGCCCAAGCGGTGAGTGGCACCAGCAGGATCGTCACGTAGGTGATGATTGAGTGGCCGGAAATGATGGTGGCAATTGCGCCTAGCAGCGGCACGTCGGCAAGCACTGCACTGCCTGGCAGGTCAATCGGCAGGAAGCGGGCTGATCCAGGCAAGGCAGGCGTGCGGCCACCTTCCTTGAACCAGGTGTTGCCGAGTACAACGGCGAGGCCAGCGGCCATCATGTTGATCGCAACACCAGAGACAACCTGATTGCCGCGCTGATTGATGGATGCGTAGCCATGGACAAGGGCCAGACCCAGGGATACGAGGATGGCAAACACCATGCCGATCCAGGCAGACTGGAAATGGGCGGCAGCCGCGGCGGCGGCAAAAGCTGCTGCCAGCATTTTCCCTTCAAGGCCGATATCAACAATGCCGGAGCGTTCCGACCACAGGCCAGCGAGGCAGGCCAGAACCAGCGGCACGGAGAGCCTGATGGTGGAGGCCAGAATTTCGGGAAGCAGCGAGAAATCCACGGGCTAGTCCTCCACGTTCGCAAAGATGGCGGCAAGGGTGGGGCGGAAAGCATATTCAAGGGCCCCCATGAAGAGGATCACCAGCCCCTGGATCACCACTATCATGTCACGCGAGATCAGGGGCTTGGCGAAAGAAAGTTCAGCGCCGCCCTGGTAGAGCAGGCCAAACAGCATGGCAGCGAAAACAATGCCAACGGGATGCGACCTCCCCATGAGAGCCACTGCTATCCCCACAAAGCCCGCACCTCCGGCAAATTCCAGCAACAGGCGGTGCTGCACGCCCAGGACTTCGTTCACCGCCATCAGCCCTGCGAGGCCGCCGGAAATTGCCATCGCGATGATGATAATGCGATCGGGTTTTATTCCAGCATAAATTGCGGCTTCCGGGTTGGCGCCGACGGCTCGGATTTCATAGCCAAGCTTAGTGCGCCAGAGCAAATACCATACGAAGACGACGGCAATGACGGCGAGAAATACCGTGAGGTTGAGCGGCGTTGATGGCAGGCGCACGCCAAAAAACTGCAAGCCGATTTCGCGGAAACTCAGGATATAGGCACCGGTGATCTCGCGGCTTTCGACGGCCATTTTTCCGACAGGCCGGAACCAGTTGTTGATGAGATAGACCATCAGGCTGGCGCCGATGAAGTTGAACATGATGGTGGTGATCACGATGTGGCTGCCGCGTTTGGCTTGCAGGTAGCCCGGTATCCAGGCCCAGAATGCGCCAAACAGGATTGAGGCCAGAATGGCGAGCGGGATGACGATCGGCCATGGCAGAAATTCAAGGCTGAGCCCTACGATCGCCGCACCCAAGCCAGCAAAATAGGCCTGACCTTCGCCGCCAATATTAAACAGGCCTGCGTGAAAGGCGACGGATACGGCAAGGCCGGTAAAAATAAAGTTGGTGGCATAGTAGAGCACGTAACCCCAGCCCTTGATCGAGCCCACCGCGCCCTTGAGCATGATCCACATGGCTTCGAGCGGATTTTCGCCGATGATGAGAACAACGAGACCCGCAACGAGTAGTGCAATAAACAAATTTAGCAGCGGTATGAGGCCGATATCAACCCAGGTTGGAAGCTCGCCTCGTGCGTTGGCCATTACGCGGCATCCTTTGAAACGCCTGCCATCAACAGGCCAATCTCGCGCTCATCGGAAGATGCATCGCGCTCACCCATAATGCGCCCTGCAAACATCACCAGTATGCGATCGGAGAGCGAGCGAATTTCATCGAGTTCCACGGACACCAAAAGCACGGCCTTGCCTTGATCGCGAAGTTCAATGAGCCGCTTGTGGATGAATTCAATGGCGCCAATATCAACGCCCCTTGTGGGCTGGCCCACAATCAACAAATCGGGATTGCGTTTGAGCTCGCGGGCCAGAATGATCTTCTGCTGGTTGCCGCCCGAAAACTTTGCGCTTTTCAGCAATGGATCGCCGGGGCGCACATCGAATTCCCGCATTTCGGATTGGCAGCGATTGACGACCGCTTCCCGGTCCAGCCGGAAGCCATGGCCCAGGGATTCATCATAGTGCCAACCCAGAATACCAGATTCCGAGGCGTCAAACGATGAAATAAGGCCGCGGTGCTGGCGGTCTTCGGGCACGTGGGCCAAGCCCTCTTGGCGCACATGGCGGGGATCGCCCAGAATGCCGATATCCTTGCCCTCAAAAATGATCTGGCCGGATGTGGGTTTTGAAATGCCGCTGATCAGCTCAAGCAACTCCGATTGGCCATTGCCGGAGACACCGGCAATGCCGACGATTTCACCGGCCCGCACAGTGAAGGATACATTGTCAACGCGGGCTGTGCCTTTACTGTCGCGCCAAGTGAGGTTTTTGACCTCGAGGACAACGGCACCGGGTTTGGCTTTGCCTTTTTCAACCCGCAGCAGCACACGGCGGCCCACCATCAATTCGGCAAGTTCCTCGACGGATGTCTGGCTGGTCTGCTTCGTCGCAACGAGCTCGCCGCGCCGCATGACAGAGACATGGTCGGTGATCGCCATGATTTCGCGGAGCTTGTGAGTTATGAGAATGACGGTTTTGCCCTGATCCCTAAGCTGACCCAGAATGCGAAACAGATGATCGGCTTCGTCAGGTGTCAGCACACCGGTTGGCTCGTCCAGGATCAGGGTTTCGGCGCCCTTGAACAGGGCTTTCAAAATTTCAACACGCTGCTGCAGGCCTACGGGCAGTTCACCGACGATGGCATCGGGGTCGACGTCGAGCTCATAGTCGCGGGCAAGCCTTGTCAATTCGGCGCGGGCTTTCGCCAGGGCTGGACCAATGAGCCGGCCGCCTTCAGCGCCCAGCACAACATTTTCAAGGACTGTGAAGGGATCCACCAGCATGAAGTGCTGGTGCACCATGCCGATGCCCAAATTGATCGCATCGAATGAGGATTTTATTTTTGCGGGTTGGCCTTTGACTTTGATTTCGCCTTTGTCGGCGGCGTAGAAACCAAAGAGGATCGACATCAATGTCGATTTACCAGCGCCATTTTCACCGATGATGCCGTGAATTGACCCTTGCGCGATGGTCATGCTCACATCCTTGTTGGCGTGAACAGCACCGAAGCGCTTGTCAATTCCGATGAGCTCAATGGCTGGGGTCATGGTGAACTTAGGTTCGGCCCTCTCCCAGGAAAGGGAAAGGGCCAATTGTTTCAGGTGTTTTCCAGTTATTCAACCGGGCACTTATTGTCTTCCATATAGTCGTGCACTTTTATGGCGCCTGAAATGATGTCGGTCTTGGCTTTTTCCGCAGCGGCTGCCATTTCGGCGGTGATGAGCGCCTTGTTGTTGTCGTCAACGGCGTAACCCACACCGTCTTCAGCAAGGCCAAGAGCCTGGATACCCGGCTTGAACGCGCCATCCTTGCCAGACTTCATGACGTTGTAAACGGCAACATCCACGCGCTTGAGCATGGAGGTCAAAACCTTGCCGGGATGCAGGTGGTTCTGGTTGGCGTCAACGCCAATGGAAAGCGCGCCGCCATCCGCTGCCGCCTGGAGAACGCCCAAGCCTGTGCCGCCTGCGGCAGCAAACACAACGTCAGCCCCTTGCGACATCTGGCCCTTGGTGATTTCGCCGCCCTTGACGGGATCGTTCCAGGCAGCACCCGTATCACCGGTCATGTTCTGAATGACTTTTGCATCTGCCTTCACGGCCTTGACGCCCTGGGCGTAGCCGCAGCCAAAGCGGCGGATCAATGGAATATCCATGCCGCCAACAAAGCCAACCGTGCCGGATTTCGAGGCCATGCCGGCCAGCATGCCGACGAGATAGGAGCCTTCCTGTTCCTTGAACACGATGGATTGCACGTTTGGCAGATCCACGACCATGTCAACAATCGCAAACTTGAGGTCCGGATATTCCTTGGCAACCTTTTCGACTGCGGCCGCCTGGGCAAAGCCTGCGGCGATAATCGGACTATATCCCTGGTCGGCGAAATTGCGGATGGCCTGCTCGCGCTGGGCCTCGTTGGCGATTTCAAACTCGCCGTAAGCCACGCCTGATTCAGCCTTGAATTTCTCCGAGCCGTTGAACATGCTTTCATTGAACGACTTGTCGAACTTGCCGCCAATATCAAAAACAATGGCAGGTTTGTCATCTGCCGCAAAGGCGGAAACCGCCATTATTGCTGTCAAAGCGGCGGTTGCGAGTAATTTCTTGATCATATGATGTCTCCCTGAATTTTTTACCGGCTGATCAAGCCTTGGCCCAATTGACGCCAAATCCCCGTCATTTGCAAGTGGGTGCGTGGCTCTTGAAATGGCGGTTTGAACTCCTCATATGAGTGGGGCGGAGCGCCATTCCGGGCTCACCCAGCGAGGCCGCTTTTTCAAGGGCAGAAACGAGATGAACAAGATTTCGGTGTTTTCTTCCCCGCTTTTGCTGGGGTTTGACGAGGTGGAGCGGCTGCTGGAGCGAGCTCACAAGACCTCGGGTGAGGGCTATCCACCCTATAATATTGAAAGGCTGCCGCTCGACGAGGGTTTGCGCATAACACTCGCGGTTGCGGGGTTTTCAAAATCAGACCTTGAAATTACGGTTGAGGATAATCAACTTAGTATCCAAGGGCGAATCAGAGATGATGGAACGACCGAGTATTTGCACAGGGGCATCGCAGGGCGGCAATTCGCGCGCGCCTTTGTGCTGGCCGATGGTGTCGAGGTGATTGATGCCAGTCTTTCGAACGGGCTTCTGGTGATCAACCTCAAGCGGCCGGAACCCAGCGCGATCATTCGCCGGATCGAGATCAAGGAGCAGTAGGATGAATAAGGAATTTCAATTGAGTGTTGAAGAGCTGGCGCAACTCGGCAATGGCGCGCTCTCCTATATCCGCGAGATCGAAGGCCGCGACGTAATCCGCATGGTGGGGAAACAGGCGCGGGTTCAACCCGACGCGAAACTGTTCTGCCTGTTCAACGCCAATGGTTTGCCGATTTCGATTTCGGGAACCAGAGAAGCGGCGGCCGTAAGCGCTGATGAGCATGAACTGGTGACGATCAGCTTGCATTGACTCCCTTCCCGCGCGCGCCACGACGGCCGGGGACAGGAAGACTCAGGCCGCCGATGCCGTGGCCGATGGTTCGGTCAAAATTGAATAGAGCCCTTCCGCCGTGTCGGTTCCGCGCAGCTTGGTGATGGTGTCGTTTTCGCGGAGCAATCTGGAAATGCGGGCAAGGGCTTTCAGATGATCGGCGCCGGCATGATCCGGCGCCAACAGGACAAACACCAGATCGACGGGTTGACCGTCCAGGGAATCATAGGGGATTGGGGTGCTTAGCCTGGCGAAGAGGCCGTAGACCCTATTGATGTTGGGAAGCTTTCCGTGGGGGATGGCGATGCCTTGGCCGATGCCGGTCGAACCCAGTTTTTCGCGTGTCAGCAGGGTTTCAAAAATAATCCGGTGGTCAACGGCCACGAGTTTCGCCAAGGGTTGCGAAAGCTCCTGCAGCAGCTGCTTTTTGCTTTGCGCTTTCACGGATGGCAAGACGGAACGAGCGTCAATGATATCAGAAAGATTTGTCATTGCTCACTTCCACCTAGGCAGCAGACCGGGGATCAACCCAGCCGATGTTGCCGTCGCTGCGGCGATAGACAACACTGGTCTGGCCGCCCTTGCTGTTCCTGAACAAAACGAAAGGCACGCTGGAAATTTCGAGCTGCATGACGGCTTCGCCAACAGAAAGTTCGGGCACGCTTGTCAAGCTCTCGGCGATCACCACCGGATTGAGGCTTGCTGGCTCCTCACTGTCCTCGGTGCTCGCCTGAATAACATAGCTTGCAGCTTCAGTCTGGCGCACCGGTTCGCGGCGGTCCTTGTGATGATCCTTGAGGCGCTGCTTGTAGCGCTTGAGCTGCTTTTCAAGATGCTGCGCCGCAGCATCGAAACTTGGGAACGCATCCTGGGCGGAGCCATGGGCCTGAAGGATCAGGCCAGTTGCCAGATGAAGACTGCAATCCGCCTGAAAACTTGAACGCTGCTTTTCCAGCGTTACGTGAGCGTGGACCGTGCCATCAAAATACTTCTGCTTGAATTGCCCGAGGCGCTCTTGCACGTGGTTTCTGAGAGCTTCGCCGATATCGAGGTTCTTGCCGGTTATCTTAATCTGCATGGCTTGCGAATATCCTTCTCCGCCGCTCCCCTTATACGACATGGGCGCGAGAAATGCTAACGTCAACTTATTTGAAATGACCCCCGGTGGAAATCTGCGCCTACAAAAGCGATGCTTAAATCGCGGCGGAAACTAGCCGCGCGCCGGGGGGAAGTCAATTGCCCTGGCGGCTCTCTGACCGGGCCACTCTACGGCGCTGGATGGATGACTGTATATTTAGTGATTCCCGGTATTTAGCAACGGTCCTTCGAGCAATTTCTACGCCTTCCCGCTTGAGATTTTCCACGATTGCATCATCTGACAGGATGCTTGCCGGAGCTTCGGCGGCGATCATTTCCTTGATGCGCTGGCGCACGGATTCAGCGGAATGGCTGTCGCCGCCCAGCGTTGAGGAGGCTATGGCGGTGGTAAAAAAATATTTCAGTTCATAGGTGCCGCGCGGTGTTGCCATGTATTTGTTGGAGGTCACCCGGCTCACGGTTGATTCGTGCATTTCGATGGCGTCGGCCACGGTTTTCAAATTGATGGGCCTGAGGTGTTGAACACCCAAAACCAGAAATGCATCCTGCTGGCGCACAATTTCGCGGGCTACTTTCAGAATGGTTTTGGCGCGCTGGTCGAGGCTCTTGATCAACCATGTGGCGTTGGCCTGGCATTCGCTCAGATAATTCTTGTCCTCCTCTCGCGATGCGGTGCGCGAGACCTTGCTCAAATACTGGTTGTTGAACAAAACCCTGGGAAGGGTTTCATTATTGAGTTCAACGGCCCACGTGCCATCCTGGGAGCCACGCACAAAAACATCAGGCACCACGGGCTGCACGGGTTCGGAGCCAAAGGCATGGCCAGGTTTTGGATTGAGATGTTTTAACTCCGCAATCATGTCCTTGATGTCGTCGAGGTCAACCTTGCACAGATTCTTGAGCGCCGCAAAGTCGCGTTTGGCGACGAGGTTCAGATTGCCAACCAAGGTTGCCATGGCTGGGTCAAAGCGGTCGCGCTCACGCAATTGCAGGGCGAGGCATTCCTCCAGATCGGCCGCAAACACGCCGATGGGATCAAAGGTCTTGAGAACCGTCAATACACGGGCGACATGATCGGTGGTGGTTCCGAGAAACTCCGCGATATCGGCTGGATTTGAAGTCAGATAGCCGGCCTCGTTCACCATGCCAATAAGGATTTGGCCAATGATGCGATCGGACGGCTCAAGTATGTTCAGGTTGAGCTGATCAGTCAGATGTTCGCCCAGGGTTTCAGCCCTGGCGAGGGTCGAGCTGAAATCATACTCGCCACTGTCGAGTGAAACGCCGCTGGATGTGCGCAGCGATGCCCAGCCAGACTCAGTGGGGGCAGGCGTGTCGCGGCTGCTGGCGTCGGCGCGGGCTTCGTGGGTGTAAACATTTTCCAGATCGGTATCGAGGGTGCGGAGGCGGTCTTCGTTGGACTCATTGGCGCTGAGGCCTGCGACCGTGTCTGTGTCGCCAGAGGCTTGTTCGGGCTGATCGGATTTTGCCACCTCGCCGCGCTCATCGCGTTCAAGCAACGGATTCCGCTCAAGCTCGCCCTCAACATAAGCCTGCAACTCGAGATTGGACATTTGCAGCAGCTTGATGGCCTGCTGCAACTGGGGCGTCATGACCAGCGACTGGCCCTGGCGCAAATCCATTCGCTGCATCAAAGCCATAGGCGGTCACTCCCCTTACAAGGAAAATTCTTCACCCAGATAATGGCGGCGCACGTCCGGATTGTTGACAATTTCATTGGGCGTGCCTTCGGTCAGGACCTGGCCTTCATGGATGATGAGGGCGCGGTCAATGAGCTCGAGGGTTTCTCGCACATTGTGATCCGTAATAAGCACCCCGATTCCCCGAGCGGTGAGCTGTCGCACCAGGTTGCGAATATCACCGATTGCAATCGGGTCAATTCCGGCGAAGGGCTCGTCGAGGAGCATGAATTTGGGGTTGGCTGCGAGGGCGCGGGCGATTTCCACCCGGCGACGCTCTCCGCCAGATAGTGAAACAGCCGGCGAATGCCGTATATGGGTAATCGAGAACTCATCAAGCAACTCACGCAACACACTTTCGCGCCGTGATCTCCCGGGCTCGACGAGCTCAAGCACGGCGCGTATATTATCTTCAACCGTCAGCCCCCGAAAGATCGAACTTTCCTGAGGCAGGTAGCCAATGCCCAACCTGGCGCGCTGGTACATTGGCAGATGGGTTATATCTGCCCCGTCAAGACTGATCGTTCCCTGGTCGGCGGCAATCAGGCCAGTGATCATGTAGAACACCGTCGTTTTGCCAGCGCCATTGGGTCCGAGAAGACCTACGGCTTCACCACGCCTCACGGTGAGTGTCACACCGCGCACAACAGGCCTTCGCTTATAGCTCTTGGCGAGCATGTGAGCGACAATTCCCTCGCGCGCGGGTTCTGGTTGAGGCGTCAGATCTCCCTGGGGTGAATACCCCCGGAAATCTTCGATCCTGGTGCGGGCTGGAGCAAATTTTGCCCGTCCCGGACCTTGATTACGTCCAACTTCACCGTTCTGCTTCACTTATTACCGCCCATTTGTCTTAATTTTACATGAATACCGTTATTTTGGAACAAAACTGCCCTTGACGCGGCCTCCCGACATGACCAGTTTTTTGGTTTTGAGATCGACACTGAGTTTTGGCCCACGCAAGATCGTCTTTCCCTCAACCACTTTGACGTCGCCTCCCACCTCCAGATTGTCGGTCAAAACATTGAGTTTTGCCCAATCTCCTGTGATGACCTGCTTGTCGGTGGTAATCGTGACATGGCCATTGGCATCCAGCTTGCTCACCTGGGATTTGCTGGTGCCGTCCTCCTGTTTGACGTCAGAATAGTCGACAATCATCTCATCGCTCTTGATGTGATCGCCATTACGCGTTGCATCCACCGACCCGCGAAAGATGGCGCGCTTGTCGGCGTCAATAATTTCCATTTCATTGGCTTCAATATCAACAGGCGCCTGCTGGGCCGCCGCCTGCTGATGCGACAGGAGCAGCACTGATAGCGCCAGCGCTGGATACAGTATTTTGCGGATCATTGGCCTTGGCCTCCCTTGTTTGCCTTCGGTTCAAAGCGGGCCTTCACACCCTTGATGAATAATACATTGCGGCCATTCTGGCTTATTCTGATGCCGCCTGCGGTGAGCCTACCCGATTCGAAGTCAACAGTTACAGGCACATCGGAAGCCAGGTCCTTCTGCTCAATGCTGACACGGGCTTTTTCCATCACTGCGGTAAACTTGCCGGGCTGTTCTATCTTAACCTGGCCTTCCATGTCCATTTCCTTGAGCTTTGAATCATAGAGACCGGTATTGGACGACAGAAAGAAGGAACGACCGGACTTTTTCTTGAATGACCCGGCAATTCCCTCCATGTGAACAAGGTTGGGTCTATCCTTGTCCTGAAAGCCTTTTTTGGCCGTCAGTTCATAGGGCTGATTTTCCTTGTCAAAGCCGGCGAGCCTGGAGGACTGCCCGGTGATCTGTTCAGGCTTTTCAACGGTCAGGGGCGCCGGTTTGTTTCTCGGCATCAGCGCCTCGACGAGGCCCGACTGATAGAGAAAGACGCCGACAATCCCAAGCGCCAATGCTATCGATATATTGCTCAGGATTGGAGCCAGCCTGGCCCGGCGCGCTGCGGCCTGCAGCAGTCTGTCGGTTTCAGTGTGCGAAGACATCTTCTTCGGTCCACCCGGCAAGGTCCAGGCTTACGCGCGTGGGCACAAAATCAAAACACGCTTTGGCAAGACCGGTTCTGCCTTCGCGCTCCAGCATTTTATCAAGCCTCGCCTTCAGCTCATGGAGGTAGAGGACGTCCTCCGCAGCATATTGCTTCTGCGCATCGCTCAAGACATGCGCACCCCAATCGGAACTCTGCTGCTGCTTATTGAGTTCGATTCCGAGCAATTCCTTCACCAGATCTTTAAGGCCATGCCTGTCCGTATAGGTTCGTGTCAGTTTCGACGCCAATTTGGTGCAATAGAGCGGGAATGTGTCGACTTGAAGATATTGCTTGAGGACCGCCACATCAAACCTTGCGAAATGAAATATCTTGGTCACTTTCGAGTCGGCGAGCAGGGCCTTCAGGTTGGGCGCTGCATAGGTGCCGCGGTCCATTTGCACCAGATGGGCATTGCCATCACCGGCGGAAAGCTGAACCAGGCATAGTTTGTCGCGGTGCGGCAGAAGACCAAGGGTCTCAGTATCAATGGCGGCGGCTGAACCGAAATCGAGGCCTGCGGGCAAGTCGCCTTTGTAGAGCTTTATGGCCATTGGAATCCCGCACTCCATTTTGAACTCGCTGGTGCCCTGAAGAGGACTCGAACCTCCACGACTTTCATCGCTAGTACCTGAAACTAGTGCGTCTACCAATTCCGCCATCAGGGCATCCGGTGCGTCTCTTAACGGGCGTCGCGATGGATTGTCAATGCGAGCATTATTTCGAACTTGACGCTACCTGGGCAAGACGGCGGCGCGCAGCATATTGACAACCCGGTTCAGCTTCTCAAGCTCCCTAAGGCTGAAAATTTCTCCCCCGGCCGTGCACCGATACTGTGGCCTTTTCCATATTCCCCCAAAAGCAATGTGACAACGCCGTATCACGTGACAGGCCCTCCATGAATTCATTGTGACGCAACGGGGTGCATCCTGGGGCCAGTCCGTGACGCTGGAGGCTATGCGGCATCGGGCGCTGCAGAATTGTCCTCTTTGCAACTGTCTCCACCCCGGCTAAAAGCGGCGCGAATTCCTTGCAACAGCGGATCAGGTTTCGTGAACTCAGACAAAATTGTAACCATCATCGGGGGCTCGGGTTTTGTGGGGCGGCATGTGGCGCGGGCTTTGGCCAAGCGCGGGTATCGTGTTCGCGTGGCCTGCCGGAGGCCGGATCTGGCGGGGCATGTGCAGCCCTTGGGAACGCCGGGACAGGTCATGGCGGTGCAGGCCAATGTGCGCTATCCCGCCTCGCTGGCGGCGGCCTGCGCGGGCGCCGCTGCGGTTATCAATCTTCCAGGCGTGCTTGCCAGCCGCGGCGCCCAGAGTTTTGACGCTGTTCACGCATTTGGCGCCGAGGCCGCAGCCAAAGCCGCCAAGGCCGCCGGGGCGCAGATTTTCATTCAGATGTCAGCCCTGGGCGCTGACGCCAATTCGCCGTCTGAATATGCGCGCTCAAAGGCCGAAGGCGAGACGCGCGCCAAAGCGGCATTTGCCGGAACCATTGTCCTGCGGCCCTCCATCGTGTTTGGCCCGGAAGATAATTTCTTCAACCAGTTTGCGGCGATGAGCCGCCTCGCCCCTGCCCTTCCGCTGATTGGCGGTGGCCACACGAAGTATGCGCCGGTGTTTGTGGGCGATGTGGCTGAGGCCATCGCCATTCTTGTCGACAGGGGCGAGGCCTCGGGCAAAACATTTGAGCTTGGCGGGCCGGAGATTTTCACGTTCAAGCAGCTCATGCAGTTCACGCTGGATACCATCGGCCGCAAGCGCCTGCTGCTGCCGGTGCCATGGACTGCCGCAAAAATATTGGGGAGTGTGCTGGGCCTGCTGCCCAAGCCTCTTCTGACCGCCGACCAGGTTGAGCTTTTGAAGGCTGATTGCGTGGTGAGTGAAGAGGCAATTTCCGGGAAGCGGGGCCTTGAAAGCCTTGGCATAGGCCCCCGCAGCATTCAGAGCATTGTGCCGAGCTATCTCTATCGCTTCCGCAAAGCGGGTCAGTTCACCGCGCCCAGGGGCATTCCGGAATAGATCAGCCCCAACAGAACGCCGCCCAGGATGACACGATAAACCACGAAGGGCAGAAAGCTCATGTGCTTTATCAGGCGCATCAGAACTGTTATGGTTCCCAGCGCTATGAAGAAGGTGAGGATGCCGGTCACAATGACAGGGCCGGAAATTGCCTCGCCGCTTTCGAGGGCATTGCCAATGATGAATATTGAAGCAGCGCCATTGGCGGGAATTGACAGCAGGAAAGAAAATCGCGCGGCTTCGGGGCGCACAAAGCCAAGGCCGCGCGCCGCCATCATGGTGACGCCCGAGCGGCTGGTGCCCGGGCTTAGTGAAAACGCCTGAGCAACGCCAATCAGCGACGCTGATTTCCAGTCCATGTCCCTGATGGTGCGGCGGAACAAGCCCATGGCGTCGGCGGCGTAGAGCAGCACGCCAAAGACAATGGCGTTTATGGCAACAAGCGTGGCGCTGCGAATGTGTTCATCAAGGTGAGTGACTTTCATCAGCAGGCCGATGATGACGATTGGAATTGTGCCAATGATGACGTGCGTGGTGAGCCTGGAATTTGCGGTTGATTTTCGTTTGGCGATATCAAAAGCTCCCCGGAACATCGCCACGACATCGCGCCAGAAATAGATGATAACGGCAGCGAGCGTTCCGAGGTTGGTCACCATGTCAGTGACGACGCCCTGATCGCGCCAGCCCGTCAGGGCTGGCACCAGGATCAAATGGCCGGAAGAGGAAATGGGGAGAAACTCGGTGATGCCCTGGATGAGCGCCAGCACGATGATTTGTTCAATTGGCATTCCACTCCAACCCTTAACTAACCAAAGGCCGAATCTCTTGGCCTTCGGTGGCAAAGGGTCTTATAGGGTAAGCGCCAAGGCAGCAATGATGCTGCGCAACCATGACAGCCGGGAATGCCAGTTCTTTATCACTTCGCCCTCGATCCCTTCAGCCGCCGCACACGTCTGGCGTTGGCTGAATATGGGGCGCGATTTGATTTAATGGAGGAGTTGCCATGGAAGCCGGGCCAGGCGCTGCTTGACCTCAACCCGGCGGGCATTGTCCCGGTGCTTGTCGAGGATGACGGGGCGCCGATCAACGGAATCGAAGCCATCACCGAATACCTGGAAGAGACCTGCGCCGGAAACGTGAAACTCATCCCGGGCGCCACGCGCGAGCGGGCGGAGGCGCGCAGGCTCGCGGGCTGGTTCGACACCAAATTCTATGCGGAGGTTTCCGAACCCATCATCACCGAAAAAATTATCCGGCGCTACATGAGCCGTGAAACCGGCGGCGGCGCGCCGGACATGGGACGGGTGCGCTATGGCCTTTCGAGACTGCGTGACCATCTGGACTACATCGGCACATTGGCTGACCACCGTTCGTGGCTTGCCGGCGAGAAACTTTCCATTGCCGATCTTTCCGCCGCCTCGCATTTGTCGGTCATTGACTATCTCGGCGATATTCCGTGGGCGGATTTTCCGGTGGCGAAAACCTGGTATCAGCGGATCAAGTCACGCCCCTCGTTCCGGCCCTTGTTGAGCGACGCCGTTCGCGGCATGCCGCTGCTTCCCGCCTATGCCGATCTCGATTTCTGAGGCCCTGCGCGCCCATGCGACGCGCGAGGGTTTTAGCGGTGTGAGGATCAGCGCCGCTGGCGCAAATGCCGAGACCCGGGACAGGCTGCGCTGGTTCATCGCAAAAAACCATCATGGCGACATGGTTTGGCTGGCTGAGACCGAAGAGCGTCGCGGGGATCCGCAAAAAATGTGGAACGGGGCCAGGTCAGCTGTGATGTTTGCGATGAATTATGGTCAGGGCCTTGACGCGCTGGAAAGACTGAAGGCCAAATCCACCGGCGTCATTTCGGCCTACGCGCTCAACCGCGATTACCATGATGTGATCAAAGGCAAACTCAAGCGGATCGCGGTACAATTTGCCAGAACCGCCAAAGCAGAGGTGAAAGTTTTTGTCGATACGGCCCCCCTCATGGAAAAGCCATTGGCGCAAGGGGCGGGATTGGGCTGGCAGGGCAAGCACACAAATCTGGTGTCGCGTGAATTGGGATCGTGGTTTTTCATTGGCGCCATGCTGACTGACGCGGAGCTGCCCCGTGACGCGCCGGAGACCGATCATTGCGGTTCGTGCCGGGCGTGCCTTGATATCTGTCCGACAAAGGCTTTCCCGGCGCCTTACCAGCTTGATGCGCAGCGCTGCATTTCCTATCTGACGATTGAACACAAGGGACATATCGCATTGGAATTCCGCAAGGCCATGGGCAACCGCATTTATGGCTGCGACGATTGTCTGGCCGTGTGCCCGTGGAACAAATTCGCCGGGCAGGCGCGCGAGGCCAAGCTTGTGGCGCGCGATGACTTGATAGCGCCATCGCTCGGTGATTTGGCTGTGTTGGATGACGCTGGCTTCAGGGCGTTGTTTTCCGGCTCACCGGTCAAACGTGCGGGGCGGGATTGTTTTGTTCGCAATGTGTTGATTGCGATTGGCAACAGTGGTGATTTGGATTTGGCGCCGCGCGCTGAAAAGCTGTTGGGTGATCCGTCACCACTGGTGCGCGCCATGGCGGTGTGGGCGCTCGCGCAACTTGTTGAGGCGGAGCAAATCAATTCCTTGCGTGCAAAATATCTGGTTGATGAAACTGACATGGCGGTGAAGGCCGAATGGGCATTGGCGTGAATCATCTCCTGTGTTTTGGCTTTGGTTATTCTGCGCGGGCCTTGTCAACCCGGCTTGCGGGCTGGAAAATTTCCGCGACCAGCCGCAGCGCCGAAGGAGTGGCCAAGATCAATGGGCAAGGCGCCGCCAGTTTTCTGTTCGATCAAAATTTCAGGATTGCGCCTGACACAACCCATGTTCTCATCTCAGCGCCGCCGGATGAAAATGGCGATCCGGTTTTGCGGGTTTGCGGCGACCAATTGCGATCGCGCCCATTCACATGGGTGGGCTATCTTTCGACCACGGGTGTTTATGGCGATGCGCAAGGTGAGTGGGTTGATGAGGACAGCCCACTTAAACCCAACACGCCGCGAGGCGAAAAAAGACTTGATGCCGAACGGGCTTGGCTGGAAGCTCAGCCCGCGCATCTCTTTCGCCTCGCAGGCATTTATGGACCAGGACGCAATCAATTATTGAGTGTCAGGGATGGCAGCGCTAAACGCATTATCAAGGCGGGGCAGATTTTCAGCCGCATTCATGTGGATGATATTGCCGGTGTGCTGCAGGAATCCATCGCCAAACCAAATCCCGGCCGGGCCTACAATGCCTGTGATGATGAGCCCTGCCCGCCGCAGGACGTGGTGGCTTATGCGGCCAGGCTTTTGAATTTGCCGTTGCCACCTGAAATTCCATTTGACGAGGCCAAGCTGTCGGCCATGGCCCGGAGTTTCTACGCGGATTCAAAAAAGGTTTCCAATGCCCGGGTGAAAACCGAGTTGGGATACAAATTCCTGTATCCAACCTACCGTGAAGGGCTGGCCGCCTTGCTGTCCACACTCACGGCGTAATGCCATCGGCCCTTTCGGCAAGCCTGAGCGCAGTTTCACGGATCAGGCGCAATTGGCCCGGTGTCGAAAGCCGGTGATCGCCACCCTTGATCAAAGTCAGCGTCGTATCGGGGCCAGACAACGCGCCAAACACTTTCAACGCATGGGATGGCGGCACATCCCTGTCGGCGCTTCCCTGTAAAATGCGCACCGGACATTTGAGTTCGAGCCCGGATTTGAGCAGCAAGTGGTTGGCGCCATCACGCAGCAGTTTCAGCGTGATGGGACAAGGTTCGCCATAATCGGAGGGTTGCATGTAAACACCATCGCGCTCCACCTGCGTCCGGACCGCAGGTGAAAATTCATCCCACATGAGATCGCTCGTCATATCAACGGCGGGCGCGATGAGCACGATACCCGCAATGCGCCTGGCCGCTGTGACATCTGCCAGCATCAAAGTGCGGACGAGAAGCAGCGCCAGCCAGCCACCCATGCTGGAGCCCACGATGATCCGCCTGGAATTTGTTTTCTTGGTAAACATATGGCGGGCTTCGGCCAGCCATGTTGAGATCGTGCCGTCTTCAAAAGCACCGCCAGTTTTTCCGTGGCCTGAATAATCAAAGCGCAAATTTGGCCTGCGCACATCGCGGGCAAGACCAGCCATTGCCTCAGCCTTGGTGCCTTCCATGTCGGACCTGAAACCGCCAAGCCAGAAAAAGCCGCAACGTCCCAAGTCATCGGCGGGACCGTCGTGTTGATAGGCCAGTCTCGCACCATCGGGGCTTTGCTCAAAATCCACACTTGCCATTCGGTTCCTTGGTCCCCAAAACGCCCGCTTGACGGCAGCCCAGCTTCAAGGTCTATAGCTCTGTTTGTAAACCGCTGGTTTTGGATTCGATACAGAGCAAGTTTGAAGTGATGCAAAACTGCAACAAAATGGAGAATTATTACACTTGAGCATACCCCCCAGGAGGCCAACGATCACGCGCGGTGCCGCCCCCCCGCAGAAGGAAGAAGGCAATAAAATCAACCATCGCATCGATGCGCGAGAGGTGCGGCTCATCGGAGCTGATGGGCAGAATGTCGGAGTTGTGCCGACCCGCCAAGCGCTGGCAATGGCCGAGGAAGCCAACCTCGATCTGGTTGAAATTTCACCCGATGCGGTTCCGCCAGTTGCCAAAATTCTGGATTACGGCAAGTTCAAATTCCAGGAACAGAAGAAGGCCGCAGAGGCCCGCAAGAAGCAAAAAATAATTGAAATCAAAGAGATAAAGATGCGCCCCATGATTGATGATCATGACTATGACGTGAAGATGCGGGCCATCAAGCGTTTCTTTGAGGAGGGTGACAAGGTTAAGGTCACGCTGCGTTTCCGGGGCCGTGAAATGGCCCACCAGGAGCTTGGCCACAGGCTGTTGAACCGGGTGAAAGCCGATACGGCGGAGATCGCAAAGGTTGAATCTGACGCCCGCTTTGAGGGTCGTCAGATCGTCATGATTATCGCGCCAAAATGACCTAACTGACAGTTGACTGACAGATCTATTCACGAGTCTGTCAGCTTTATTTTGCTTAGAATTGAAGCTATATCTGTGGAACGATAGTAATTTCAAAAACTTGTCTGGGTTTTGAGTTTTACCTGATGAATTTGAGGCGCAATCTTGTTTGGCTTGTGGTGTTGGGCGTGTTGGCCCTGCAGCCCGGCGCTGCCTTTGCCAAGGATGGGGATGGCGAAAATAGCAGTAGTGGAAGTGGAGACAATGATCATGATGACGGCGATGATCATGACGGTGATGATGATGACAACAATAACGAAGGTCATCACTTTGACAACGACGATGATGATCATGATGATGACTCGGATTCGCTGAGCAGCGATAGTGGCGTGGCCGACTCTGGAAATGTCAGCAACCGCAATAGCACGCGGGAAAACAGCTTAATCAACTATATCAAGAGCAGCAACGCAGCGTCGCTGAAGGAAGTTTTTGACATCGTGAAAAAGAGCTACGAAGGAGAGATCGTGCATGTCTCTCTCTCGGGGTCGGGAAGCGGTCTTACCTATGGCATCAGACTGCTCGACAAATCCAGCAAGATCCTTGACCTTCAAATCAACGCCCAGAGCCGTGCGATAGCTTTCAGCCCCCCACCCTAATGCGCGTCCTGATTGTTGAAGACGAACAGCGTATCGCTACGGACATCCGTGACGCCATAAATGGCAGTGGCTATGTTGCAGAAGTTGTCAGCGACGGCGAAGAGGCTTGGTTTCGCGGCAGCACGGGAAATTACTCCGCAATAATTCTTGATCTCGGACTGCCTAAACTTGACGGCCTCACCATTCTCAAGCGCTGGCGGCACGAGGGCCTGGCCACTCCCGTCATAATCCTCACGGCGCGGGGCACCTGGGCCGAACGCGTTGACGGCATTGATGCAGGCGCTGATGACTACTTGCCAAAGCCATTCCGCATGGAGGAGCTTATCGCGCGCATTCGCGCCCTTTTGCGGCGCTCAAGCGGACAGGTGCAGCCCATCATCACGATAGATTCGGTCACTCTTGATCCCCGCACTCAACAGGTGAGCGTCAACAGCATTCCGGTGAACCTGACGCCGCTTGAATACCGCCTGATCAGCTACCTGTTTCACAATCGCGGCCGCATCGTCTCGCAGGCGGAATTGAGTGAAGCGCTGTATTCCCACGACAGCGAACGCGACTCCAACGCGATAGAGGCCCTGGTTGGCCGCCTGCGCCGCAAGATCAAGGCTGGCGTCATCGAAACACGGCGCGGCTTTGGCTATGTTGTCGCCGCCGAGGGCGCATGAACATTGGGTCACTGCGCCTCAGATTGCTTGTTTCGGCAGCCATCGCAATTTCACTCGCGCTCTTTCTCGCCGGTCTTGCGCTAACAGCCTTGTTCGAGCAGCAAGTTCGCAACCGGGTTGTGCAAGAACTTAACAATGATCTCCTGCAGCTGGTCGGGGCCATCGAAATCGGCGCGAACGGTAATTTGAAAGTCATACGCGCCCTAGCTGATCCGCGCTACAAAACGCCCTACAGCGGCAAATATTGGCGCATTGACCAGGTCAACGGGGCGCAGCCTATGGAACTTCTGCGGTCGCGATCACTGTGGGATACGGATGCCAAAAATACGGCGGCAAACCTGGGACCGGAGGGTGAGCCGCTGGTTTACGTCGAGCGAACAATTACGATCAAGGGCAAGGACGGAGATGTTTCGCTGCATCTCTCTGTCGGCACCAACAGTGCCGAGATCGATTCACCAATCAAGCAGTTCCGCGATCAGCTCATTCTCTATCTTTCCCTCATTGGCGCGGCGCTCACCGTGGCGGCCTGGCTGCAGGTCACCATTGGGCTGCGGCCCCTGCAGGCCTTGCGAAAGCAGATTTCATTGCTGCGCACCCATAACCTGAAGCGGCTTGAGGGCGAGTTTCCAACGGAAGTCGAGCCGCTGGTTGAAGAGTTGAATGATGTCCTGGATATCCGCGACAAATCCCTGGAGCGGGCCCGCCAGCGCGCCGGCGACCTGGCCCATGGCCTGATGACGCCGCTTACAATCCTGTCCGCAGTCGCGCGCGAGCTTGAGAAGCGGCGGCTATCCAAACTTGGCGCCGAAATCGAAGAGCAAGCCGAAAACATGCGCCGCCATGTGGAGCGCGGCCTTGTCCGCGCCAGGCTCTCCACGGGCCGCGGCCATGATTTGACACCACTGGCCGAAACTGTTGATGCGGTGTTCACCACGCTGAAACGCCTGCCAAAAGGCGATGCCATCAAATGGCTTAATCTAGTGCCCAAGAGGGTGACAGTCCCGGTCGAACGCAACGACCTGCTGGAGCTTCTCGGCAATGTCATGGACAACGCGAGGAAATACGCCAAGTCGATGATCCAGGTCAGCTATGTCGACAATTGCATCATGGTCGAAGATGATGGAGCGGGCGTTCCCGACGAGGAAATCGAAACCATCCGGCAGCGGGGACGCAGGCTCGACGAGGCCAAGAAGGGCTTTGGACTGGGCCTTGCGATTGTCGAGGATATTGCGGATCTGTATGAACTGAAATTGAGCTACGGCCGCTCGGAACTGGGCGGATTACAGGTAAAACTGGGGTTTGCGCCCTAACATATTGCATCGCCCGCGAATATCTGCTTTACACCCCTTCATTAAGCCGCCTGGCCTGTAAAGGGCATGCCATGGCGGCTTCCTGTTGCTTTGAAAGGACTTAAGCCAAATGCCCAAGATGAAAACGAAATCCTCGGCCAAAAAGCGCTTCAAAATGACCGCTTCCGGCAAGATTCGCGCCGCCGGAGCTGGAAAGCAACATGGCATGATCAAGCGCACGAACAAGCAAATTCGCAACCAGCGCGGCACCATGATTTTGTCACCCGGTGATGCCGGGCTCGTCAGAATCCACATGCCTTACGCGCGCTAAGGGAGAGCTGATATGCCACGTTCAAAAGGCGGCACAGTTGCCCGCAAATCCCATAAAAAGGTCATGTCCCAGGCGAAGGGCTATTTCAGCCGCCGGAAAAATGTTTTCCGCGTCGCCGTGCAGGCGGTCGAAAAGGCCGGCCAATACGCCTACCGCGACCGCCGCACCAAGAAGCGCAACTTCCGCGCCTTGTGGATCCAGCGCATCAATGCGGCCACCCGCGAATTGGGCCTGACCTATGGCCGATTTATATTCGGGCTCAGCAAGGCTGGCATCGAAGTGGACCGCAAGGTTCTCTCGGATCTCGCGATCCATGATCCCCAAGGCTTTGCCGCGCTGGTTGAGAAGGCCAAGGCTGCTCAATAAGTAGACGTTCACATTTTCTAGAATTCCTTGGCCGGGCCGTTAAGTGTGTACGCACTATGGGGTCCGGCCAATTCGTTTCAAGGATCCCTTTTCATGACGCTCGAAAAAGACATATTGCAACAGGTGGCGGCAGCTTCTGAGGAGGCGGCACTTGAAGCCATCCGTGTTGCCACCCTCGGCAAGAAGGGCTCCATTTCCGAGCAGATGAAATTATTGGGGGCGATGTCGCCGGATGAGCGGAAAGTTGCTGGAGCAGCGCTCAATGTTTTGAAGGACAAGGTTGCGGACGCGATTGCGGCGCGAAAGGGCGTTTTGCAGGAAGCCCAGCTTGAGCAGCGGTTGGCTTCGGAAAAAATTGATGTGACGTTGCCCGCACGCGCTGAGCCCCGCGGCACGGTTCACCCGGTCAGCCAAGTCTGGGAAGAGGTGGTGCAGATTTTCGGCGATCTCGGATTTGCCGTGGCCGAAGGCCCGCATATCGAAGATGATTTTCATAATTTCACCGCGCTCAACATTCCGCAGGAGCATCCGGCGCGGCAGGAACACGACACGTTCTATTTCAATGAGAAGCCCGATGGCAGCCGCATGGTTTTGCGCACACATACAAGCCCGGTGCAAATCCGCACCATGCTTTCGTCAAAGCCGCCGATCCGCATCATAGCACCCGGCCGCACCTTCCGCTGCGACAGCGACATGACGCACACGCCGATGTTCAACCAGATCGAAGGCCTGGTGATTGATGAGACATCCCATATGGGCCATCTCAAATGGATATTGGCTGAATTCTGCAAGAGCTTCTTTGAAGTCGATGACGTGAAGATGCGGTTTCGCAGCAGCCATTTTCCGTTCACCGAACCTTCAATGGAAGTTGACATCAACTGCTCATGGGAAGGCGGCCAGGTGAAAATCGGCCAGGGTTCGTCATGGCTGGAAATTCTGGGAAGCGGCATGGTGCATCCCAATGTGATCAAGGCTGGTGGGCTTGATCCCGCCAAGTATCAGGGCTTTGCCTGGGGCCTGGGGCTCGACCGCATCGCCATGCTGAAATACGGCATCCCGGACTTGCGGGCGTTTTTCGAGGCGGATTTGAGGTGGCTGCGCCACTACGGATTCAAGGCGCTGAGTGTGCCGACACTGCCGGGGGGATTGTCATGATTTCATTCATCTCCCCCCATTTGTCATCCCGGCGAAAGCCGGGACCCAGAAACGCAACTCCGGAGCGCGCGCTCTGGGTCCCGGCTTTCGCCGGGATGACAGACGTGATGGGGAGCGCAGCATGAAATTCACCCTCTCCTGGCTCAAGGACTATCTCGATACCACAGCCACCCTTGAGCAGATTGTTGATGGCCTTATTGGCGTTGGGCTTGAGGTTGAGGATGTTTCCGACAAGACAAAGCTGCTCGCGCCCTTCAAGGTGGCCTATGTCATTGAGGCGGCGAAGCATCCCAATGCGGATAAGCTCAAACTTTGCAAAGTGGAAACGGACAGCGGAATTATTCAAGTCGTCTGCGGAGCGCCCAACGCGAGGACCGGCATGAAGGCCATTATCGCGTTGCCGGGGGCGGTGATCCCGTCGAGTGGCGAGACGCTGGAGCTTGGCAAAATCCGGGGTGAAGAAAGCCAGGGCATGCTGTGCTCGGAGCGCGAGTTGCTGCTGTCGGAAGAACACGACGGCATCATTGATGTGGCAGGCGATTGGCTGGTGGGCACACCTGCGGTGAAAGCCTTGGGCCTCGATGACCCAATGATCCATGTGAAGGTGACGCCGAACCGGCCAGACGCACTGGGGATTTATGGCATCGCGCGCGATCTCGCCGCGAAAGGCCTGGGCAAGCTCAAGCCTCTGAGTGCAACGCCTGTTGCTGGCACATTTGATTCACCTATCACAGTATCCCTGAAATTTGAGGGCGACAGCAAGCCCTGCCCGCTGTTTGTCGGGCGCTATTTCAGAGGCGTCAAAAACGGACCTTCGCCCGCTTGGCTGCAGAGGCAATTAAAGGCCATTGGACTGCGCCCGATTTCAACGCTGGTTGATATCACCAACTACATCACCTTCGCCTATGGCAGGCCCTTGCATGTGTTTGATGCGGACAAGGTCAAGGGCAATATCTGCGTTCGGATGGCGCGTGACGGCGAGGAAATTCTGGCCCTTGATGGCAAGGGTTACTCGCTCACATCAGCGATGACGGTGATTGCTGATGAAAATTCTGCTGAGGCTATTGCAGGTGTGATGGGTGGCATGGCTTCGAGCTGTTCCGAGACAACCACAAACGTATTTCTGGAGGCGGCCTATTTCGATCCCTTGCGGACTGCCGCCACGGGACGGAAGCTTGGCATTGTCTCTGATGCGCGCTACCGTTTTGAGCGCGGTGTTGACTCGGCTTTCACGCAAACGGGCGCGGAAATAGCCAGCCAGATGATTGTTGATCTCTGCGGCGGTGCGCCATCGCATCTGGTCGTTGCGGGTGAAGTTCCAAACACCGCGCGATCCTACACTTTAAGAACGACCCGGGTGAAAACTTTGATTGGTGTTGATGTTCCGCTCACCGGGCAAAAACGTATTCTTGCGGCGCTCGGATTTGGCGTCAGGGATACGGCTGACGGTTTGGAATGCTCGGCGCCATCATGGCGGCCCGACATTCACGGCGAAGCTGACCTCGTTGAAGAGGTCTGCCGCATTTATGGCCTCAACAATGTTCCGGCCGTTCCCATGGAACGCTCGCATCCAATTGCGGCGCCTGTGCTTGACACGTTACAAAGACGCATGCTGGCTGCGCGGCGCGCGCTGGCTGTGCGGGGCTTCAATGAAGCGGTGACGTGGAGCTTCATTCCGGAACACCATGCCGCGCTGTTTGGTGGCGGGCAGGCTGAATTGAAATTGGCCAATCCAATTTCGTCAGAGCTTTCCGACATGCGGCCTTCGCTCATTCCCAATCTGGTGGCGGCGGCTGGACGAAATGCGAAGCGCGGCTTTGCCGATCTGTGCTTGAGCGAAGTAGGCCACGCCTATGCGGGTGACCGCCCAGGGGATGAAACACTGCGCGCCGCCGGCATCCGCCGTGGCTCCGCCGTTTCGCGCAATTGGCAAGGGGACGCTCGCGCCGTTGATGCCTTTGATGCAAAGGCTGATGCGCTCGCTATACTTGAAGCCAGCGGTGCTGCCACCAACAGTTTGCAAATTGTGTCGGGCGCGCCAGCGTGGTTTCATCCCGGGCGCTCGGGCACAATCCAAATGGGACCGCAGAACAAGCTGGCCTACTTCGGTGAGGTGCACCCCCGCGTGCTTGCGGCCATGGATGTGAAAGGGCCGCTGGTGGCATTCGAAGTTGTGCTGAATGCCATTCCAGTTGCCAAATCAAAAACCGCGACGCGCGCCGCCCTGAAAACCTCAGACCTGATGGCGGTAACCCGTGACTATGCCTTTGTGGTTGATAGCGCGGTGGAAGCCGACGCGCTCATCAAGGCTGCAAAGGCTGCTGACAAGGCATTGATTTCAGACGCCAGCGTTTTTGATGTGTTCAAGCTTGAGGATGGCAAGAAGTCTTATGCTGTTGAGGTGACACTGCAGCCCAAGGACAAGACTTTTACCGATGAAGAGATTGATGCTGTATCACAGAAGATCATTGCAGGTGTCGCTAAGGCGACAGGCGGAACGCTCAGAAGCTAAACCCACCTGAAAACCACAAATGCCCAGATCAAGGACACGATCAATCCGCCCCAGAGCGGCACGCCGAAAATTCCCAGCCACGCCAGAAATATGAAGGCTGAGCCCAGCAATGTGATGAACAGCCTGTCGCCGCGCGTGGTGTCCAGGCCAAAAATGCCATGGCGGGGGTCGCTGCCGGGCACGTAATATTCCCAAACGCCCATGGCGGCGATGCTGGAAAATATGAAAATGAAGAAGAAGGCGGTGGGCCAGGTCCATGCCATCCACGAGAGAAAATCCATGAGCCCCTCCTAAACCCGGCCCAGGGCGAAGCCCTTGGCGATATAGTTGCGAACGAAATAGACGACGATGGCGCCCGGAATGAGAGTCAAGACACCCGCCGCTGCGAGCAGGCCAAGCTCATAGCCCGAGGCGCTGGCCGTTTTTGTCATGGCCGCCACAATGGGCTTTGCGGCGACAGACGTAAGGTTCTTAGCCAGCAGCATTTCCACCCAGGAAAACATGAAACAGAAGAAAGCGGCAACGCCGATCCCCGCCGAAACAGTGGGGATGAAGATGCGGAAAAAGAAATGTGGGAATGAATAGCCATCAACATAGGCGGTTTCATCAAGCTCTTTGGGCACACCCGACATGAAGCCCTCCAGAATCCAGACGGCCAGCGGAATGTTGAATAATGTATGCGCCAGGGCAACGGCGATATGCGTGTCGAACAGTCCGACGGCTGAATAGAGCTGCACGAACGGCAGAACGAATACCGCAGGTGGCGCCATGCGGTTCGACAGGAGCCAGAAGAACAAATGCTTGTCGCCCAAAAACCGGTAGCGCGAAAATGCGTAGGCAGCAGGCAGCGCCACCGCGAGCGAGAACACGGTGTTGAGGCAGACATAGATCAGCGAATGCACATAGGCCATGTACCATGTGGGGTCGGTCAGAATGGTGTGGTAACTGTCGAGCGTGAACTGGTGGGGAAACGCCGTAAACCCGCCCAGAATTTCATTCGTGGTCTTGAACGACATATTGAGCAGCCAGTAGATCGGCAGCATCAAAAAGATGATGTAAACAATGGGAACGAGCGAACGCTTGGTCATCACTGGGCCTCGTTTCGCATCATCAGCGTGTAGAACAGCCAGCTGGTGAGCAGGATGATGAGGAAGTAGACAATCGACATGGCGGCCGCAGGGCCCAGGTCAAAGCCACCCAGCGCTTTCTGCACAAGATCAATTGAAAGGAACTTCGTTGCGCTGCCCGGGCCTCCGCCTGTTAAAACAATGACTTCGGTATAAATCATGAAGCTGTCCATGAAGCGAAGCAGGATCGCAATGGTCAGCACATGCTTGAGCTTCGGCAGCTGGATGAACCGGAAAACCGCCCACGGTTTTGCACCATCAACCTTTGCCGCTTGATAGTAAGCGTCGGGGATCGACACGAGCCCCGCATAACAGAGCAGCACGACAAGCGATGTCCAGTGCCAGACATCCATGAGGACGACAGTGAACCAGGCAGAAATGGGCTGGCGCGTGTAGTTGAAGGGAATTCCCAGCGCATTGAGCCCCTTCCCCAGCAGACCGATATCGGGAAGCGCCATGATGTTCCACATCGATCCCACGACGTTCCACGGCACCAGCAAGGGGAGCGCCATCAGAACAAGGCAGACGGAAACCCAAGGGCCCTTTCGCGGCATGCAGAGCGCGATGCCAAGCCCCAGCGGCACCTGAATGAACAGCACGATCGAGGTAAAGGAGATCTGGCGCAGAAGCGAACTGCGGAACTGGTCGTCCTCCAGAAGCTGCTCGAACCAGATGGTGCCGGACCAGAAGAACTCGTTGTTGCCAAAGCTCTCCTGCACTGAATAGTTCACCACGGTCATCAACGGAATCAGCGCATTGAAGGCCACCATGATGAAAACTGGCAGCACCAGCCACCAGGCATTCTGGTTCACGGTCTTGCTGCTCATGGGCGTACTCCCACCATCCAGCCATTTTCATAAATCTGTGTCCGCGTGGCATCAAAGGCAAGATGGGTTTTCCCCACAGGGATATGATCGCCATCCGGCACGAGCAATTTTATGCTGCTGTTTGCCGCTCTGGTCTCGACAATGCGGTATCGGCCCGCATCGGCCACCTTCACAATATCAACAGGAATTCCCGTCTTCGCAAAGCTCACAAACTCCGGCCGAACGCCGATCTCCAGCTTCTGGCCTTTGCCCTTGTAGTTCCTGGCATTCACTGTTTGGACTGAATGGCCGGCAAACGTCGCCTGGCCGCCCTTCACTTCGCATGGCATGACATTCATGCCCGGAGAGCCAATGAAGTGCCCCACAAAGGTATGCATGGGGCGCTCGAACAGATCAATGGGCGTTCCGGTTTGCACCACTTCGCCGTTGTTCATGACAACCACCTGATCGGCAAAGGTGAGCGCTTCGGTCTGATCGTGGGTGACGTAAATCATGGTGCGGCGGATGCGCTGGTGCAGTTCCTTGAGCTTGGAGCGGAGCTGCCACTTGAGATGCGGGTCAATGACCGTCAGGGGTTCGTCAAACATGATGACGTTGACATCGGAACGCACGAGGCCGCGGCCCAGTGAAATCTTCTGCTTGCCGTCGGCGGTGAGGCCCGAGGCGCGGTTTTGCAGCGTCCTGGAGAGATCGAGCATTTCCGCGATCTCACGGACACGTTTATCGACTTCTGCTTCGCCCATGCCGCGATTGCGGAGCGGGAATGCCAGGTTATCGTAAACCGTCATGGTGTCGTAAATGACCGGAAACTGGAAGACCTGGGCGATATTGCGCCGTTCGGGGGTTGTGTTGGAAATGTCGCGGCCATCAAACAGGATTTGGCCTTCCGTCGGAATGAGCAATCCGGAAATCAGATTGAGCAATGTGGTCTTGCCGCAGCCAGAGGGCCCCAGCAGCGCATAAGCCCCGCCATCGGCCCAATCCAGCGACATGCGCTTCAGGGCATAATCTTCCTCGCCCTTTGGTTCAGGATTGTAACTGTGACGAAGGTTTTGCAGGGTGATTTTGGCCATTATGCGATGAACTCGTTGTTTGCGCCAAAGTACAGGCTCTGATCAATATCCACATAGAGCTTTGTGATCGAGCCCACTTCGAAGGGGTGAATGCCGTGCGACTGGGAAACCCATGTCTGGCCACCGATTTTGCAATGGATAACACTTTCCGATCCGGAAATTTCAGTCACCAGGACGCGGCCCTCGATCACACCCACATGCGCGCCCTCGCCAGATGTCGAGATGTTATGCGGCCTTATGCCGATGTTGTAGTCCCCATCGGGGAGTGTTTTTTCAACCCGGCCCGAAGGCCATTTGATATTGTCAAAAATCGTTATCACCTTGCCGCGCTTGGAAATCTTCGCCGTGTTTATCGGCGGATCGGAAAACACCTGGGCCGATATCAGGTTGTTGGGCTTGCGATAGATTGTTGATGTCGGGCCAAACTGGGTGATGCGGCCCTCGTGCATGGTTGCAGTGTTGCCACCAAACAGCAAAGCCTCGGCAGGCTCGGTTGTGGCATAAACCACAATGGCATCGCGGCCGGCAAATAGCTTGGGAAGCTCTTCCCGCATTTCCTCGCGGAGTTTGTAGTCCAGATTGGCCAGCGGTTCATCAAGCAAAATGATGTCGCTGTCCTTGACGACGGCACGGGCTATCGCGGTTCGCTGCTGCTGGCCGCCGGAGAGTTCGGATGGCTTGCGCTTCAGCATGGAGGTAAGGCGCAGAAGTTCAGCCGCCTTGCCAACCCTGCGGTCTATCTCCGCTGCATCCATTCCCGCCACACGCAGTGGCGAAGCGATGTTGTCATAGACATTGAAATTCGGATAATTGATGAACTGCTGATAGACCATGGAGACATTGCGCTTCTGCACGGGAACAGATGTGATGTTCTTGCCCCTGAACCAGATTTCGCCCGTGGTGGGCTTTTGAATGCCGGCGATCAGTTGCATCAGGGTTGTCTTGCCAGCGAGCGTCGTGCCAAGCAGCACGTTGAAACTTCCGCTGGCAAAAACAGCGCTAGTTTCGTGGATATGGACATCTGCGCCCACGCGCTTGGAGACTTGTTTTAGCTCAAGAGCCATGGCTTGATTGCTGCCTGCCGTTTGACAAAATTTGTTACCTTCCCAAAGGACTGCCGGAGTGCATCAAGCGTGATGCACCCCGGCTCTCCCAGGAGGAAGCTCAGTTTCTTACTTGGCAGCCCAAGCCTTGATGATTTCCTCGTAGGGAACCGTCACGCCCTGCTCTTTTTCGTTCTCGATCTTGGCCTTTGGACCATCGGCCTTGCCAAGCCATTCGGCCGCATCCTTTGGCTCGTTGAGGCGTGGGCCACAGCCACCATAGGTCTTGTTGGCTTCATCGGCAGCCTGCATGCGGCTCATGATGAGATCCATTTCCTCAGCCAGACGGTCCATCGCCTGCTGCGGGGTGAACGCACCAGAATTCACATCACCGATCTGCTGCCACCACAATTGCGCCAGCTTTGGATAATCCGGCACGTTGATGCCGGTCGGAGACCAG
>VFJY01000042.1 GCA_009885825.1 Rhodobiaceae bacterium | reverse complement strand
CAAGCGCAATATATTTTTTCATTCGACTTCTCCCTGTTATTCACGCGCGGAATTCACAAAAGCCAGCCAGCCCCCGCGCGGGAACCGGCCAACTCTATACTTATCGGTCTGGCACAAAGGCCTGGCCGAGCATGGCGGGCGTGTTTGCCCTCATGAGTATTTTGTTGCGCGAAATGACGACGAGCGCAATGATGGTTACAAGATATGGCAGCGCGTTCAGGAATTGTGATGGCACGCCGAGTTGCAGGGGCTGCAGCGCAAAGCCCATGATGGAAACCGCGCCAAAAATATAGGCACCAACTGCCGCACGCCAAGGCAGCCAGGACGCAAACACCACAAGGGCAAGGGCAATCCAGCCGCGCCCTGCCGTCATGCTCTCAATCCACTGCGGCGTATAGGCAAGCGACAGATAGCCACCGGCAAGACCTGCACAGCCGCCGCCAAAAGCAACACAGGCATAACGCACCGGGATAACCCCAAAACCCAGGGCATGAGCCGACGTATGACTGTCACCAACGGCGCGAACCACAAGGCCAAGCTTTGTCTTGGTGAGGACATATGAGACCGCGCCGGTGAGGATGAAGGAGAATATAACCAGGACATCAATGCCGCCGATATTGCCAAGTTTCACACCGGGCTGGCCGACGAAACTTTCACCGATAAGGCCGGAGAGACCGAGGCCCAACAGCGTGAGGGCGAGGCCAGTAGCCACCTGATTGGCAACAAGCGTAAGCGTGAGCAGGCCAAACAGCAGCGACATGAACACACCAGCCGCAATCGAAGCGAGAATGCCCAAATAGGGGTTGCCGGAAACGAACGCCGCGCCAAAACCACAGACCGCCCCCATCACCATCATGCCCTCAACGCCAAGATTGAGAACACCTGAGCGCTCAACCACCAGTTCCCCCATAGCCGCAAGCAGCAGCGGCGTTGACGCCGTGATAACGGTCAGCAGAATGGCTGTGAACATCTCCATGGCTCTAACCTTTCACCAGCACGGGCTTGATCGTTGGTTCAAACTTGATCCGGTAAAGGATCAGCGTATCGCAGGCGAGGATGAAGAAAAGCAGGATGCCCTGAAACACCTTGGCAATCTTGTCGGAAATGCCGAGTGTCACTTGTGCCGCCTCGCCACCGATGTAGCTCAATGCAAGCAGCAGCCCCGCAAAGAGCACGCCAATGGGATTGAGACGACCAAGGAAAGCTACGATAATCGCCGCAAAGCCATAACCCGGCGAAATTTGCGGCTGCAATTTGGTGACAACACTTGCCACTTCGCTGATCCCGGCAAGGCCCGCAAGGCCGCCCGAAAGCAGGAAACAGAACATCACCATCTTTTCGCGCGAAAAGCCTGCAAAACGGCCAGCGCGCGGCGCGTTGCCAGTGACCTTGATCTCAAAACCCTTGAGGGTTTTGGCCATCAGGAAAGCAAGTGCCGCGCAGGCAAGCAGAGCAAACAATGCACCGAGATGAATGGTACCGCCAAATGTCGGAAGCAGTTGCCAGCCCTCGAAAGTCGTCGTGACCGGAAAGTTGAAACCCTTCGGATCACGCCATGGCCCACGCACCAGCCAGTCAAGGAACAGTCCTGCCACATAAACCAGCATGAGCGAGGTGAGAATCTCATTGGCATTGAAGCGGGTCTTGAGGAGTGCAGGAATGGCTCCATAAAGCGCGCCACCAACAAATCCCATGATGAGCATGACCACAAGAATTGAGGGATCCTGCCACGCAGGGAACATGACGGGCGCGATGCTTCCGACAATGGCTCCCATGGTCAATTGGCCTTCGGCCCCAATGTTCCAGACATTGGCCATGTAACAAACGGCAAGTCCCACGCCGATCAGAACAAGTGGCGTGGCTTTGACAATGAGCTGTTCAACCGACCAGACCTGCGTAAGCGGCTCGACAAAATAAACATAAAGGCCTTCCAGCGGATTGATGCCCCGCGCGGCAAAGATCAGCCCGCCCGCAATCAACGTCAGCAGCAGGGCAAGAAAAGGTGATGCAATCGCAAAGAACTTGGAGCGATCACTGCGTTTCTCAAGAACGAGCTGCATGGCTTGCCTCTAATTTCTCGTGCGCGCCTGCCATTAAGAGGCCGATTTTTTCCGCTGTCATTTCGTGGGCGGGATGTGCCTCTGAAAGCTGCCCCCGTGAAATCACCGCAATACGATCCGCCAGTTCAAATATCTCGTCCAGGTCCTGGCTGATCACAACAACCGCTGAGCCCGAGCGCGCAAGATCAATGAGTGCTTGCCGAATGGTCGCTGCCGCCCCCGCATCAACTCCCCAGGTCGGCTGGTTGACAACCAGAACTTTCGGATTGCGATCCAGCTCCCGCCCAACCACAAACTTTTGCAGGTTGCCGCCGGAAAGCGAACGCGCTTCCGGATCCGGCTTGCCCTTCCGCACATCGTAGGTCTTGATCACCCTTTCGGCTATGGCGCTCGCCTTGCCACGGTCCAGCAGTCCCTTGACCGCCAAGGAGTCGTCATCGGAATGCCGGGTAAGAACAACATTCTCGGACAACGCAAAGGCCGGCACGGCACCATGGCCCAAACGCTCCTCGGGTACAAAAGCGGCCCCCATCCTTCGGCGCGCGATCACGCCAATGGCCCCACAGGAGGCACCATCGATTGAAACCGCATCACCGCGAGGCAGGGGCCGCTCCCCAGAAATAGCGTCAAAAAGTTCCGATTGGCCGTTGCCCGCAACACCTGCAATGGCGATGACTTCACCGCCGCGCACGTCGAGATTGATATTCTTGAGCTCAACCGAAAAGGGTCCTTCAGCCTCAAGACTGGCATCCTTCAGCGAAAAGCGCACAACGCCATCTTTCGGCACCTTGGCTGCGCGCACCGTGTGAACATCACCACCCACCATGAGTTTGGCGAGACTGGCGGCTGTTTCCTTGGCAGGATCGCAGGACGCAACAACCTTGCCATGGCGCAGGATCGTCGCCGAGTGACAAAGACGCTTCACTTCTTCAAGCCGGTGCGAAATGTAAAGAACCGAACAGCCCTCGCTTGCCAATCGCTTCAATGTCACAAAAAGCTGATCCGCCTCCTGTGGTGTCAAAACAGCAGTGGGTTCATCAAGGATGAGAAGCTTGGGTTCCTGCAACAGGCAACGCACAATTTCAATGCGCTGGCGCTCGCCAACGGACAAGTCGGCCACCGTTGCACTTGGATTGAGCGGCAAGCCATATTCCTTGGAAACCTGTGCGACCTTTTTAGAAAGTGCGGCGAGATCAAATTTTCCGGGCATTGCCAGGGAAATATTTTCAGCGACACTCAACGCTTCAAACAGCGAGAAGTGCTGGAACACCATGCCGATGCCCAGCTTGCGCGCCGCATTGGGATTGGGAATGACCACTTCCTTGCCCATCCACTTGATCGTTCCAGATGTCGGATGCAGCGATCCGTAAATCATTTTGACCAGCGTGGATTTGCCGGCCCCGTTCTCGCCCAGAAAGGCATGGATTTCACCGGGAGCCACGCGCAGCGTGACACCGTCATTGGCCCGCAAGGTTCCGAATACCTTGACGATATCGATGGCCTCAAGCAGATATTCCGGTGCTTTCATGATGCACGCCTCCCGTGGCCAACTTTAACTAAATTTACTGTCTCTGCGAGTGGATTTACCACTGTTCTCAACAACTCGTCCCTTTCAAGCAACTGGGCCGCGGTCGCTGCCGCAATTGCGGCAGGGTGCTTGGATTTTATGCCATGGACCCCAATTGGGCAGACCAGCCTGCCGATATTTTCATCAGGCACGCCGCCTTCGCGCAATCGCTTGGTAAAGCGCGCCCGCTTTGTGGCACTGCCGATCAGGCCCGCATAGGCAAAATTAGGGTTCCGCAACACCGCATCAATGATTTCAAGGTCAAGGGGGTGGCTATGGGTCATGACAAGGGCAAAGCTGCCGGAAGCTGCGTTTGCAATTTCCGCAACCGGGTTCCCGCTGTGAATTGTCACCACATTTGCGGGGACAACTGAGGGAAAAGCCTCTTCCCTGGCGTCAATCCAGATGACATCAAATGGCAATTGCGCGAGGAAGAGAACAAGCGCACGCCCCACATGCCCCGCCCCGAAGAGATAGAGCTTGCGGTTGCTGTCGCCAAATTGCTCGACGAAGTCGGGACCCAAAACACGTCCAGCGAGTGTAAATGATCCTTCTGCTTCGCGTACAGCAAAAGTCTTTGCTTGCAGGAGATCGCTTCGCGCGAACACTTCGGTTACAAGTTGAACCCGCCCGCCGCAGCATTGGCCCAGGTCAGGACCCAACGAATGGCTGCTCAATTTATGCTGTGTTGGCTTGCCAAGCAGGGCCTGTGCCTTGGCAATGGCATGCCATTCCAATGTGCCGCCACCAATAGTCCCATGAAATCCCAGCGATGTCACAACAATGCGGGCACCGGCTTCCCGCGGTGCTGAACCTTCGATCTTCGCAACCGAAATCATGGCGCAGGTGCCATGCGCTTCCAGTGTTTTGACAATGTGTGACCAGACTTTCATGGCCGCATCGCTTTCACCGCCCGCAAGATTGCCTCAGGCGTGGCTGGCACTGCAAGCTTTGGGATAGCTCCCGGCTTCAGGCTGCCAACCGCATCCGCAATAGCGCACCAGACGGAAATCGGCAGCATAAGCGGCGGCTCGCCCACCGCTTTGGAGCGATAAATCGAATCCGCCCGGTTGCCACCACTTTCATAGAGCTTCACCCGGAAATCTGCTGGCACATCGGAAGCGCAAGGAATCTTATAAGTGGACGGCGCATGCGTCCGCAGCCGCCCCTTGTCGTCGAACACAAGTTCCTCGGTCGTCAGCCAACCCATGCCCTGCACAAAACCGCCTTCGATCTGGCCCATGTCAATCGCCGGATTGAGCGAACGCCCAACATCATGGAGAATGTCAACCCGGTCCACCCGCATTTCGCCGGTCATCGTATCAATGGTGACTTCCGAGCACGAGGCCCCATAGGCAAAATAGAAAAACGGATTGCCCCGTCCATTGGGCCGGTCCCAGGTAATTTTCGGCGTGGAATAAAAGCCCGTTGATGACAGGGACACACGTCCGCCATGAACTTTCTTCGCCAGCTCGCCGAAGGCAATGCGTTGATTGCCAATAAGGACCTGGCCCTTTTCAAACTTGATGCGCGACTTCGCAACTTTCCATTCCTTCGCCGCAAAATCGATCATGCGAGTCTTGATAGCCGAAGCGGCAGCCTTTGCCGCCATGCCGTTCAAATCCGTGCCCGAAGAAGCAGCCGTTGGCGAAGTGTTGGGAACCTTGCCGGTTGTCGTGGCCGTAATGCGAACCCGGTCCGCCGAGATGCCGAATACTTCGGCAACAACCTGAGCGATCTTGATATAGAGCCCCTGCCCCATTTCAGTGCCACCATGATTGAGATGCACCGAACCATCCGTATAGACGTGAACCAGCGCGCCCGCCTGATTGAGATGGGTGAGCGTGAATGAAATGCCAAACTTGACGGGCGTGAGCGCAATACCTTTCTTAAGAACCGTATTCTTCTTGTTGAAAGCGGCAATCGCCTTGCGCCGAGCCCGGTAACTCGATGATTTTTCCAGCGCCTCGATAACCTCAAGGGCAATGTTGCCCTCGATTTTTTGCCTGAAGGGCGTCACGTCGCGCCCGCGCGAATAGAGATTGCGCTTGCGCACATCGAGCGGGTCCATGCCTGTTTCAATGGCAATGGCATCCATCACCCGCT
>VFJY01000060.1 GCA_009885825.1 Rhodobiaceae bacterium | reverse complement strand
TTTGAGGTGTTCTGTTTAACGCTCAATGCCAGTCAATGATATCGAGACGGCCTAGCAGGACTGGTACACGATTGCGCCGCCTCCAGCCGGAGCTTCACAGCCAGTTCAGTGGTACACTTTGCTCCCGCGATTTATAAGAATAACTTTGCGGCTCGCAGCTGCTGAATCATGTGTCGTCCGGAGCCGCTGACATGCCGACGTATGACTGCTTCGGCGCCCGCGGCGTCATGGATCTTGAGACAGGCGATGACCGCCCGATGTTCCTCGATCACCGCCGACTGTCGACCGATGGTGATGGGGAAGCGGCTTGTCACTGCGCCCAGAACTCCGCGGTACTTGCACCACATATCGAGAATCTGCCGGTTGGGATGCATCTCGTACATCAGCCAGTGGAAGCATGTATCGAGTTCATAATGCCGGTCAAGGTTCAGAAATTTGAGAGCTTCGATCTCGTCTTGGATCGCTTCCAGCTGCTTGATGTGATTGATGGTAACGGCCTCGGCGAAGCAGCGGGTCAGGTACGGCTCGAGAAGCAGTTCGATCTCGTTCGTGTCGCGTAGGAAGATCTCGTCGATGGGACGTATCCTCGCGCCACGGTTGGGCGTGATGATGACGAAACCTTCACCCCTTAATTGCTGAAGAGCTTCGCGGATGGGGTTGGTGCTGACGCCGTAGCGCGCCGCCAGATCGCGGATCTTGAGCCGAGAATCTGCCGGGATATGGCCCTTGATGATGTCGTCCCGGATCCTGGAATAAACGTTTTCCGGCTGCACGAGGGAAGCCTCGCCCTGAAGGGAGTGACGGCGAAGCAAGGAGGTGGCTTTGTTCATGATGGGGTTCCTATTGCATCGCGGTATAAAGATCTACGGAGACAAGTGGCGCTCAGCACATTGTAGTTGACATATGTTGTAACATAATTCAACTATGTCACAACAACGATCGGAGGCGAACTCTGGCGTTGGAAGAAACTGGTACCGTCGGTTGCAGGCCGAATACGTGCCATGGTTGGACTGCGAGACGCTGATCCGCAGCCGACTCGCTTTCGGGAGACGTAGTTTGGCACGCGTTGTTCTATCCAACCTGACAAAGACCTATGCTGGTGGCGTTACCGCCTTGGATGGCCTCAGTCTCGACATTGCAGATGGTGAATTTCTGGTTCTCGTCGGCCCGTCGGGCTGTGGCAAATCTACTGCCCTCAAAATGATAGCCGGCCTCGAGGAAATCACTGCCGGCGAGGTATCAATCGCCGACGAGGTGGTGAACGACCTCGATGCCCGCGACCGCGACATCGCAATGGTGTTCCAGAGCTACGCGCTCTACCCGCATATGACGGTCTTCGACAATATCGCCTTTTCGCTGCAGATTGCGAAGCGCCCGAAAAAGGAGATCGCGACGCGCGTCGCAGAAGTCGCGCGCATCCTGCAGCTCAAGGACTATCTCAAGCGCCGACCTGGCAACCTCTCTGGCGGGCAGCGGCAGCGCGTTGCGATGGGCCGCGCGATCATCCGGCAGCCCTCGGTGTTCCTGATGGATGAGCCGCTCAGCAATCTTGATGCAAAACTCCGGGTACAGATGCGTTCTGAAATCGCGCAGATCCAGCGCCGCCTGAAGGTGACCACCATCTATGTCACGCACGATCAGGTCGAGGCGATGACCATGGGGGATCGCGTGGCGCTTCTCCGCGACGGCGTGCTGCAACAAGTCGATACGCCCACCAACATATACAACAAGCCGGCCAATACATTTGTCGCCTCGTTCATCGGCTCGCCGTCGATGAACATTTTTCGCGGACAGCTCGAGGGGGGCCTAGAGCGCTGCGTGCTCGTACTGGGCAAAAATCGCCTCGAAGTGCCGTCGTCTATCTTCACTGGCCGCCCCGCGCTAGCGGCCAAGATCGGTGGCGAAATAATCGTCGGCATCCGCCCCGAGGACATGGAATACGCCGCTCTTGTGCCCGACCACCCCCGTGAACAGCGGCTGGTCGCGCCTGTCCTGATCACCGAATCTCTAGGTTCCGACCAGATGGTGCATTTCGCACTCGACGCGCCTGCGGCAAAGGTTGCCGACCAAGACTCGCTCGACGAAATCATTGTCGCCGAGGGTATCACCAGCATCTGCATTGCCCGGTTTGGTGCCCGCTCAACGGCCGAGGTGGGACAGACAGTTGAGGTCGCGGTCGCATGCGATCGCCTGCACTTCTTCGATGCCGCCAGCGGCCTCGCGATTTGAGTTGGGAGTTGGTGGGCCGGCTCCCCGTAGGTCGAATGGAATTGCCCGGCCGATGCGCGGCCGGGTACGAACCGCCCCAAAGGAAGGTGCGGATGAACCCAGAAGGAGGATACAATGAAGCATAATCTGTTGAAGAGTTTGATAGTGGGCGTCCTGCTCGCGTCTACCGCCTTGCCGAGCCTCGCGCAGGACAAGACCGTCCTGACTATGTGGCACAACCACCCCGAGTGGAAGGACCGCGTTGAGGCTATCCTCACCAAGTTCGAGGCGGAAAACCCGACAATCGATATCCAGCTCGAGGAGATCGCGGGCACCAACTACACGACCCGGCTGAACACGGCGCTCGCCGCCGGTGAGGCCCCTGATCTGTTCGGTTTGTCGCCCGGACCTGATACGGCGGCCG
>VFJY01000104.1 GCA_009885825.1 Rhodobiaceae bacterium | reverse complement strand
TGCAGGGCTGCATGGATTTTGGCATGCCCTTCAATCCGGATTTCAATTCGGGCAAGCAGGCTGGCGCTGGCCTTTATCAGGCGACAACCCGCAACGGCAGGCGCTGCAGTGCCGCTGTGGGTTATCTCCGGCCCGCCATGAAGCGGCCCAATCTCACGGTTCGAACCGATGTGTTTGTGACCCGCATTATTGTTGAGAAGGGCCGGGCCACCGCTGTTGAAATCATCGAAGGCGGCCAGCCAAAAAAGATTGAGGCGGCGAGCGAAATTATTCTCACGGCCGGCGCGATCGGTTCGCCCAAACTCATGATGCTGTCTGGCGTCGGGCCTCCGGGTCACCTCAAGGAGAGGGGTGTCAAAACCTTGCATAACCTGCCCGGTGTTGGCCAGAACCTGCATGATCACTTTTCAACGGATGTGATATGGGTTCTGAATGGTCCGCATTCCTATGACAAGTACAAAAGCCTGCACTGGAAGGCGTGGGCTGGAATGCAGTATGTCTTGTTCAGGTCCGGGCCCGTAGCCTCGAATATTGTCGAGGCAGGCGCTTTCTGGTGGGGCGGCAAGGCCGAGAAGACTCCCGACCTGCAATTTCATTTTCTCGCAGGCGCAGGCGTTGAAAAAGGCGTGGGCTCAGTTCCGGGCGGCAATGGCGCCACGTGCAACTCCTACTTTACAAGGCCCCGCTCCAGGGGAAGTGTGACGCTTCGCTCAAACAACCCGGCAGATGCGCCCATCGTTGACCCCAACTCATTCGCCGAGCAATATGATCTCGACCGCCACGTTGAAGGGATTAAAATCACCCAGGAAGTGGGCAGAACCAGATCCATGAAGAGATTTGTTGAGTCAGAGCATTTTCCTGGCCCTTCATGCAAAACCCGCAAGGAATATGAAGAGGCGTCCCGCAGCAGCGCCCGCTCTTCCTATCATCCGGTTGGCACCTGCAAGATGGGAACAGACAACATGGCGGTGGTGGACACAAAACTCCATGTCCACGCCATCGAGCGATTGCGAATTTGCGACAGCTCAATCATGCCGCGCATCGTTTCGTCCAACACCAATGCGCCAACCATCGCGATCGCAGAAAAGGCCGCCGACTTGATCCGCGGTAACAGGTAGAAAATGCCCAAGATCATGACAGCCGCCGAGGCGGTGAAAGCCATCGCCAGTGATTCAATAGTGGCGGTTAACTCCTCGTCCGGCCTCAATTGTCCGGACGCCATTTTGAAAGCGCTGGGAGAACGATTTGATCGCGAGAAGTTCCCGCGCAATCTCACCATGCTGCATCCAATCGCTGCCGGAGACTTCTATGGCATCAAGGGCGTGGATCACATCGCCAAGCCGGGTCTTGTCGGGCGCATCATCGGAGGCTCCTACCCGTCGGGACCATCATCAGCCGAACCACCGGAAATCTGGAAGATGCTGGGGGCCAATGAAATGCCAGCCTACAATGTGCCCTCCGGCATCATGTTCGATATGATCCGCGAGGCGGCGGCAAAACGCCCCGGCGTCATTACAAAAGTGGGGCTGGACACTTTCGTCGATCCGGACCGCGAGGGGTGCGCCATGAACGCCAAAGCCGCGGAGGCGCCAATTGTCAAAAAAATCAGTTTTGAAGGCGAAGAGTGGCTGTTCTTCCCGTCCATCATTCCCAATGTCGGCATCATTCGCGCCACATCTTCGGATGAACGCGGAAATCTTACCTTCGAGCAGGAAGGCGCCTATCTCGGAGCCCTTGATATCGCCATGGCCGCCCACAACACGGGTGGCATTGTGATCGCGCAAGTGAAATTCGTGGTCGAGAATGAAACCCTGAAACCCCATAATGTCAGGGTACCGGGCATATTGATCGACTATATCGTTGAAGCGCCGGACCAGTGGCAAACGACCCAAACATCCTATGATCCGGCAATTTCAGGCGAAGTGTTCAAGCCGCTCAATTCATTCTCCTTCATGGATTTTGGCACGGGAAAACCAATTGCCCGCCGCACCGCTCAGGAACTGAAAACAGGCTGGGCGGTCAATCTTGGCTTTGGCGTTTCCGCCAACGTGCCCCGGATTTTTCTCGAGGAAGGCCTCCATGGTAAAGTGACCTGGGTGATTGAACAGGGGGCCGTTGGCGGAGTTCCCCTGCTTGAATTTCAGTTTGGCTGCTCGTCGAATGCGGAAGCAATCGTGCCGTCGCCCCATCAATTCACCTATTTCCAGGCCGGGGGTTTCGACTGTTCGTTGCTCTCGTTCCTGCAGATTGACAGCCATGGCTCGGTCAATGTCTCGAAACTCGGCGTCAGGCCGCATGTTACAGCCGGCGCCGGAGGCTTTGTAGATATCACAGCGCGCGCCCGCAAGATTGTCTACTCCGGATTCTTCAATGCTGGCGCGAAAATGGAAATTGTCGATGGCAAACTGAAGATAGAAAAAGAAGGCAAGGTCAAGAAGCTGGTGCGCGAAGTGGAACAGGTTTCATTCTCCGGCAGGCGTGGTGTAACGCAAGGACAAGATGTCACCTATGTTACCGAGCGCTGCGTGATGAAACTCACACCAGAGGGCATTGTGGTCACCGAAATCGCGCCCGGAGTTGAATTGCAGTCCAATATACTTGATCAATCGGAGTTCCCATTGATTGTCTCCCCAACATTGAAAACCATGGACGCCGATTTGTTTCGGCCAGCCGTCATGGGGCTAGAGCTCCATGATTGATACTGGCGACAGACGCATCCGACTTGAGGTGATTGAAAACGTCGCTGTTCTGATTTTGGCACGCGCCGAGAAACTCAACGCGCTTGACTATGAAATGGTGTTGGCACTGGAACGCGCCGCACATCTCATTGAAGCAATGCGCGACGTGCGCGTTGCTATCATTACTGGCGAAGGCGACAAGTCATTCTGTGCCGGGGGCGATATCGAGGCCTGGTCCAGTTGGTCTCCCGATGATTTTGGCATGGCGTGGGTGCGTCATGGGAACCGCGCCTTTGATGCGCTGGCAAGGCTTCGCCAGCCACTAATTGCCGCCCTCAACGGCCACACGCTCGGTGGTGGGTTGGAATTGGCGGCAACCGCCGATTTCCGCATTGCGGAAGAGCATGTGAAACTGGGTTCGCCGGAAACCAGTCTGGGAATTATCCCCGGCTGGTCTGGAAGCCAGCGCACGGTCAGGAGATTCGGGTCCCAGCTTGTCCGCCGCATGGCGTTGCTCGGTGAAGTTTTCACGGTTGAAGAAGGCCGCGCTTTGGGCCTTGTCGATAAGGTCGTTGTGAAAGGCCTGGCGTTGAACGCAGCGCAGGAAATGGCCAGAACGCTAATGGCGCGCGGAACCATAGCGACCCAGGCAACAAAAATGCTGATCAATGCGGCCGAAGGCGAAGAACTGGAACGTCCCCTCGAAGCGCTCGCCGGAGCGGTCGCAGCCGCGAGCGCCGACCTCAAGGAAGGCATATCCGCGTTTCGGGAAAAGCGTAGACCGAAATTCTAGATGTTCAGTCCCGGCATTCTATTTTAGGGTATTGGTGAAGATTGCGAAAGTCTTCAATGACCCCTGTTCACTTGCCTAGCCTTGTGAATAGAAGATGTGGCGTCCGATCTTGGTGAGGCGATTGAGGGACCTGGACCAGCGCGGCCTGACATAGTCGGCATGGTAATGGGTTGCGGTGGCGACGATCTGCATCTGGTCGTCCCCTGCCGTCCTGTCGTCCCCGAGCGCCATGGTGGTAATTTCACGCGCCGTCTCCCAAGCCCGGTCATGTTGCGGAAAGTCTGGTTTGCCATCGCAGGCGAAGGAAAACTGGCAGGAGTTCAAGCGGCTGGCGCCCTGGTAGACCACGCCGCAGATGGAAGACGGATAGTGCAACGACTTGGTCCGGTTGAGGATAACTGTCGCCACCGCGAGCTGCCCCTGCCGTGATTCTGAGCGGGCCTCGAAGTAGACCGCCCTGGCCATGCAGCTTTCCGCGAAATTGCGCGGTTCAAAGAAGGCTGTGATTTTATGCATCCACGACAGGACCGGGGCGGAGGCACGGTTCAATGGTGAGCCATGGACTTCGCCGGGGTTGTCCAGCGTGCCGGAAGCGGGCGCAACCACGCTGTAAGGATAGTGGATAACATGGGCGGCCGCTGCTGGCGGGGTCGCGTTATATGCGACCGCCAGCATCCCTTCTGCCGACCCGTTGAATTTATTCGTGCCGCTGACATCTGCGGCACCCGCGGTGCCTGTCAGCGCAATGGTAAACAACAAAGCAAGGATCTTCCCGTTCATCTCGAAAGCCCCATTCCAGTGTAATCATTGGAATGCAGACTCTGCCCACGCGGTTGAAATCCGCTTAAGCAAATCAGGCGAATTGGATGGAAAGCCCGCAAAATACATTAATCATGAATCATTGGTTTCCGGTTGCCAATCCGCATTAATCTCCGGTGAACGCGGGTGTTGCGGGCACGGTGTCAGTCGCGCGGCATCGGTTTCGTGTGGGTTGATCCAGATCAATTATGTGTTGGCGCAAGCCACTATTGTCACTCTTGGAACAGGAGGAATCATGATGCGAAAAGTGATTGTTGGCCGTGTTGTCCTGGTGGCGCTTGTGGTGGGCTCGGTCGGTGTTCTTGCCAATTCGACGACGCGGTTGAGCGCTGGCCAGCTTGGCGGCCTGGGCCACGAGTTGGGCCGTTCCGACTTTGTCAATTATTGCGCCGCCTGTCACGGCGTCAGCGGAAAGGGCGATGGAACCGTCGCCGAGTTTCTGACGATCACCGCGGCCGACCTGACGCAGCTCAGAAAGAAGAACGCCGGCTCATTCCCGCGTGAGCGGGTGTACAACGTGATCGACGGCCGTCACGAAGTCAAGGTGCACGGCCCCCGCGACATGCCGGTTTGGGGTGATTGGTTCAAGTTCGAGGCGGGGTCGTCCGTCAGCGGCAAGGGAGCCCAGGAAGAAGTGGTCCGTGGGCGGATAGACGCGCTCGTGAGCTACATCGGAACGATTCAGGCGAATTAGGCGTTTGCTGCGGGAAGACATGAATGCGCGACAGCTCCTGTGCTTCTTTCCTTTGCTTTTCCTCGCTTGCGGCACTCCTGCTGATCGCCGCGCCGCGCCAGCCCCATGCGCAGGAGCCAGAGGGAGGTGGCAATGCGAGCATCACAGCCGAGCGCAATTTCCATTTGTATTGCGCCAATTGCCACGGCGAAGACGGACGCGGCGAAGGCCCCAAGGTCTTTGGACTCAGCAGGCCGCCTCCCGACCTCACGACGCTCTCGGCGCGGAATGGCGGGGTGTTTCCGAAAGAGCGGCTGCATCGGATCATCGACGGGCGCGAGGACATCAAGCTGCACGGCGAACGCGAAATGCCGGTCTGGGGCCAGTGGTTCAAGATGGAGGCCGAGGATGGCCTGGGAGGAGCCGAGGGTGACGAGGGAACAGTTCAACGGCGCATCGGGAACCTGATTGATTTTCTTGAAACAATGCAGAGATGAAATTGCCATCAGCAGCCGTCACTGCCCCTCATTTCCACCCATGACAATCGGCCCATCTCCCCCTACATTAGTCCCATGAGCATTTTACCGCCTGCCACGCTGTTGGACGACCGCCCCTCGCTTCTGGCCGATCTTGACCAGCGGTCGCGCAATATTTTCCGGCGGCTGGTGGATACCTATCTGGAAACCGGCGAGCCTGTGGGATCGCGCACCATTTCGAAAATCCTGCCCGCCAGCCTGTCCTCGGCGTCCGTCCGCAATGTGATGATGGACCTCGAGGAAGCAGGTCTCATCTATTCGCCCCACACCAGCGCGGGCCGCGTCCCCACCGAAGCGGGGCTTCGTTTTTTTGTCGATGCGCTGATGGAGGTGGGGGCGGTCACCCCCGAAGAGCGCACCCGCATTGATATCGAGATCGCCGCTTCGAACCGCCAGCGGCGGCTGGAGGACGTGTTAGGCGAAGCCTCCATGCTGTTGTCGGGCCTTTCGCATTGCGCGGGCGTGGTGATGTCGCCCAAGATGAATGCCAGGCTGAAGCATATTGAGTTTGTGAACCTTGCGCCGGGACGCGCCCTGGTCATTTTGGTGGGCGAGGATGGGGCCGTGGAAAACCGCATCATCGAAGTGCCGCCGGGCCTGCCGCCCGCCATCTTCACCCGCGCCTCCAATTATCTTTCGACCAGGTTCCAAGGCAAGACCATCGCCGAAGTACAGCTTTTCATGAAGCTCGAAATTGACACGCTGCGGCGCGAGCTGGATGAGGTGTCGGCCAAGGTGGTGGAGGCGGGCGTGGCCATCTGGTCGGGCGAAAGTGATGCTGATTCAAAAACCCTCATCGTCAAGGGTCAGGCCAATCTGCTGGAAAACACCAAGGCGCTGGACGAGCTTGAGAAAGTCCGCAAGCTTTTCGAAGATATTGAAAACAAAAAGGAATTGATCCAGCTTCTGGGACTGGCCGAAGGCGGCGAGGGGGTGCGGATATTCATTGGCTCGGAAAACAAGCTGTTTTCCATGTCGGGCTCCTCGCTGATTGTCGCCCCTTACAAGAACAAAGAGGAAAAAATCGTGGGCGTACTGGGCATTATCGGCCCCACCCGCATGAATTATGCCCGCATCATCCCCATGGTGGATTACACCGCCAAGGTGGTGAGCCGCCTTCTCACTTGATTTTTTGCCCGTTACAGCCGATATGCGGGGCCAATCCCTGACATCAGATTGAGTGAAGCGATGAGCGACGAAACAAACCTGCCTGAGCAAGAGTTGGACGGCATTGAGATCGAATCTCCGATGGAGGCGCCACTCGCCGATCCGCGGGATGAGGAAATCGCGGCGCTGAAGGAAGAAGCCGCCAGCCTCAAGGACCGGCTCTTGCGCCTGGCCGCCGAGATGGAAAATTTGCGCAAACGCACCGAGCGTGAAAAAGCCGAAGCCACACTTTATGCCGCCTCAAACTTCGCACGCGATTTGCTCAGCGTCTCCGATAATCTGGGCCGTGCACTCTTGGCGATTTCCCAGGATGAACGCGACCGGGCCGGTGAAATTGAAAAGAACCTGATTGCTGGCGTTGAAGTCACCGAGCGCGAACTCATCAATATTTTCCAGCGCCACGGCATCCGCAAGATCGAGGCCATAGGCCAAAAGTTTGATCCAAATTTCCACCAGGCCATGTTCGAAGTGCCCACCAGCGAAAAACCTCCCGGCACCGTGATGCAGGAATTGCAATCGGGCTACGCCGTGGGCGAGCGCTGCCTCAGGCCGGCGTTGGTTGGCGTTTCGAAAGCCGAGGGTTAAGGCTGGGGCTTGGTGCCCAGCGCATTACCCAGGATTGCTGCGGCGCCTTCCAGGCCCGAACCGTTCACCACCGTATTGGGAACCAGCTTGCCAACAATTGTCACAAGACTGGGCTGTCGTTCCAGCGAGCCAAGCACTTTCTCTAATGCCTGAAGCATGGCAACCCGGTCCTGGCCCAGCACATTGGCCTGAGCCAATTGGCCCTTGGCGATTTCCTCGAGATATTGCCGCTCGGCGCGGCCTAGGGCGGCGCGTTCCGCCTCCTTCTGGTTGGCCACTTGCACGGCGATCTGGGATTCGACAAGGCGCGGCTGTTCGTTGGCGGTGGAGCGCGCCTGTTCGGTTTCGATGCGCTGTTTTTGCGCCTCGGTCTCGCGCTTGTAGGCTTGGCCGAGCTGGTCGGCCAGTTGCTGGCGGATGCGGGCAACCAGGATTTCCGGCGGAATGGCCGGTTCACCAAGCCGGATTTCCTTGATCTCGACGCCGGCTTTACGCGATTCCGACTTGATCTGGTCTTCGATGGTGTCCTCGATGGCTTCGCGGTTTTCGATGAAGTCGAGCACCCGGGTCGGACGGAACTCATAACCTACGATCTTGTCGCCTTCCTTCTTTGGAATGCGGATCGACGAACCCGCCACGTTGCGCACGATGGAGCGGATCAGCGGCGTCAGGATACGGTGCTCGATCTGGTCGATGCCACCGACCGAACCTGCGACGATGGGTGCGTTCTCGGGAGAGATCTGCGCTACGACGCGCAGCTCCTGCGGGATGTCCCAGCCTTCGACCTTGACCTTGACAGCACGGTCCACGGCGGTGGAGGGCATGGGCACATCGATAGTGTTTTCAGCCTGCTTGAGATTGCCCTGCTGGTCGATCGACAGGTCGATGGTGCGGAGGCGGTAACCGCCGCGGTATTCCCAGGTCTGGACACGGGTATCGACCAGCGTCACGTCATAGGCGTGGCGATTGAGATAATAAGCGCCAGGCAGCAACGGCTCTTTCCACAAGCCAATACAGCCCTTGGGCACCAGCGGCACGGAGAGCGCGTCAGCGTCGTGCTGGGCCGCGCTCACCCGCACCATTTCCTCCTTGCAGTTCAGGCCCGGTTGCTGGACGTTGGATTTGACAACACCCACTTGTCCTGTCGGAATGATGGTCGCCGCCGTTTCCTGATCGACGCGCACATCAAAGAGATAGCGGTTGAGGCGATAGGACCCAGGCTTCAGGACAGTCTCCTGCGGCCCGCGTAATCCACCCTGTTCGATAAAGGTTTGCGCATCCAGCATGATGCTGAGCTTGTCGTCCGGGATGACGGGGGCGATGAACATGCCTTCCGGCATTGAAGCGCCATCGAGTGTTGTGATCTGGCCGTAGTATCCTTCAGGCACCTGCACCACATCGACAGGCTCCACTTCATAGAGAACATTGAGCAGCGGCCTGAAATGAAACCCGGGCCCAAGAATTTCGCTCTGCGGCCCCTTTTGGCCGGGAAGCGCAATGATCCGCCCTGGTAGCAAATCATCGGCCAAATAAATCCGCTTGAGCTAACCCACCTTGTCGGCGCTGATGAGAAGGAAGGAAGTGGAGGCGAGGAAACCGAGCCCTGCGAGAACCATGAGGAGGCCGGCAAGCGGGCCTCCGAACAATGCCGCAATGATCTCGGCCTGACCGCGAGGACCGGCCGGAACTGCCTGCCGCCGACGCAGGAACGCCTGAATGCCAACCAGAATGAGGATGATACCGATGACGACACGCAGCATGGAAGCCTCCTTGATTCAGTTCAGGCAAAGCCAAGTATGACCTGTTTGCGTCAATTATGAAACAGCAGGTTTTGTCACCCTTCTTAGCGTCAAATTGATCCGCCCACCAGATTTCAGCAATGTCGATGTTCCAGCGATCACCCGGTCAATCCCGTGAAACGCCAAGCGAGATGCGCCATCGAGAACGACGACATCGCCCGAGGCCAGTTTGAAGGATTGGGTTTTGCCACCGCGTGCGATGCCGCCCACACGAAACACCGCCGTGTCCCCCAATGAAATCGAAACTACCGGGGCTGCGAAATCTTCTTCATCCCGGTCCTGATGCAGGCCCATTTTGGCACTCCCGGTATAATAGTTGACAAGGCAGGCTTCAGGGGGATGGGGGTAGTGGGACACCATGTCCCAGATCACCAGAAGGCTTTCAGGAAAAGCGGGCCAAGGCTTGCCGGTTACCGGATGAGCCGCCTGATAGCGATAACCGGCCTTGTCAGATACCCAGCCCAAGGCCCCCAGATTGGTCATGCGCACGGAAAACGGCTTGCCGATTCTCGGCATGACGGGAGTGAACAACGGGGCTTTTTCAACCAAATCACGCAGGTCTTCCACCAGTTTTTCCTGCGTGGTTTGGTCGAGAAAACCAGGGAAATGTCGCATGGTGAAGAGCTCACGCCAATTTGCTTGCTGCCAGCAGGTGATCACACTATACAGCGCGACGAATGATTTTTCCTCTTGGATTCGGGAAAACACAAACCATATTGCGGTGATGAGGAGGCAGCACACTGAGAGCGCCTGATGGGGCTTCTCCCATGCCGCCTGCCTAAATGGAGATGAGACATGGCTAAAGTTATCGGTATTGACCTTGGAACGACAAATTCTTGCGTGGCCGTCATGGAGGGCAAGACCCCGAAAGTGATTGAAAATGCCGAAGGTGCCCGCACCACGCCTTCGATTGTGGCCTTCAACGCGGAAGGCGAGATCCTTGTGGGCCAGCCCGCCAAACGGCAGGGCGTCACCAACCCGGAAAACACCTTCTTTGCCATCAAGCGCTTGATTGGCCGCCGCATGGATGACCCCATGGTGGCCAAAGACAAGAAGCTCGTGCCCTACAACATTGTCAAAGCCGACAATGGCGATGCCTGGGTTGAAAGCCGTGGCCAAAAATATGCGCCATCGCAGGTTTCAGCCTACACCCTCACCAAAATGAAGGAGACCGCCGAGCGCTATTTGGGCGAACCGGTAACCCAGGCTGTGATCACGGTTCCCGCTTACTTCAACGACAGCCAGCGCCAGGCCACCAAGGATGCGGGCAAAATCGCCGGCCTCGAAGTCCTGCGCATCATCAACGAACCAACCGCTGCCGCCTTGGCTTACGGCCTCGATAAAAAAGAAGCAGGCCTCATCGCGGTCTACGATTTGGGCGGCGGCACCTTCGACGTGTCGGTTCTTGAAATCGGCGACGGCGTCTTCGAAGTGAAATCAACCAACGGCGACACGTTCCTCGGCGGCGAAGACTTTGATATGCGCATTGTCGACTATCTCGCCGATGAATTCAAGAAAGAGCAGTCAATCGATTTGCGGAAAGACAAGCTCGCCTTGCAGCGCCTGCGTGAAGCGGCCGAAAAGGCCAAGATCGAATTGTCGTCGGCGGCCCAAACCGAAATCAACCTGCCCTTCATCACGGCGGATGCCTCTGGCCCCAAGCATTTGACCCTGAAGCTCACCCGCTCGAAGCTCGAAGCGTTGGTCGATGATTTGATTCAGAAAACCGTTGAACCCTGCCGCCTGGCTTTGAAGGACGCAGGCGTGACCGCTGGCCAGATCCGCGAGGTTGTTCTCGTGGGCGGCATGACACGCATGCCCAAGGTCATCGAAGTGGTCAAGCAGTTCTTCGGCAAGGAACCCCACAAGGGCGTGAACCCGGATGAAGTGGTGGCCATCGGCGCCGCCATTCAGGCGGGTGTCTTGCAGGGCGAAGTGAAGGATGTGTTGCTGCTCGACGTGACGCCGCTCTCGCTTGGCATCGAAACCCTGGGCGGCGTGTTCACCCGTTTGATCGACCGCAACACCACGATCCCCACCAAGAAGTCCCAGGTGTTCTCAACCGCGGATGACAATCAAACGGCGGTGACCATCCGAGTCTTCCAGGGCGAACGCGAAATGGCGTCCGACAACAAGATGCTGGGCCAGTTCGATTTGATGGGTCTTCCTCCGGCGCCGCGCGGCGTGCCGCAAGTCGAAGTCACCTTCGATATCGACGCCAACGGCATTGTGAATGTGTCCGCCAAGGACAAGGCCACAAACAAGGAACAGCAGATCCGCATCCAGGCCTCGGGCGGTTTGAGTGACGCGGAAGTTGAAAAGATGGTGAAGGAGGCTGAAGCCAACGCCGCTGACGATAAAAAGCGGAAAGACGTGGTTGAAGCCAAGAACCATGCGGAAAGCCTCATGCATTCGACGCAGAAGTCGGTCGTTGAACTTGGCGACAAGATTTCCGCCGCCGACAAGTCTGCCGTTGATGCAGCCATGGCCGAAGTCAAGGTTGCCATCGAAGGTGGCGACGCCGAGGTGATCAAGGAAAAGACCAATGTGCTGGCCCAGGCTGCCATGAAATTGGGCGAGGCGCTTTACAAGCAATCCAGTGCTGGTGCGAATGCCGATGGAGAAGTGCCCAACATGGACAAAGACGACGACGAAGATGATATCGTTGACGCCGACTTCACGGAAGTTGGTGACGACGACAAGAAATCGTCCTAACAGAACATGCCCCTCAATCTAAAAAATTGAGGGGCTTCTTGACTGGGGACGAAGACCTGCATGGCCAAGCGTGATTTTTATGAAATTCTGGGGCTTCAAAAAGGAGCCGATGAAAAGGCGCTGAAAACCGCCTACCGCAATCACGCCAAAAAATTCCATCCCGACGCCAATCCGGGCGACAAGGCCGCTGAGGCCAAGTTCAAGGAAATCAGCGAAGCCTATGACGTTCTGAAAGACCCCCAAAAGAAGGCCGCCTACGACCGTTTTGGCCACCAGGCCTTCGAAGGCAATCAGGGCGGCGGCAGGCCGGGAGGCGCTGGCTTTGGCCCCGAATTCAACTCCTCCATGTCGGATATCTTCGAGGACCTCTTCGGTGATTTCATGGGTGGCCAGGGCCAGCGGGGCGGCACACGCCAACGCGGCGGCGGCGGTGCCGCGCGCGGCGCCGATCTCCGCTACAACATGGAAATTTCCCTGACCGAGGCCTTCATCGGCAAGTCAGCGCAAATTCGTGTGCCCACATCCGTTGGCTGCGAAACCTGCAAAGGCTCCGGCGCAAAACCCGGAACCGCGCCTAAGACTTGTACGACCTGTAAGGGGGCAGGAGCGGTGCGCTCCCAATCCGGCTTCTTCACCGTTGAGCGCGCCTGCCCCACCTGCCAGGGCCGGGGCCAGGTGATCTCCGACCCCTGCGTTGTGTGCAGCGGCCAGGGCCGTGTCACCAAGGAACGCAATCTCTCCGTCAATATTCCGCCAGGCGTCGAAGATGGCACCCGCATCCGCCTGGCCAATGAGGGCGAAGCGGGCGTCCGTGGTGGGCCAACTGGCGATCTCTATATTTTCCTCACCGTGCGCCCCCATGAATTTTTCCAGCGGGATGGAGCGGATTTGTTCTGTAAGGTGCCGATTTCCATGACGGTGGCAACCCTTGGCGGTGAAATCGAGGTGCCGACCATCGATGGCAAGAAAGCCCGCGTCACCATTCAGGAGGGTGCCCAAACCGGCAAGCAGTTCCGCCTGAAGGCCAAGGGCATGCCGGTCTTGCGGTCACAGCAGTCGGGCGACATGTATATCCAGGTGACGGTCGAAACCCCGGTGAACCTCTCGCGCCGTCAAAAGGAAATCCTCAAGGAATTTGATTCCGAACACCGCAACAACAGTCCCGAGTCCGAAGGTTTCTTCGCCAAGGCCAAGGCCTTTTGGGACGGGTTCGGGAGTTAAGGCATGCCAAAGGCCTATTGGATTGCCCACGTCACCGTGACCAACCCCGACCAGTACAAGCACTATGCCAGTGACGCGCCCATTGCCTTCAAGAAATATGGCGCGACAATTCTGGCCCGCGGCGGCGCCCACCAGCAGATGGAAGGAGGCGGCCGACCCCGCAATGTGGTGATCGAATTCCCGTCGCTGCAATCGGCCCTCGACTGCTACAACTCAGCGGAATACCAGGCAGCGAGAGCCAAGCGTGTGGGTGCGGGCGAGGCAGACATTGTGATTGTTGAAGGTGTTTAGTTTATAACGAAATCGAAATAACTCAATTTGCCCAACGCGGGTAACTTGATGGCCAAATCATCAGGATCGATACCAATGGTGCTGCCAATCAGATGAATTTCAAATCCTTCACCCCACGCCAGTGTGGCTCCGGCATATCCGCTTGCTGAAATCGTATAGCCCGTGTCACTGGGAGCGCGCGCCATTTGCAATCCTGGCCCAAGATAATCCTTGCCAACAGCCACCGGTGAAAGCTCCGCGTTGAACCCTTCCGTGTGCCGCACCACCCAGGAGACGAAGGTATTGGAATTGGGGCCGGGCCAGATCACATAGCTGCCCCTGGTCTGATGGGGATAGCGGTTGATTGATGTCTCAATGGCTGGAATAAGCTGTGCTGCTTCCGCGCCTGAAAGTTCGAAAATAACCTTCGGCGTGTTGCCATACCAGAGCGCATCTGCGGCATAAGCGTCCCTCCGAACAGGATTGCCCCAGCCCACAACATCATAGCGCGTCCATTGGGCGGCACCAGCGGGCTTCACCACAATCGACATATGTTCAGCAAAAATGCTTTTCCAGTTTCCCGTACGTGAAGCCAGAATGATGACCTTTGCAGGCTCAGCTTGTGACGCCTCGGGCAACACGCCAGAGGAATTCCAATTGGCGTTACGCCACGAGGATGGCCAGCCCTTGGCATAACCCATCACAACCCCAACTGCCGACGGCATCACCATCAGCAGAACAACAAACCACCCCAGGAATTTGAAAAATCGCCGCACATCAATCAAATGGCCAAAACCCTATGGCGCAATTGAGGCGCACTTTCCCTAAAATTTTATGGTTTCCATTTCACGGCCTTTGACATCTCCGATGCTATTTTTGTAGCTGCTATGGCGCAGATTTTGCCGTTCAGGAAACCGCACAAGAAGTGGGACTGGGGAAATCAAAAGAAACGGAACTTCTATTTGGCAGTTCCCGTTTGGGTTTGTTTTATCTCAGTGTTGGCAATTTACAACATCAACTATGGCAATATGCCGTTCGCCAATGACGCGAAGGGTTCCGCATCCATTTCTGCCAGTCAAAAATTTACACTATGCGGCTGGAATTCCCAACAAAACTGCATTGTCGATGGCGATACGATCAAGGTTTCTGGAAAAAAGATTAGGGTTGAAGACATCGACACGCCGGAAATTCACGATTACAAATGCCAATCTGAATTTGAGCGTGGGCAGCGCGCCAAAGCCCGTCTGCTGGAATTGGTCAATGCTGGCCCCTTTGAGATTGTTTCCAATGGTGGCGACGATACGGACCGCTATGGGCGGAAGCTTCGCCACCTCAAGCGCAATGGCCGTTCCTTGGGCGCGATATTGGTGAGCGAAGGTCTTGCCAGACCCTATGCGGGCGGTCGACGAAGCTGGTGTTGATTTCCGCAGCCCTTTCCATTCCACAATCCCATTGCTAAACACCTCCTCATGACCATGAAAATAGCGATTGCGGGCGCTGGCGGGCGTATGGGGCGGGTGTTGACCAGGGTGTTTAATGAAACGCCGGGCTGCGCTGTCGTGGGCGGACTGGAGATCAAGGGTTCGCCGCTTGTGGGCGCAGCCATGGGCGATACGGGTGCCATCATCACCGATGATGCCGCAACTCTTTTCAAATCCATTGATGCCGTCATCGATTTCACTGTGCCGGCTGCAACGCTTTCCCTGGTTGAATATTCGGCCAGTGCGGGCATCGTGCATGTGATCGGCACCACGGGAATTGATGCGGATGGCGATCAGAAAGTTCGCAGCGCTGCCAAGACCGCGCGCATCGTGAAATCTGGCAACATGAGCCTGGGTGTGAATATTCTGGCCTCGCTGGTCAAGAAAGCGGCCAAGGCCCTGGGCGAGGAATTTGATATTGAAGTCCTTGAAATGCATCATCGGCATAAGATTGACGCGCCATCGGGCACCGCGTTGCTTCTGGGCAAAGCCGCAGCCGAAGGCCGTGGCATCGGCCTCGCAAAGCGTTCAATCCGCACCCGCGATGGCCATACAGGTGCAAGGCCCGTTGGCGATATCGGTTTTGCCACATTGCGGGGCGGCTCGGTCGTGGGTGACCATACGGTGATGTTTGCCGGAAATTCCGAGCGGATCGAACTCACGCACAAGGCTGAAAGCCGCGACCTCTTCGCCTATGGCGCGGTGAAGGCGGCGCTCTGGGCAAGGGATCAAAAGCCTGGCCTCTATTCAATGGCAGATGTTTTGGGATTGGAATAATGAGTGGAACCCTTGTGCTGGTGCGTCATGGCCAGAGCGAATGGAACTTGAAAAACCTGTTCACCGGTTGGAAAGATCCTGACCTCTCGGAGCAAGGTGTAAGGGAAGCCCATCAGGCGGGTCAACGCCTCAAGGCCAGGGGTTACAAGTTCGATGTATGCTTCACCAGCGCGCTCACCCGCGCCCAGCACACATTGAAAATCATGCTCGAAGAATTGGGCCAGACAGGCCTGCCCGAAACCCGCGACCAGGCTTTGAACGAGCGCGACTATGGCGAATTGACCGGCCTCAACAAGGATGATGCCCGCAAGAAATGGGGCGAGGAGCAAGTGCTGATCTGGCGCCGCTCCTATGATGTGCCGCCCCCGGGCGGTGAAAGCCTGAAGGATACGCTGGCCCGTGCACTCCCCTACTACATGCACAAGATTCAGCCCCATGTCTTGAGCGGAAAATCCGTTCTGGTGGCCGCCCATGGTAACTCATTGCGATCTCTCATCATGGCCATCGAAGGCCTGACGCCGGAGCAAATTCTCAAGCGTGAATTGGAAACCGGCATCCCCGTTTGTTACAGGATCGGGGCAGATTCCACACCACAATCCATCGAGACCCTCAACGCATGATCGTCCGGGAGCTGACAGCTTCGGAATACGTGAACTGTGTGCCCCGGCTTGGCGATATCCTGATTGATGCGGTTGAATCAGGCGCTGGCGTCAGTTTCATGACGCCGCTTTCCAGCGAGGTGGCCGAGGACTATTGGCGAAAGCAATTGCCCGGCATTTCGGCAGGAACCACTGTTCAGTTTGTGGCCGAAGAAAACAACGTAATTGCCGGAACGGTTCTGTTGATCAGGGCCTGGGCTCCCAATCAGCCGCACCGCTGCGATGTAGCCAAGCTTCTGGTGCACCGGGATTTCCGCCGGAAGGGCGTTGGCACCCTATTGATGCAAGCGCTGGAACAGAAAGCCCGCGATCTCAACTATTCGCTTGTGACGTTCGACGCCGTGGGCCACGGTGCGGTTGAAAAATTCTATAGCGGCCTCGGGTTCACGCTGGTGGGTCACATTCCCGGCTACGCCTACGACACCAAGGGTCTGCACGACACGGCGATTTTCTACAAGAGGCTCACGCCGCCCTAAGCCCCGCCTCCCAGCCCAATATGGCGCGTTTGCGGGTGAGGCCCCAGTGATAGCCGCACAGCCCGCCGGATTTTCCGAGCACCCGGTGACAGGGCACCACGAATGACACCGGATTTTTGCCGACCGCCGTTCCAACGGCGCGCGCCGCTGAGGGCTTGCCGATATGGGCCGCGATATCCGAATAGGTCGAAGCCTTGCCAAAGGGAATGCGCAGCAGGGTCTCCCACACGCGAATTTCAAAATCCGAACCGATGAACACCACGCGCAGCGGTTCGTTGGATTTCCATCGCTCCGATTCAAAAATGCGCTTGGCGAATGCTGCGGTTGCCTGCGGGTTTTCGGCGTAAGTGGCCTCGGGCCAGCGCGAACACATATCCGCCAGGGCAGTTTTTTCTTGACCCTCATCAGCAAAGGCAAGGCCCGCCAGACCTTCGCTGGTGATCAGGATCAGCGCCCGCCCAAAGGGGCAATCGTGAAAGCCGTAGGAAATATTCAGGCCCCGGCCCCGTGCCTTATAGACACCGGGCGACATGCCTTCATGGGTGATGAACAAATCATGCAAGCGGCCCGGGCCCGAAAGCCCCAGCTCATAGGAAGCATCGAGGATCGAAGCCGAATCCCGCAACAGTTCCCGTGCGTGATCAAGTGTTACGGCCTGCAAGAATGCCTTGGGACTGAGGCCCGCCCAGCGTGTGAACAGCCGCTGCAGATGGGTGGGGCTGAGGCCCGACTGATCAGCAAGCGTTTCAAGTGAGGGTTGCTCGCGCCAATTCTCAGAAATGAAAGCCAGCGTGTGCTTCACCATCTCATAGTCATTTGTTTGGTTTTCCATGCTCCAAACTTAGTGCGGCGGCGTGCCCAGAGCCACCCGATTCTTGCTCAGATTGCGGGGTTGGCCAGAGCCGCTTTCAATGCCCTGGCAAAGGACTGGCGTTCCTCGCCGCCCATAAAACTGGCGATTTCTGTGCGTTTTCCCCGAAAACGGAGATAAAGTGGGCCAATCAGCTCACGTTCCGCGTCAACATCGAGCTCCACCCGCACCCAGCGCCGTGCAAACCGCTGTTCATGGCGCGGGCGTCGTTCTGATAATCTTTCAAGCACAAGCTCGTGTGCCGTAATTTCAATGCGTTCAGCTCGGCGTGCATCAGCAAAATTGCGGCGAAACGCCAGCCACACCAGCAACACGTCAATTCCTAGAAAGCTGATGACCGGCCACGCCCCAATGATCAGGAAAAATATTCCGCCAGCCAGATTGGCCCCGATAATCACCCCCATCAGGATCGCATGACCCTTGCGCGTCAAAGAACGATGGGGCGTGAGGGTGGCGCGCCAGGTTGTGTTGGTTTTTTCTTCCATGGTAAGGCTCGCTGAGTGCAGGCCAAAATAAAGCAGGGAATTGATGGCAAAGGCAAGGCGGTTGAAGCCAGCGGAAATCGAGGAAGTGTTCCGGCGCTTCCGCGCCCTGGAGCCTGAACCCTTGGGCGAACTGAACTCCGTCAATCCCTTCACATTTTTGGTGGCCGTTGTGCTGTCGGCCCAGGCGACCGATCTGGGCGTGAACCGCGCCACCGGTCCTCTGTTTGAAGTGGCCGAAACGCCTGAGAAAATGGCGGCGCTGGGCGAGGAAAGTCTAACCCGGTACATCAAGACGATTGGCCTGTTTCGCGCCAAGGCCAAGAACGTGATTGCGCTCTCGAAAACACTCATTGAAAAACATCGGTCACAAGTTCCAAACAACCGCGAGGCGCTTGAAGCGCTGCCGGGTGTTGGGCGAAAAACCGCCAATGTGGTTCTGAACAATGTTTTCGGCGAACCTACCATCGCCGTCGATACGCATCTGTTTCGCCTTGGCAACCGGCTGGGCCTGGCTCCCGGAACTTCACCCCTTGAGGTTGAAAAGGGTTTGCTGAAAGTAATCCCCGAAACCTACCTGCGCCATGCCCACCATTGGTTGATCTTGCACGGGCGCTATATCTGCAAGGCCAGAAAGCCCGAATGCTGGCGTTGCCCGATTGCCGATCTCTGCCAGTTCAAGCCGAAGACGCCCGCAGCTGCTTGAAGATGTGGACGAAATAAGAGGTGGCAAACAGTGGCACTGCCAGGTTTACAAGCGGGATGAGTGATAGAATGGCGGGAATAAGTCCCGCTGCAAAAATTGTTGACGTGTTGTGCTTGCGAAACAGCCGGGCCTCGTCAACTTGCATATGGCGCATGGCAACCATTTCAAAATATTCACGCGACAACAGATAGGCATTGGCGCCAATCAGCACTGCGATGCCAACACCGGTAAATATGAGCGGCAACACCGCAAGGTTCACCAGCAGGATGACGAATGCAAATTGCAGCGAAGTCTGCAAGGCGCGAAAATTGGAAAGTGGAACGCCCGTGGGATCGCGCGCGTAATGCCGGTCCTCTACGAGCCCCGCGATTCTATCGAGGTAGAGGCCTGCGAAGATCGCAACAACCGGAGCCATGAGAACGAAGAATGCCACCAGCAAACCAAGCCCCGCACCAATGGCCGCCAGCGTTTGAGCCCAGGCCCAGGGAATAATGGCGAGATTTATGAGAAGAATTTCAACCGCAATCAACACGGCAGCAAACAAGATGATTGTCATGCCTATGGCCTTGAACAGGACAGACCGGAATTCAGCCGACAGAAGATCGCCCAGGGCTTTGAAAGTGGCAGCAAGCATGGCCCAACAGGTAGGACTTCGAGCTTGCCTCCGCAAGTGGCATGAGCTAGGGGCTTGGCAAGGCAGGGGAAATGAATGGCGCGAGGTGAAGTCGACGTTCTAACCATTGGCAATGCCATTGTCGATGTCATCGCAAAAGTGGATGATGCTTTCGTTGAAAGGAATGGCCTCGTCAAAGGTTCGATGAACCTGATTGATGAGGCGCGCGCCGAAGAACTTTACAACAGCATGGGCCCGGCAATTGAAATCTCAGGGGGCTCTGCCGGAAATACGGCGGCTGGCGTTGCCTCATTCGGCGGCAAGGCGGCCTATTTTGGCAAGATCAAAGCCGATCAACTAGGTGGAATTTTTCGCCATGACATGCGGGCCCAAGGTGTGCAATTTGACAGTGTGGCCGCAACCTCTGGTCCAGCCACGGCGCGTTCCTTCATTCTGGTGACGCCGGAAGGCGAGCGCACCATGAACACCTACTTGGGCGCCTGTGTTCATCTGAGCGAAAATGACGTCGATGAAAAAATCGTCGCGGCTGCGAAGGTCACCTACATGGAAGGCTACCTCTGGGATAGGCAGGAAGCCAAGGAAGCCTTCAAACTGGCCGCAAAAATAGCCCGCAAGGCTGGCAAGCTCACCTCAATAACCCTGTCGGATTCCTTTTGCGTTGAGCGCCACCGCGAAAGCTTTCTCGATTTGATCAAGAACGACATCGACATCGTGTTCGCCAATGAAACCGAAATCAAGTCGCTTTACTTGACCCAAAGTTTTGACGGAGCCTTGCAGGCCTTGCGCAAGGACTGCGAGACGGCGGTGGTGACACGCTCCGCCGCCGGCAGCGTTGTGGCCCATGGCGAGGCTGTTCTGGTGATCCCGGCCATCGCCATTCCCTGCGTTGTTGATGTGACAGGCGCTGGTGATCTTTATGCAGCGGGCTTCCTGTTTGGCCTCACCCAGGGCATCGGCCACGCCAGATCAGCCCAACTCGGCAGCCTCGCCGCCGCTGAAGTCATCTCCCATGTCGGTGCCAGGCCGGAAGTAAACCTGCGCCAACACGCCAAGGAAGCCGGATTGCTCTAGTCCCCGCTCTCGCCTGCCGCCGCATCGGCGTTTGTTTCCGCTTTTTTCACGTGAATGCGAATGCGCTTGACCCGTCTTGGATCCGATTGCAGGATTTCAAACTCCAGCCCGCTGATGTGCTTGATGATTTCGCCGCGTGCTGGAACGCGGCCAGCCATTTCGAAGATCAGGCCGCCCAGCGTGTCAGCCTCATCCTCGTCTTCATCGGACAACAGATCAACACCCAGCATTTCATCAACGACGGAAATCTGAACCCGCGCATCGGCCACGTAGATGCCTTCGTCCTGCTTCTTGATGAGCTTCTCTTCATCGGTGTCATGCTCGTCGGAGATATCGCCAACAATTTCCTCAACCAGGTCTTCAATCGAAATGAGTCCGTCGCTGCCACCATATTCATCAATGACGATGGCCAGATGAATGTGGCTCGCTTGCATTTTGACGAGAAGATCCGCAGCCGGCATGGAAGGCGGCACGAACAGCACGTCGCGGCAGAGGCCCGATTGCTTCACCGTCGTCGCAAGGGCCGCCGCTGAAACAGTAATGCTGGCGGATTTCGATTTGGATTTGCGTTTTTGTCCCGTATCCGACATCCAGCGCATGAAGTCCTTGACATGGATCATGCCCGCCACATCGTCCAGCGTTTCGCGGTAAACCGGAACGCGTGAATGATTGGCTTCATGGAATTTGACCAGCAGCTCTCGCATGCTGGAGCTGTCTTCAATGGCAATAATGTCAGCGCGCGGCACCATCACATCATCAACCCGGAGGTCGGAAAACGTAATGAGATTCCGCATCATCGATTTGGTTTCATGACCCAGATCATCATCCGGGTTTTCCGCATGATGGGTGTCAATGACGCTTTCAAGTCCTTCGCGCAACCCCTTGTCGCGCGGCTTCCTGAGTTTCCGCGTTAGTTTCTGAACAAAGCTTTCCCTGCGCGGCACTTCCGCGTTGTCGTTACTCATGTTGCGTAGGGGTTGTCAATTCCAAGCCCCGCCAGAATTTTTGTCTCAAGCCGTTCCATGGCTTCCGCGCCCTGATCATTCTCATGATCATATCCTAGCAGATGTAGAACACCATGTACGATCAAATGCGAAACGTGACTGGCCACAGGTTTTTTCTGTTCCAGGGCCTCTTTCGAGATAACACCAAGAGCCAGAACAATATCGCCCAGCGGTTGCGGCTCGCCGTCTGGCACAGGCGCATCGGCCGCAATGGGAAACGACAGAACATTGGTGGCATAGGGTTTTGCCCGCCATTGGCCGTTCATTTCGGCAATTTTGGCGTCACTGGTAAACAGAAGGCTGACTGAAATATTTCGGTCGGGAACAGCTGCGGAAATTGCTGTCTTCGCAAGTTCCCGAAGATTGGGAATGCTTTTCCAATCTTTGTCGTCAATACGGATGTCTAACTTCATTTGCCGCGCGTGAGACTCTTCACCTTGGCGCCCAGCTTGTCATATGCGGCGACAATACGCCCAACCAGAGCATGGCGCACAATGTCACTGGTCGAAAATTTGATCTGGGCGGAGCCGCTCACATTCTTCAAAACCCGCAAGGCATCATCAAGGCCCGATGTGGCCCCCGATGGCAAATCCACTTGCGTAGGATCACCGGTCACAACCATGCGGCTGCCTTCGCCTAGACGCGTTAAGAACATTTTCATCTGCTGCGGCGTGGTGTTCTGCGCTTCATCCAGAATAATGAAGGCGGATGCCAGGGTGCGTCCGCGCATGAAGGCAAGCGGCGCAATTTCAATCTGGTTTTCAGCCAGGCCCTTGGCTACCAGGGCCGCGGGCATCATGTCATAGAGCGCATCATAGAGCGGACGCAAATAGGGATCGACCTTGTCTTTCATGTCGCCCGGCAAAAAGCCCAGCCGCTCGCCAGCTTCAACGGCGGGGCGTGACAGGATGATGCGGTCCACTTCACCATTCATCAGCGCCTCGGCAGCGCAAGCCACCGCCAGATAGGTCTTGCCCGTGCCTGCAGGCCCAATGCCAAACACCAGTTCATTTTTGCGTATGGCTTCCACATAGGACTTTTGCATGGGCGTGCGCGGCATCACCAATTTGCGCCGCGTGCGCACGGTTCCTTCCTGAATCTCCTTGTCGTGAACCACTTGATTCATGCGAACGGCTCCTTCAACTTCGCCACGGCTGATCTCAAGCCCGCGGCGCGCCCGCTGATACAGCTGCGTCAAAACATTCTTGGCACTGTCGCGGGCCGGTCCAAGCCCCCGAATGGAAACCCGGTTGCCCCGTGGCGTAATGGCTACCGCCAGTTTGTGCTCAATAAGCGCCAAGTGTTCATCGTGTTGGCCAAACAGCAGGGGCAGGAGGCGGTTGTCATCGAAAGCGAGAGTGAGTGTATCGTGGTCGTCCGCGAGAATGCTGGACTTGAGGGTTGCAAGCTGGGCTGCGCTATTTGGCGGGTTCAAAAGTTGTTCTCTCCTGTGTTTGCGTCAAGCCCCGGAATCACTGTTTCACCACCCCATAATGGCCCGAAAGACTGTTTGTTCCAACATCATTTATTGCAATATTTTTGAGCGTTCCAATATCCGTTTCTGGTCCCTCGACATGCACGGGCTGAAGGTAAGGCGAGCGCCCCACCAGTTGGCCCGCGTCGCGCCCCTTTTTCTCCAGCAACACGGCCACGGTTTTGCCAATGCACGACCTGTTGAAGGTGGTTTGCTGGGCATGAATGAGGGATTGGATACGTGAAAGCCTCTCCGTCGTCACGTCATCGGGAACCTGGGTTTTGTGATCGGCGGCGGGTGTGCCTGGGCGCGGTGAATATTTGAAAGAATAGGCGCTGGCATAACCAACAGTCTCAATCAGGCTTAGCGTAGCATCAAAATCAGTATCCGTTTCACTTGGGAATCCCACGATGAAATCGCCCGAAAAGGCCATGTCGGGAACAGCTGTTCTGACTTTGGCGATGGTGTCCAGATAGGTTTGAACCCCATGGCCCCGGTTCATCGCTTTGAGAATGCGGTCGCTGCCGCACTGGATGGGAAGATGCAGGAAAGGCATCAGCTTCGGGTTACTGGCGTGGGCCTCAATCAATGCGTCGTCCATATCCCTCGGGTGGCTTGTCGTATAACGCAAGCGAAGGATGCCATCGATTTGTGACAGCCGCGTTAAAAGCCCCGCTAGATTTGTAACGACTTGATCTGGGCCTAGGCCGTGATAGGCATTAACATTCTGGCCCAGAAGGGTAATTTCCTTGACCCCCCTTTCCGCCAAACGGCGCGCTTCCGCCTCAATCTGGGCAACAGGCCGCGAAAATTCGGCGCCGCGCGTATAGGGCACCACACAGAAACTGCAAAACTTGTCGCAACCCTCCTGTACAGTTAAAAAAGCGGAAACACTTCGGCCAGGTCTCAGGGCGGAATTTTGCTGATCCATGGCCTCAAATTTATCTTCCGCCGGAAATTCCGTTTCAACAATTGCCTTGCCGGTTTGCAAATGCTCGGCGATGAGCTGGGGCAGGCGGTGATAGGTTTGGGGACCGAACACCAGATCCACAGATCTGGCCCGTCTGATAATTTCAGAACCCTCGGCCTGTGCCACGCAGCCAGCAACCGCCACAATCATCTCCCGGCCGTTGGCATGTCTGGCCTCCTTGAGCTTTCGCATGCGGCCCAGTTCAGAATAGACTTTCTCAGCCGCATGCTCACGAATGTGGCAGGTATTGAAGATCACCAGGTCGGCATTGTCAGGGCTGAGGGTTTCGGCATAGCCGAGCGTCGTCAGTGAATCGCGCATGCGGCCGCTGTCATAGACATTCATCTGGCAGCCATAAGTTTTGACATAGGCGGTTTTGGTGGTCATGGCGGCACGGTTAGCGTATTTTGGGCCTGCCGTGAAGCGCATCGACCAAACCCTGACGCACAGTGCTTTCCGCGTTTTGCGCCAGCTTCTTGCGGTCGCTTTCGGCGCAAAGTGGCGGATGGCAAACAATTTCGACCTCAATGGGACCGTGCGCCAGGGCGGCCCAAAGATGCGGCGGCAGGCCCATATCGCCATACCAGGCATAAATCGGGCGAAGCCTGCGCGTCATCGGCAGGTTGCGGTGGCCGGTATAGGCAATGCTGACCGGTTGAACCACCACGCCCAAAGTTTCCGCCGCGGCGAAATAGGCCGACTTGAACGGCAAGACCCGGGCCCCATCGCCCGATGTGCCTTCCGCAAAAAGCACCAATATGTCGCCGTCGTTCAATCTTGACGCAATCTCGTCGCGCGATGCTCCGGTGGAGCTGCGCCGCTCCCGGTCCACAAACACCGTGCGCTGCAGCCTTGCCAGCGAGCCAAAGAAGGGCCAGCCGTTGACATCGCGTTTGGCGATAAACGACAGGGGCGCCACCGAACTCAGGATCACGATATCGAGCCATGACACATGATTGGCAGCCAGTATCGCCGGCCCCGTTTTCAGGGCCTCGCCATCGACCCGGACCCGCACGCCGAGGATGCGCAAAACCGCCCGGTGATAATGCATGGGAAAACGTCGGGCCATTCTGGGCCAAAACCACACGAACAATTGCTGCACCGGCATCAGTGGCAGCGTGAGACCGGCAAAACCCAGGAGCAGCAGGGATGCGCGAAGCCTGCTCAATCCTATAGCCCCTTGACCATGATGAGGGCATCTTCCTTCACGCCGTTTCCGCGGTCATAATAATTCTTGCGCAAGCCTGTCTGCGTGAGCCCGCAGGCGGCATAAAGCGCCATGGCCGCCTTGTTGGACACGGCCACTTCGATGAAAAGCGATTTTGCTCCGCCGTTTCTGATCTGGCTCTGCACGTGTTGCAGGAGTGCTTTTGCCAGTCCCCTCCGGCGAAATGCAATGCGCGTGCAGATTGTAATGATTTCAGCCTCATCTGCGGCCTTGCGAAACACCATGAATCCGGTCGGGGTATCTTGGTTGGAGTGAACAATTGCGGTTGTGCCAGGCGAAGCCAGAAGTTCGGCAAAAGACTTTTCATTCCAAGTGGTCGCGAAGTTTTCGGCATGCAGTTCTGCCAAGACTGCGGCTGCTTCCGGACCTACTCTCAGAAAACCATTTTGCGGTTTAACATCAGGCGCCCGCAAATAGAGCGGTTCTGGCGGAACATCTGTCGGAGCAAACGTCGCGGCGAGCCGCACGAAATTGGCCGCAACCGGCAGATCGCCAGCCCGGCTGCGCGCATGGTCCAATCCCTGCGCGACTAATTCGGCCCCCGTCCCCACCACACAAAATTTCTGCGCCGAAATGATTTTCCGGGCGTAATCCAAAGTGACTGCGGCAGGTGCCGAGGTTTCCAGCCTCGACTTGTCGAATGTCGCAAAATAAACCTCGCCCATCCGCGCGTCAACGGCAACAGCCAGCGGCAATCCACCAGGTTTTTCATTGACCGCAATTGCAGCAAGTGAATTTATGCCGATGACGGGAATACCCAGTGACACGCGCAACCCCCGCGCCATGGCCAGGCCAATGCGAACCCCTGTAAATGTGCCGGGGCCTGTCGTGACCGCAATCCGCGAAATATCGGCAAATCGGAGGCCTGATTCTGCAACCGCGTTCTGAATCATGGGAGCCAGGGCCTCAGCCTGTCCACGGTCCATCAATTGCTGCGCCTGAGCCAAAATGGCATCGCGGGTACTGTCGTAAACGCAAGCCGAACAGGCCGCCATTGAGGTGTCGAATGCAAGGATAATCATAACAGCGATTGATAGGCTGCAAGCATTGCCTGATGCAAGCTACGGATGAATGACGCCCTTACGAAGGATCAGGTTGCCGTAAAGGCGCCGTTCACCTGTGGCCACAACCACATAGCTGGCCTTCACCCGGTTATAGAAATCCGCGCCGACCAGAACCGTGATTTTCTGTTTGGGCTCGTGTTTTTTCAGTATTTCTTCAAACTCGGAAAAAATCGGTTCCGCGCGGGTGGCATCACCTCCAGCTGCGGGCCGAAACACCGCATCGGCCACAAAATCATCAACCGGCAGCACCGAAAGAACGGCGTTCACGATCTCAGTGGCGCTATGCCCATCCATGCGGACCAGCCTTTGTGCATCGGTATCGGCCGGGTAATTGCCGTCAACGATGGCGATCTCATCGCCATGCCCCATGGTGCGGAGAACCATGAGAAGTTCGGGCCCCAGCAGGGGGTCGATGCCTTTGAGCATTACCGAGTCTCCTTGAAAAGCACGTCGCGGTCGGTCATGTAATTCGCAAACAGCGAGAGGCTGGCGCCCCCCATGGCGCGCGCATCCGAGCCGATGCTGCCCTCTGCGATGGAAAAAGCCGGAACGCCGCGCAGGTCGTAATACTTCAGCGCGGCGCGGGTTCTTTCAACGAGTGCTGCCCGCACATGCGCAGGCATCGCCCCATCGATGATGATGGCATCAAAATCTATGACAGACATGGCGGCGGTGCAGGCGTAGGCCAGGCTTTCAGCGGCTATCGCGAGCCAACTGTCCAGCACCGGTCCGATGTCATGCCAGTTTTCGGGCGTGGGCGTGAATTCGGCCGGATCAAGTCCGGCGGCCCGCATCCGGTTTTCAAGCACCGAAAGCGACGCGCTGTGGAGCAGTTGCTGCGGCCTGCCGTTCTTGGGCGGAAATGGCAGTGTGCCCAAGGCCCCGGCATTTCCCGTGTGGCCCGGAAAAATATGGCCGTTGATGACGATGCCGCCGCCAATGAAGTATCCCAGGAAAAAATAAGCATAGGAGTGAAATCTGTGGCCCTTGCCAAACAGCAGTTCAGCGGCGCAGGCAGCGGTTGCGTCATTGGAGATATGCACAGGCCATTCGCCCAGCTTCTCGATCTCGCCCACCAGGTCATAATCGCGCCAGGCTTCGAATGCGTCGTGGGAGCCGCCAATTTCCTCTTCCCAGTTCCATAGCTCAAAGGGCGAGGCAATGCCAAGCCCGGCTATTCGTTGCCGTTGGCCTGGCGACAGATCAGCCAGCAATTTTTCCAGGCCCCCAGTGACAAAGGCCATGAACTTCGCGGGCGATGGGAAATGATAGGGCTGGTGAATTTTGCGAATGATCTTTCCGGTGAGATCAAGCAAAATGAGATCGCCGGAATGCCGCCCCACCTTGAGGCCGATTGAATAGGCGCCGTCGGGATTGAGCGAGAAGGGCACCAGCGGCTGGCCCACCTTGCCGCGCTTCGGCGTTTCCTTGATGAGGAGCTCATCCGTCTCAAGCTGCCTGACGATCACCGAAACGGTCTGGGCGGAAAGCCCCGTGAGCTTTGCCATTTCCGCCTTGGGCAGGCTGCCATGCCTGCGGATGAGGGACAGCACCAGTCGCTCATTGTAAAGGCGAACGCCGTTTTGCGAAGTCCCGCGCGCCAGCGTTGGGCCCTTTGCCTTGCTTTGCCCGCTGATCGCCGGTGCCATGTTCATGTCCGCTCAACCTGCCTGAATTAACAGGAAGGTTGCAAACTTCCCGCATGGAATTTACCCTGTCAATGGATAAATCATTCCGAATTATTTATTGACTCTTGCTTGTGGATTTGCGCATACTTGGGGAAAGTCGGGTGCCGCTTCTTGCGGCGCCTGATTTTTGTCCGTCGACAACTAGAGTTTCTATTGCCCAACAATGGGCGTGTTCCATGGGAGGATCATCTTGAAAACAGTTCTTAAATCAGCCGTAGCAGCCGCAGCTCTGCTCGGATTTGCAAGCCTTGCCGCGCCCGTATCAGCCGCTGGCGTCGGCGCCTGCCTCATCACCAAGACCGATACCAACCCCTTCTTCGTCAAGATGAAGGAAGGCGCCTCAGCCAAGGCCGCTGAACTCGGCGTTGACCTCAAAGCCTACGCCGGCAAGGACGACGGCGACAATGAAGGCCAGGTTGCAGCCATTGAAACCTGCATCGCCGATGGCGCCAAAGGCATTCTCATTACGCCTTCCGACACCAAGGCCATCGTGCCATCGATCCAGAAAGCCCGTGATGCTGGCATCCTGGTGATCGCCCTCGACACGCCGCTTGAGCCAATCGAAGCTGCTGACCAGACCATGGCCACTGACAACTTCCAGGCCGGCTTCCTGATCGGCGCCTATGCCAAGGCCAAGTTGGGCGATGCCGCCAAGGATGCCAAGATCGGCTTCCTCGACATCAACACCAAGCAGGTCACCGTTGACGTGCTGCGCGACCAGGGCTTCATGAAGGGCTTCGGCATTGACATCA
>VFJY01000166.1 GCA_009885825.1 Rhodobiaceae bacterium | reverse complement strand
GCCATCGGCAATGCACCCACCGCCCTTTTTGCGCTGCTCGAGATGATCGACGCTGGTGGGCCAAAGCCCGCAGCCATCGCGGCCTTTCCGGTTGGATTTGTTGGCGCGGCAGAATCCAAGGCAGAATTCTTCAATAATCCGCGCGGCATTCCCTATGCCACCATTCTCGGTCGGCGGGGTGGATCCGCCATGGCAGCAGCAGTGGTGAACGCGTTATCGAGGGGCCTGTCATGACGATGTGGCTGACAATCGTTGGAATGGGTGAAGATGGCTATGATGGCTTGTCAGCTGCGGCAAAGCTCGCAGTGGAAACCACATCTCTTGTCATTGGGTCGGAGCGCCTGCTTGGCATGCTGCCGCCTTCAAAAACCGGACGCATGGAATGGCCGCAGCCCTTTTCTGCCGTTGTTGACATGATCAAGCCTTTGCGGGGCCGCAGCACTGTTATACTCGCCACCGGCGACCCCATGAATTATGGCGTGGTGCGCAAGCTGCTTGAATTCATCCCCTTCGAAGAAATGAGAATCATTCCGCATCTCTCAGCGTTTTCGCTGGCGGCGGCACGAATGGGCTGGTCCCTTCCCGATTGCGATACGCTCACCTTGCATGGGCGGGACGCCGCCAATATTGAGGCCTTCATCCAGCCCCGCGCCAAGCTGATTGTGCTCACCGCCGACGCAGGCACAATTGCAGAAGTGGCTCGACGCCTGCTGGCCAGAGGATTTGAAAAGAGCATCATCATTGTTCTGGAAAACATGGGGGGTGAACGTGAGAAGAAGTCGTCCTTCATCGCCGGCGCTTTCCCGAAGCGAATATTTTCAGATCTCAACACGCTCGCAATTGAATGTATTGCCAGCCATGGGGCCAGGATATGGCCGCGCGTTGCGGGCCTCCCCGATGAAGCTTTCATTCACGATGGCCAACTCACCAAACGCGAAGTGCGTGCCGTAACCATTTCCGCATTGGCCCCGGCACCTGATCAACTCCTGTGGGACATCGGCGCTGGCTGCGGTTCTGTGGCAATAGAATGGATGCGGTCAACCCGCGGCCGCGAGGCAGTGGCCTTCGAACACAATGCTGAACGCTTGAAAATGATTGCGGAAAATTCCGATAGGCTTGGCACACCGAGATTGAAAATCGTGGACGGCAAGGCTCCCGAAAGCCTGCCGAATAGGCCTGCCCCCGATGCTGTGTTCATAGGTGGCGGCGTCGGCGTGTCAGGGGTTTTTGAAACCGCGTGGCAATATTTGAAACCCGGTGGCCGCCTGGTGGCTAATGTCGTTACAATCGAAGGCGAGATGCATCTCTTCGACCTGCAAGAAAAACACGGCGGCGATCTCGCGCGCATTGATGTTTCCAATCTCACAAAAGTTGGCCCTTACCGTGCCATGAAGCCGCGCATGTCCGTGCTGCAATGGCGGGCGCAGAAGCCATGGTGAAATCCGGAATATTGTATGGCTTGGGCGTTGGCCCCGGCGATCCCGAACTGATGACTGTGAAGGCATGGCGTATTATTTCAACGGCGCCGGTGGTGGCCTATCTCACCGCCAACGGCACCGAAAGCGCAGCGCGCGATATCGCCAAGCCCTTCCTGCCTGCCGACATCATTGAGCTCACCATCGACATGCCCATGCGCACCGAGCGCGAACCAGCTCAGGAAGCTTATGATAAGGGCGCCGCCGCCATCACCGAACATTTGAAAGCAGGCCGCGACGTGGCCATGCTGTGCGAAGGCGATCCGTTTTTCTACGGCAGCTTCATGTATATCTTCGCAAGGCTTGCTGACCGCTTTGAAACAATCGTCGTGCCCGGTGTTTCCTCGATCACGGCGGCCGCTGCCCGCCTCGGCAGGCCGCTGTCAGCCCGCAATGATGTTTTGAAAGTCCTGCCTGCGACGCTCGAACCCGAGCGCCTGCGTGAAGAACTGCAAACCGCCCAGTCCGCCGCCATCATCAAGGTTGGCCGCCATTTCGGAAAAGTGAGGAACATCTTGTCCGCCCTCGATTTGATCTCGAGCGCTGTCGCCATCGAAAATGCCACGCGCCCCATTGAGCGCATTCGAAAAGTTGCGACCATTGAAGGCGACACCCTGCCCTATTTCACCACGATATTGGTTTATGTGGGCGGTGAGGAGTGGTGAAGCCCGTCATCTTCATACTGGGTTCCTCAGCACTTCAACTAGCCCAGCAAATCAATGCGGAATTGGATGGCGAGATTCATGGGCCGGACACATATTCCAAAGCAACATCGCATCTCGCAGGGCTTTTCAAATCTGGCCGCACCATCATCGGCATCTGCGCGTCGGGGGCGCCGCTTTGCGCGAACGCCTTGTACATGAGGTACCGGCCGATGGTGACCAGCCCGATGGCGATGAACCAG
>VFJY01000213.1 GCA_009885825.1 Rhodobiaceae bacterium | reverse complement strand
TAGAACTCCCCCATTTCCGGCGCATTGGGGGATCGGCTAACGGTAGGCCCTCAGACTCTGACTCTGATTGTCTAGGTTCGAATCCTAGTCCCCCAGCCAACACCAATAAATTCAAACACTTAAATCCAATACTGGGCACAAATACTGGGCACAAATACTGGGCAGGATTTGCTCATTTTTACTTGCGGTTGGGGATGTGGACTCACGCAATTTGACGGCGCGATGACTCAAGCCTAATTCGTAAGACCGACCTACTGGAGCGGCTACCCAATGTCACAACGTGCTTCATGCGCAATCGTGCCTCTTGCCCTGCTCCTTATTGCCGGTGCCGGGCAAACCGTTGTCTCCATTCAAACCCGCGCACAAGATGCCTGTGACCCGAATTACGCCGATGCTTGCATTCCAATCGCTTCCGATGTGGATTGCGACAAGGGCCCCGATAATGGTCCTGAGTATGTGCAAGGCCCCGTCAGCATGGTAGGCACTGATATCTATGGTCTAGGTCGAGACGGTGAGAGGTGTGCATATTGAACGAACAGTTGAAGTGATCGACTATGCCAACATGTACTTTGTGGTGAACCAAAAACTGCCAGAACTTGGTAGCTTCATCTCGCTGATTGATGAGTTCTTGAGTTAGGATGACCTGCCATTGAAAGTTCATCTGGTTGGAATTTCGGTGACAGTCTCGGTTGGAATTTCGGTGACAGTGCACATATTTAATTGCACTCCATTTGCCTGCTTTTTTTGCACAAGCGCTTCCCGCGACGCCATCTGCTCGAAGGCGTTGTAGGCATAGGTGACAACGGGCGCCGCCGTGAGCCCTCACCCATATAATCTGTACACGGATGATTTAAGCATCGACGCGTGCGCCCTCGTGATGCCATTCGCTTCAGGCAGCGGCCGGCTTGAATGTCAGCGCGATGCCGTTCAGGCAGTGGCGTTTTCCGGCGGGTGGCGGGCCATCTTCAAAGATATGGCCGAAGTGGCCGCCGCAACGCTTGCAGTGGACCTCCGTGCGGGTGGTGAAGAACGTGTCGTCTTCTTCCGTTCCGATGGCATTCGGCAATGACTCGGTGAAGCTGGGCCATCCCGTGCCGGAATCATATTTCGCCTGCGATGCATAGACAGCGAGATCGCATCCGGCGCAATGATAGGTGCCAACGCGTTTTTCCGCAAGCAGCGGGCTGGAGTTTGGCTGCTCGGTCTCATTTTTCCGCAACACCAGGAATTGCTCTTCGCTGAGAATGGCTTTCCACTGCGCCTCAGTCCTGATGATCTCGAAAGCATTCGCTGCGGCAGTCCGGCCCGCAGCAATAAGCCCCGCCATGCCCAATAGAATTGTTCTGCGATTTATCATGTGTGCATCTTTCAATATGTGCGCGCGAAACCTCAATGGCTCCGCGCGCAACAGGGTTTACATTTTTGGCAGGAGAACCTTGTCGATGACGTGGATGACGCCATTCGACTGCTTCACATCGGCAATGGTAACCATTGCAGTGGAACCATTTTCGTCTGTCAGCATCACCTTGTCGCCATCGATCTTGGCTGTCAGTTCACAGCCGCCGACAGTTTTCACCTTGTGCATGCCGCCATCGTCGGCGATCATGCGATTCACGTCAGCGGCCAGCGCTTTTGCGGCCACCACGTGACATGTGAGAACCTTGGCCAATTGCGCCTTGGATTCAGGTTTCATCAGGTTTGCGACAGCATCGGCCGGAAGGGCGTCAAACGCCGCATTTGTCGGCGCGAACACGGTGAAGGGGCCATCTCCCTGCAACGTCTCAACCAGGCCTGCGGCCTTCACCGCCGCCACCAGCGTCGTGTGATCCTTTGAGTTCATCGCGTTTTGCACGATGTTCTTGTCCTCGAACATGGCGGCTCCGCCGACCTTGGGATTGGCGTAAGCGGTGGCCGCCAACGCGCCAACCATGCACGCGACAACAACTGATTTCTTGAACATGCTGATTTCTCCTTGTGGGTTTGTTAGGCGTGCAGGATTTGCGCGCTCAATTCAATAACGGGAGATTAACCAAACAAGTTTCGCGATCACGCATTGGTGATAGCGGAGGCCATAATTCATCGCTCAGTCCGTCGCCACCAGCTTGCCGGTGAAGAGCACAGGCCCCGTGGGCTGGCTGGTGGGAGAACCGCCCTCGGGCTCAAGGCTCACGGCAAACAACGTGTCGGCTAGAATCGCCGGATCAATCTTGCCCAGCTTGCTCGCCGGAATGCGGTAGGCCGCGTCGATGACGCCGAGCGATTGCGGCTTGTCGCGTCCCCCGCCCAGGGCCCAAAGCTCAAAGGATTTTCCAGGCTGGGCTTCCGCTCCAACCGTGCGAACACTGATGTTGCCGGATTTCAAGTCAATTGACGCGAGGAACCCAGGCCCGGGACCCTCCGCCTGCAGCACGGCCACATAGCGCTGGTTGGGCAATTGGCTGGAATACGAACCAAAGACGATAAATGCCGCAAGGGATGCCGCGATGGCGCTTGCTGCCGCTGTTGCAAGCCGCCAAGCCCTGGCATTGCGTTCAAGCGCCACGATGGTTGACGAATCCGGCCTGTCGCCAGCGATCGCTTTCATGACCGCGCCGCGGATATTTGGCGGCGCGTCAACGGGCTCGAGCGCCAGTGAAAGCGGAACCAGCCGCCGTTCCCATGCCTTCACCAGCGCCGCAAATTCCGCATCGCCCGCCATCAGCAAAATGGCATCCCGCCGTTCTGCCGCTGGAAGCGCTCCCAGCACGAATTCAGCCGCCAGTTCATCCAGTTCTTCATGCCTGTCCATCGAGGCACTCCTTCAAGACGATAAGACTGCGGCGCAGAAGCGTTTTGATCGTCGTCGCCGGCTTCTTGAACTGGGCGGCCAGTTCATCGCGCGTCCAGCCCTGGTAATAGGCCAGCAGAACCATATCCTGGCGTTCCTCCGGCAGCTGGCCCAGGCATTTTTTCAGGTGTGAGAGTTCCATCGCCAGATCGGCCTCGGGCAAGACGCTGATTGATCCCGCGTCATCGATATCCACGGCGCCATCAGACATGCGTTCAGCAACCCGCCGTTTGATATCAATGGCCTGGTTGCGGGCAATCGCCGCCAGCCACCCCATGGGCCGGATGGAGCCCTGCTCATAGGAAGCGGCGCGTTGCCAAATCTTGATGAAAGCTTCCTGCAAGGCCTCTTCCGCCAGTTCGGGTTTCTTGAGAATACAGCGCACAACGGCAAAAAGCTTGGATGAGGTAAGGTCATAGAGCCTGCCAAAGGCCAGCCGGTCGCCGGTTGCCACCAGCGGCAACAGGCCATCCAATTCGCTGTCCAAGGGTTCAGCCAAAGTGTTCATAGTCCCTATACGGCCCACTTCCCCCATTAGTTGCACAAGTTGGGCGGAAGATAAACGGCGCCCTGGCGATGACAGGAGCGTGACACCCCGTGCCCGGATCATTGCGCAGCTGTGATTTGCAATTGCACGGCGCACGGGCTTAGGTTCGACTGCCAACAGGAGGGATCAATGACAAAAATCGCGGCCCGCAAGGGCATGCCGGACGTGCAACTGTCAAAGGAAGAATTCAGCCAGCGTTTCCGCAACCGCTTTTTCGATCCGGCTTTTGAAGGCAACGAGGCAGCCCTTGCCGCCATCATCGAAACCGCCTGGGATGGCTATGATGTTTACCGCAAGAACCCCCGCAAGGCCCGCGCCGGCCAAGGCTTTTCCAAGCCTGACGCCAATCTGCCGGTGGAATGGCTGGAAACCCGCGCCAGGATCATGGCGGCAGAAGCCCGCCAGAAAGACCCGGCTTCGCCCAGCCGCATCCTGCTCATCAATGGCTCGATGCGCTCCGACCAGAGCTGCCCCGGCGAAATGTCAAAGTCCTGGCGTCTTCTGACGCTGGCCAAGGAAGCGATCGAGAAGCAGAAAAATTTCGAAGTCGAGGTTCTCGATCTGAGTCTCCTCACCTCGCAATATGGCCGCCTTATCCACCCCTGCAAGGCCTGCGTTTCAACCGCCCAGCCCCTCTGCCACTGGCCCTGCTCCTGCTACCCGAATTTCGCCATGGGCCAGGTGAACGACTGGATGAACGACATCTATCCCATGTGGGCGGCGGCCCATGGCGTGATGATCGTGACCCCGGTCAACTGGTATCAGGCGCCTGCCGGATTGAAGGCGATGATCGACCGGCTGGTCTGCGCCGATGGCGGCAACCCGGACCCCACCACCACAAACGGCAAAGACCCGGAGCTTGCCAAGGAAGTTGAACTCAAAGGCTGGGACTACCCCCGCCACCTCGCAGGCCGGGCCTTCGCCGTTGCTGTTCATGGCGATGCGGCAGGCGTCGAAAACCTCCGCCGGATTGTCGCTGATTGGCTCACGGATATCGGCCTCATCCAGGCCGGCCACAAATCAGCGCTCGGCACCTATATCGGCTACCTCGGCACCTACGCCGAAAATCACCTCGATCTCGACAAGGATGTGGCCGTGCAAGAGGAAGTTCAGACCGCGGCGAGCGCTTTGGTGGAGGCCGTCAAAATGTTGCGGGCCGGAGAGTTGCGCCAGCCCGACGCGAATTTACACGAGACGCGGCCGAAATAAATCCGGCGCCGCCAGCAACATTATTCGTCGCCACCGTCATCTTCACGGTCCATTTTCATTCTCTGGTGATAGCGCTTGCCCTTCATCCGATGGTGCGGGCTGACACGGTCATCCTTGCTCATCGCGCCATCCCCGTTGAAATCCATCCGCTCAACCATCGAGGCCATGGGTTCCTGGTATTCCTCAAGCGTCACCTGGGCGTTGCCGTCCACGTCAAATTCCTGGAACTCACGCACCATGCGCCGGTGGTGCGCCTTGAGCCACAACTGGCTGAATTCCTCCAGCGAAAGGGCAGCGCTCTTGTCCGCATCAAATTCACCAAGCCGCTGGGTGCGGTTCTGGTCGATCTCGGCTTGCGATATCTTGCCATCCTTGTTGGCGTCATAGCGTTCCATCATGTCCTTCATCATCCTGTGGTGGGAATCGCCATGCATATTTCCTTGCTCATCGCCATAAGCAGCACCCGCGCCGATGGCGGTCGCAGCGCTTAACGCCAGAAAAACAGTGGCAAATTTTTTCATCATGAGTCCTCGCAATGCAATCCGGTCAAGTTTAGCAAACCATATGGCTTTATTGGGGCTTGGTCTGGCACTCTTCCATCTCACTTCACTCCCGGCCTCTTCTGTCCCCACTCCGTCGCCATCTGATAGGCCTGCGAGGCCCGAAGCACTGTCCGGTCATCAAACATCTTGCCCACAATATGCAGGCCCGCCGGCAAACCCGCTTTCGTAAACCCGCAGGGCACGCTGGCGGCTGGTTGCTGGGTGAGATTGAAGGGATAGGAAAACGGTGTCCAGTTCACCCATTTGCCCATGCCGTCATCAACCGGGGACAGTTTCCCGGCCTCAAACGCAACGCCCGGCAGCGTGGGGGTGATCAGCAGGTCATAACGCTCCATGAACACCCGCATCTGCGATCCCAAAGCCCCACGCTCCTTCACGGCGTCGAAATATTCCTCGGGTGTGATCGCCATCGATTGCGTGACAACATCCGCCAGCGCCGGATCGAGCAGCGCCTTCTTCTCATCCGGCAGACGGCCGAGCAAAGCTCTGGCGCCCGACCACCACAGCACCCGGAAGCACGATGCGGGATCGGCAAATCCCGGATCGGCATTTTCCACTTCAGCGCCCAGGCTTTCCAAAACCTTCACGGCCTTGTCCACCAGCCGCGCAACTTCAGGGTCTACGGACACATAACCCAGCGTTGGACTGAAGGCGATCTTCATGCCCTCCACCCCCTTCGCGAGTTTCTTCTTATAGTCGCGGCCATCGTAGGGAAGCGACGTCCAATCCCTGGCGTCAGGCTTGGCAATCTCATTCATCATGAGCGCTGCATCCTCCACGGTTCGCGTCATCGGCCCCACATGGGCAACGGTTCCAAAGGGCGACAGGGGATAGGCAGGCACCCGCCCAAAAGATGGCTTCAAGCCGTAGATGCCGCTGAAGCCTGCGGGGATGCGGATGGAACCACCGCCGTCGGTGCCGAGCGATAGCGGCGCATAGCCCGCAGCCACCGCCGCCGCAGAGCCCCCTGACGAACCGCCGGGCGTTTTACTCAAATCCCAGGGGTTGCGGGTGATGCCGGTAAGCGGTGAATCGGTCACACCTTTCCAGCCGAACTCCGGCGTGGTCGTGGCCCCCAGAAACACGCAGCCCGCCTCGCGCAGCCGCGCCACCGCTGGCGCATCTTGGTCCCATGGCTGATTGGGATCGACCGTCTTCGATCCTCGCCTGGTGGCCCAGCCCTTGGTGAGCAGCAGATCCTTGATCAGCAATGGCACGCCATCAAGCGGACTGAGCGCCTCGCCCTTGCTCCACCGCGCTTCGCTCGCTGCGGCCTGCTCCAGTGCCAGCTTCTCATCCACATGGCACATGGCGTTGATGGCGCCATCATGCTTGGCAATTTGTGCGAGACATGCCCGCGCCACTTCTGCGGGTGAAAACTTCTTCCTGGCATAGCCCTTCGAAAGCTCGGCCCCACTCAGCCAATTCAGTTCCTGCATGTTCAACTCCCTATGCCGCCAGCTCTTCTTCCAGCACCAGAACCTTGGCCCGCAGATACGCATATTGCAAATTTTCCAGCAGCGCGGTTATATCGGCCGTCTCGCGGATGCCGCCAATCCAGGCGCGGTAATCTCCGGGCGTTCCCGGAAAAGCATTCACATAGCGCGCCACATCCAGCCCCGGCTCATAGGTTCCATCGGGATGCGTCACTCCCTCATAGCCAAGGATTTGTTTTGACCGTGCAAGAATGCGCGCCTGAATGCTGCCATCGGTGGTATCCGCGTCCCTGATCTTCAGAAGTGTGACGGCACAGCCTCGCCGTTCGGGGTCAGTCACACCAAGCTCCAGCAGCGGGTGCGCAGCAATCCACTTATCAACCACCGCGCGATTGGCGATGGAGCGCCGGTTAAGTTCCGCGACCGGGCCAAGCCGCCGCTCCGACCGCAGCAAGCCAAAGGTCGTCTCGGCAAAAGCCAGCGCGCTGTAGGTATTGATCACGCCGCCGAGCATCTTGTCCGTAGACGGATCATAGATCGGACCGGCATTCACACTGCGCTCGCCCGTCAAAGGTTTCTTGGCGTCTAGCGACGCCGCGATTTTGAGCTGGCGGGGAATGGCCCAGGATGGATTTTTCTGATTGGCCTCGATCAATGCCAAGGCCTGCGGCGTGAACGAAGCGATGTAATAACCCGAAATTCCGCCGATGGCCTTTTGGAACGGCGTGAACAGGCAGCACTTGGTCATCACCTCGCGCGAAATCTCCGGCCCCCACGGCATCGCGCCCAGCAGCGATGTGGCATCCAGCACCGCATGATGCCCGTCCGGATTTCGCGCCAGCCAGTCCAGCAGGTTCCTGATTTCAGCGGCGGTGTAGGTCGTGGCCCCGGTGGTTTCATGGCCAACGCCCACGAATATCTTGACGCCCATTTGCTGCAATTCATCGGCGGATGGGATCGAGCCTTCGCTGTTGGCGAAATGGATGCGGGCTTCATCGCCACTCCGCGCGTGGCGTTGCAGCTCAATGATCTGGGCGCCCCAGGATTGGCGGAAAAAACCACCAGTGGATGCCCCATCCGATTCCGGCTCCGGCGTGTCCACAAACACATGCTGACGCGCGTCATGGGCACTCATCAGGTGCAGCATGCAAACGGTGAACCCGCTATGCCCGCCGCCCAGGCCAACAGCCATTTTGTTGGCCTTCGGAAATTCGAAATAGCGGTGAATTTCCCGCATCATGTCGAGCAGGATCTTATCCGCCGGAAAGCCCCGGTGCATGCTGCGGCCGATTTCGGCAACCGTGAAGGGGCCCAGATCGCGCCCCCGGTCATCCAGCTTGCGGTAAGTTTTCTCCACCCAGGCTTCAAATTCGGAACGCAACAGCCGGCTGTCCGCCTCACCGGCGGTGGCATCCGTTATCGGCCCTACCCCAAAAAACGGGTTGGAAGTCCGCCGCGGCGGCCCGGTTTCGGTCGCCTTGCGGGCTGCGGCAAGCCGCCGTTTTAGGTCATCAACATTCGCCATCATTTCTCTCCAGAATGGGAGACACTAATGGCGTTGTCAGCCCAAACCAAGCATTTGCTCAAATATTCTGCCTGGCCTGCGCGATCTCGGCTTGCCCCACTTCGGACGGCACTTCCTCGATCTCCACCGATTGCATGACGCTGGCGCCGCCATCCAGACCAACTTCATCAATGGTCTGGTTCACCCGCACATAGGACGTGCTGCCGCGCACCACGGTAATAGTCACTGTTTTTGGAATTGTGGGAATGATCAGCAGCAGGCTCTGCTGCACGGTGACATCAACTTCGCCCTCGGGAAAAGTTCCCGCAATGAAAGAACCCGCCCGCATGCGGCCATAGGATTTGCCCGCCATCGAAACAAAGGGATCCTCGCCGCGAACCCCCAAAGGCGAAAGCGGCCGATAGACATAGATCGAACCGCTCCCCCGGGGCCTGGCGATGCCATCGGGCTGATAGCGCGCGCCCTCTGCCGCGCAACCCGCCAATGGCAGCGCCAACATCCGTAAAACCGCACGACGCGTAACCAACTGTGTCATCTGTAAAAGGCCCCGAATCCATCCGCGATCAGAAAGGCCATTTAAGGCCACAATGGGGCAAAGATAAACGCTAGATGAACGAGGCATTCAGCTTGGGTTCCATTTGGGGTGGCTATGGTGGTTTCAAGATCGAAACACCAGAGAGGGAATACCGCCATGATCCGCTACTCATTTTTCATCCTCGCAGTCCTCGGCACCGCGGCAACCGCGATTGCAGCCATCGTCCCCGGCCACGAAGCCACCGCAACCAATCCAAACAACGTGACAGTGATTGAAAAAAACCAGTTCTTTCCCATTTATGGAAAAATCATCGTTGAACCCTGCGCCGTGGAGGATTGCTCCGACGTCGCCTCGTAATTCATTTGCCCAGGCAATCCACTGGGCATTGGAACCGGGGTTCAGGACAGTGGTCTTGATCCCTCCCCCTCTCAAGGATCGCTCATTCTGCGCTCCGGTTCCTATCTCTCCCTCCCCAAGCAGATCCCCTGCAAATCCCTGCTTGCAACTCGAGAACCCCGCCCAACGGCGGGGTTTTTTTTGACTCCAAAGCGCAATTCTAAACGCCAGATGAACGCTGTGTTCAGCAACCATTCCGGCTCCGGCACGTATTGTGAATGAATAGTCAACACCGTCTCAAAAGGAGACAGAAATGCAAACCTTAATCGCCACGGCAACCCTGACCATCCTGTTCCTGTCAGCCGGCGCCTTCACTGGAAATGATAGCCAGCCGACTGCCAAAACCAATGTGACCGTGATCATGAAAAACGGCCTGGGACCCGTATTAACCACAACCAGGACAGACCCCTGCGCGCTCCGCCGCTGCATGGACGCCTGATTGAAAACTACCACCATCGCCTTTCACACAAGGGCGAAGGACGGGAGGCAAGTGGGGTGGTGGGGCAAACCCGCTTCATTTGCTTCCCTGCCGTGAAACAAGAATGAGAGGAACCCAAAGTGTTAAAGTTCGCCGCCGCAATTCTCGGAATTCTGGTTGCAACCTCAACTGCCAGCCTGGCCCAGGCCGCCGTCAGAACCTATTTTCTGCCAGCCGTGGACGGTGCCCGCATAGACGCCTGCCTCACGACCCAGCTCACCTGTGGCAAACCCACAGCGGATGCCTTCTGCGTGGCGCAAGGCTTCAGTGAAGCCATCCTTTTCCTCCGCGAGCCGGCCATCTCAACCCGCCAGCTCGGCACCGGCACAGTCTGCGAAGGCCCCCACTGCGTGAGCTTCCGCCAGATCAAATGCCTGACGCCCTCCAAATCTGATAGCCTGGCGCAGAAATAGGTCAAGCCAGCTTGCCATAGTCAGCGGGGCGATCACTCGGTATATCGTGGCGATGACCCAGCGCCCTTTCGCCAGCCACCGCCAGCGACGGCAAACATCCTTGGGCAAGATTCTGAGCTACATCGCCCTCGCTGTCTGGAGCCTTGTCTGCCTGTTTCCGCTCTATTGGGTGGCCATCACATCGCTGAAGAGCGAAGCCGACATCATGAACGGCCCTGTCTACCTTCCCTTTATTGACTTCACCCCTTCCCTCAAAGCCTGGAGGTTCATTCTGGGCGACCCCTATGACAATCTGCTGCCGCGTTTTTTCAATTCCGCTGTCATCGGGGTGACCGCAACAGTCATCACAGTCGTGCTGGGCGGCATGGCGGTTTATGGCTTCACAAGGTTCAAATGGCGCGCCGGACTCCCCCATAAAGTCCTGTTTGCCATTCTCGCCAGCCGCATCCTGCCGCCAGTGGTCATCGTGCTGCCGCTATATCTGATGGCCCAGATGACCGGCACACTGGACACGCAGTTCGCCCTAACCTTCACCTACACGGCGATAAATCTCCCCGTCGCCGTGTAGGTGCTGCAGCCAGTCCTAGGCTCGCGCCCCACCGAGCAGGAGGAAGCTGCCCTGATCGACAGTGCGTCTCACGTGGCTATCTTCTTCACCATCGTCCTGCCGATGGTCGCAGCCAGCATCGCCGCCGTGGCCCTGCTCGTTTTCTTCCTGTGCTGGAATGAATATCTCTTCGCCGTCTATCTCGCGGGCAATGAAGCCATGACCCTGCCGCCCTGGATGGTGGGCCAGTTGTCAATGAAAGAAGCTCAGATCGGCGGCGAAGCCGAGGAATGGGCCAACCTTTCAGCCGCCACGGTTTTGATGATGGCGCCGTTGCTCGCTTGCGCCGCCTTCGTCCGGCGCGCCCTGAGCCGGACAGCGTTGTGGCAACGGTAGGTTCCTAAACCTGCCAAGGGCAGTTTTTTCAGGCACAAACCACCATATTCCGGAATCACTTGGATTCCCCCGTCGTACTGTGTAGGAAACCCCAAATCAGGGTTCCCCAATACATGCCAAAACGGACAGATATTAAATCCATTCTCATCATCGGGGCTGGGCCCATTATTATTGGCCAGGCTTGCGAGTTTGATTATTCCGGCACCCAGGCAGTGAAGGCCCTGAAAGCCGAGGGTTACCGCATCATCCTGATCAACTCCAATCCCGCCACCATCATGACCGACCCGGATTTGGCGGACGCAACCTACATCGAACCCATCACGCCCGAAGTTGTGGCCAAGATCATCGAGAAAGAGCGGCCCGACGCGCTTCTCCCCACCATGGGCGGACAAACCGCGCTCAACACGGCTCTCACCCTCAACAAGATGGGCGTACTGGATAAATTCAATGTGGAACTGATCGGCGCAAAAGCCGAGGCCATTGACCGCGCCGAGGACCGCGAATTGTTCCGCGAGGCCATGAAAAAAATCGGCCTCGAAACGCCCAAATCCATGCTGGCCAATGCCTCGGAAGCCAAGGACGCAGACCGCGCCGAATTTGCGGCCAAGATCGCCGAACTCAAAGCCAGTGGCGGCGATGTCGAGGCCTTTGAAAAATCCTGGGGCTCGGCCGAACCGGAGCGTCTGAAGAAATACCGCAACAGCGCCATGGTCGAAGCCTTCGAAGCCATGCTGACCGTGGGCCTGCCCTGCATCATCCGCCCGTCATTCACCCTTGGTGGCACCGGCGGCGGCATCGCCTATAACCGCGAGGAATTT
>VFJY01000014.1 GCA_009885825.1 Rhodobiaceae bacterium | reverse complement strand
GCCGCGCCAGCTGGTACGGCGCAGAGACAGTGACGAGCTGCATAGTCGCTGTCTTGCCCTATCCGCAGTTTCGGCAACTCCTCTCCAAATGCCCTCTGCTCGCGGTCAGCATAGCGGACAGACTATCGGAGAGCGAGATGCGCGCCCATGAACACTTGATCGGCCTTGGTCGCCGCAGTGCGCGCGAACGTGTCGCTGCCCTCATCGCCGAGCTCATGGCACGTGCGCAGCCTGGCAAGTCCGCAACATGCGAGGGTGGGTTGAACTTACCCATTACCCAGATCATGATCGCAGATGCACTTGGCCTGTCCAATGAGCATGTGTGCCGAACCTTGGGGAAACTCAGCGAGCAGGGCATTCTGGAATTTGACCGCCATGTGATGAAGGTGCTCAACCCCTATGCACTCGCGATGGCGGCTGGACAGGATACCAGCGAAATTCCACGGATTGCGGGCCCCGTCATGGCCGCTGCCTGAATATGCGGCAGAAATTGATCTGGCTCATGGCGCGTTCGGGTTCTCCAGTCCATTGCACTCCCAATCGCAAATGGTGGTGTGAGCAAAATGAACGTCGACGCCCCCAGAGTGCTGGAGCACAATGCCTTGATCGCTGAAGCGTTGCGCGAGGCCGCAAAACTGCTGGCTGCGCAAGGCGACACGTCATTCCGCGTCACTGCTTATTTGAAAGCCGCCAAGACAATTGAAGAGTTGCGCGAAGATATTGCCATCATCGCGGCCAGGGGGCCTGAGGCGATCGATGCCCTGCCCCATATCGGAAAATCAATTGCATCCGCCATTGCGCAGCTGACAACCACGGGCCGTTGGTCACAACTTGAGCGCTTGCGTGGAACGCTCGAGCCTGAATTGATGTTTCAGTACATCCCCGGCATCGGGCCAGTATTTGCCCATCTCATTCATGAACACTTGCACGTTGACACGCTTGAAGCGCTGGAAGCCGCCGCGCATGACGGGCGGCTTGATACCGTGCCCGGCATTGGCAAGCGTCGCATCAAGATCATCCAGAGCTCACTTGCGAGCATACTGGAGCGAAGGCGGCCACTGGTGCAGCGCAATTCTCTTGCGGCAGCGCCATCAGTCGGAACCATTTTGGCCGTCGACCGCGAATACCGCGAAAAAGCTACAGCCGGTGGCTTGAAGCTGATTTCCCCCAGGAGATTCAATCCCGGCGGCATGGCGTGGTTGCCAATCCTCCATACCACGCGCGATCACTGGCAGTTTACCGCACTTTTTTCGAATACGGCGCGCGCCCACGAACTGGGAAAAACGGCAGACTGGGTCATCATTTTCTACGCAAGCGATCACGCGGTTGAGAGCCAATGCACGGTCGTGACTGAAACCATGGGCCAACTCAAGGGCAAGCGCGTGGTCCGAGGGCGTGAGAAAGAGTGCGCCGAGCCTGCTGGAAATTCAGTTTCAGGTTGATCGAAGTCAATGCCGGGAACTTCAAATGCTGCGAGAAATCACCAGTAGGTTTTAGTCTATCACACGATGGAGACGCAAAAAATGAAAGTAAGATCAATGTTACCCGCCCTTTGGAGCGATGCCCGGAATGAACGTGAGCCATTCCGCATGCTTCAGAGTCAAATCGACAGGCTGTTCAGCGATTTCACGTCGGATTTTCCGATGGTTGAGCGCTGGAGCGGCAACGGCGGCGGAAGGCTCGTTGTGCAAGTTGACGTCGCCGAAACGGACAAGGCGATTGAGGTGACCGCCGATCTTCCAGGCGTCAATGAAAAGGATATCGACGTTTCGCTGGCTGGCGACATGCTGATAATCAAGGCTGAGAAGAAATCCGACAAGGAGGAAAAGGCCAAGGATTATCATTTGGTTGAGCGGTCCTACGGAACATTCGAGCGCAGCATGATGCTGCCTTTCAAGGCCGATGCCGCAAAAATCGACGCCAAATTTGAAAAAGGCGTTCTCAAGCTGACGGTTCAGAAGCCTGTGGAGGCACAGGTAAAACCACAGAAGATTGAAGTTAGGGCAGCAGCATAGCATCCTCCGCTATGTTGCAACTTCAATACTTGAGGAAGGGCGCTGGACGCATTCCATCCCTTCCTCTTGTTTGCCCCGCAGGCGGAATGAGATGATGAAATTGAACCGTACTTGGATATTGGTTGTTGACGGCGCCCGGGCGAGGATTCTGCTCTACCTCGGGCGCGCTTCCGGGGTTCGGCAATTGGCCAATGGTGATTTTCACGACGATCACGCCCCGACCCATGAACTTGTGACAGATCGTCAGCCGCGCGTTCATGAATCAGTTGGGTTTGCGCGTCATGCGGTGGAGCCGCGCATCGGTCCTCATATGCAGCGCAAGCTCCGTTTCCTGCAGAAAGTGGTGCATCATCTTTCAGGTGCCGCAAAGCATGGTGATTTTGAGCATCTTGTTGTGGTGGCCCCGGCGACCGCGCTGGGAGAATTGCGCAAGGATCTCACTCCGCAATTGCAGAACATGCTGCTGGCGGAGATTGTGCGCGATTATGCCTACCAAACCAATGACTATATCTTTGAGCACATCAAGGATGATCTGCCTCTATAACCCGGGATTTAGGAGAATATCATGAACACCAATATTGGAACTGTTGACCGCGTCGCCCGCGTTGTTGGCGGCGCAGCCCTCATCGCATTGGCGCTGCTTGCGCCAGACACGCCCTACAGCTATTTGGGCTGGATCGGAGTGGTGCCCATAATCACCGCATTCGTGGGCTATTGCCCGCTTTACTCCATATTGGGTCTCAAGACCAACTAGCATTCGCGAGGAGCATGGACATGTCCTATAAGACAGTGATGGCGTTGTTGAATGACGCGGACCGAACTGAGCAATTGCTTGATGCTGCCAGTTCAATAGCGCTTCAATGCGATGCCCATCTCATCGGCCTCTATGTTCTGCCCGCCATGCAGGTCTATGCCGACGTTGGAATGATGGCGACGCCTATTCTCTTTGAGGGCTATCGCGATCTGTTCAAGGCGAAGCTTGACGCGGTTCACCAGCGTTTCGACGACAGGGTCAGGCGCGATGGACTGAAGGGAGAGTGGCGGACCATCGATTCCACCTATCCCAACATAGCGGAGAGCGCCATTGCCCATGGGCGCCAGGCGGACCTCATTGTGATCAGCCAGGTCGACGGTGACTCCGATGGCAATATTGAATCGGATTTGGCTGAGCGGCTTGTGATGGAATCAGGGCGGCCGGTGCTGATGATACCCAGAAAAGGCCGCTTTGCCCCAACCGGTGAGGGGTTTGCGGAGAAGGCCCTGGTTGGCATCAATGGGACGCGCGAGTCCGCAAGAGCCATGTTCGACGCCCTGCCTCTCCTCAGCCTGGTCAAGGAAACCCGTGTCATCTGGGTTGATCCCTACAAGCAACAGAGCGAGGCGGGCGATGTTCCGGGTGCGGAAGAAGCCGCGGCATTGTCGCGTCACGGCCTGAATGTTGTCGCCGAACCCATGATGACCAATGGCCGCAATGCCGGCGAGGCGCTTTTGCTGCGCGCCAATGATCTCGGCGCCGACCTTGTTGTGATGGGCGCCTATGCGCACTCCCGAATGCGCGAATTCGTGTTCGGAGGCGCCACCAGCCATGTGCTGGAGCATATGAGCGTTCCTGTCTTGATGTCCCATTGAGAAGGCAGGCGGCGATGACGCTCAGCAAGGTAAGAATTGAAATGGCCCGTGACGCCGAGTTTCCCGAAGGCAGTTCACGGCATGGCTATGAATTTGTGGCGCCCCTCGACAAGAAGCGCCATATTGATGCCAAGTCGTGGCAAGCCAACCGGGAAAAATGCCGCGTCAAGCGCTTCTGGGAAGATGAGCCCGATGAAATTGGCCATCTCGTGCGCAAGCCCGGTGGGTCCTGGGCTTTTCATTATGACATCCACGGCGACATTGACGACGACGAAACAGGCTATCGCTTTGGCGATCACGCGCTGACTCCCGGCGAGTACATTTCAATCCGCGAGCACGGCGAGGACTTGCGGACCTTCCGGATTGTTTCAGTCGTGCCGCTTGATCAGCCGCGGCGCTGAAGTTCCGCAGAAATTGACGCCGATCAAGGCGCGGCCCCCAACCCGAGCCTATGCTTCAAGCTGCTTTGTTGATTTCAGGAGTAGCCATCATGACAAGCAAGATCCTGTGCGCGATTGACGACACCGAGCACGCCAAGAACGCCATTCTCTGCGCTGCGGAACTTTCCAGCAAAACCGGCGCCCAGCTCACCGTTTGCACCGTCAATGTGTTGATGGGCGGCCTTCGCGGCCCGCCGATATACCTGCATGACGACGTGGACGTCAGGAAAATGCTTGACAACGCGGCGGCGCTGGCGCGCCAGCACGGGGTGAAAAACCTTGCTGAAACGGAACTCAAAGGCCGTGAGATTTCGACCTCGGTTGTCCAATATGCGGAACAGAACGGCTTTGACCACATTGTCACGGGTACAGGCGACAAGCGTGGCCTGTCCCGTCTGGCGCTGGGCTCGGTGGCCGTCGATATCGCGGGTCGAGCGCACTGCACGGTTACGGTCGCGAGATAGGACGCCCACAGAAAGCATCGTGAGCTTGATCCAGCTCAATGCAGTCAGCAGCAGGAATTGCGAAGATACCAGCTGGCAAGCGTATTATGCGGAATGCCTTCAATATTCAGGAGAATTCAGATGAGTGACAAAACCTTAAAACACGCGGTTGAAGAAGAACTGGACTGGGAGCCAAGCATTGATTCGGAACACATCGGCGTCACCGTCGAAGATGGCGTCGTAACGCTTTCGGGCCATGTCAGCACTTATGCGGAGAAGTTTACGGCTGAGAAGGCCGCCAAACGGGTGAAAGGTGTCCGGGCAATTGCCCAGGAAATCGAAATCCGCTTCCCCAATGACAAAAAAACATCCGATGACCAGATCGCCAAGCGGGCATTGGACATCATCGCCTGGGATTCGACGATCCCCAAGGACAAGGTGCTGGTGAAAGTGCAAAATGGATTTGTGACGCTTTCCGGCGAGGTTGACTGGTTCTACCAGCGCGACGATGCGGAGCATGCCGTCAGAAAGCTGGCCGGAATCAAAGGCCTGTCCAACGAAATCCGGATCAAGCCGAAGGCCTATGCCTATGACATCAAGGAGCGCATCGAGACCGCCCTGAAACGCAATGCGGAACTTGAGGCGGATTCAATAAAAGTGTCCGTCCTTGATGGCCGCGTCACGCTCGATGGCAAGGTGAAAGCCTGGTACGAGCGTGATCTGGCGGAACGCACCGCCTGGTCCGCGCCCGGCGTCGTATCGGTCGTCGATCATATCAATATTGCATAAGCATGCGAATTGTTCCGGCGGGCCGCATCGGAAAGCTCGCCGGAACGCTATTTGGCACTGTTAAGGGGGCGCGTTTCTTTTTTGCACTGGCGGCCTTGATCCGGCGTAAGGCCGAAGCCGTACGCTGTCACGAACAACCCGCTATCGGTGCGATGGGTTCGCCATGCGCTGATCCAGATCAAGAACTGGGAGGCGGATGGAACGGAAACTTCATGGTTCAATCACGGTGCCCGCGCGGCGCTTCAAAATTTTGAGCGCGTCTTCAAGCTTGCCAATTCCCGCCATTGTTCCGCCGGCTGAGACGAAATCCACGGCGGCCCGCACCTTGGGGCCCATGCTTCCGGCGGCGAATGACTCCGGGTTTAGGTCATTTGCCCTGGCCTGCTCCAAACGGCGCTGCTGCACGGTTCCCCAGCCGTTGTAGACGCCATCAACATCGGTCAGCATCAGAAGGATATCGGCGCTGATTTGGCGGGCCAGAAAGCCGCTGGCGTAGTCCTTGTCAATGACAGCTTCGACGCCGATATAAGATCCATCTACGCGGCGAAGAACTGGAATGCCACCGCCCCCGGCGCAAATCACGGTGACTCCGTGCTTGATCAAAAGCCTTATGACGCCGATTTCCAGGATGCGTTTGGGCAGTGGTGAAGGCACGGCGCGCCTGAAATGCGATCCGTCGGGCACCATCACCCAACCCCGCCTGGCGGTGACAGCGGTTGCTTCCTTGCGGCCATACATGGGGCCAATTGGCTTTGTCGGATTTTGAAAGGCAGGATCGTCGGCATCGACTTCCACTTGCGTCAGCAAAGCCGCCACTTCATTCTTGACGGGTATGACGTTTCCCAGTTCCTGCTCGATCAGATAGCCGATCATGCCTTCGGTTTCAGCGCCAAGCACGTCGATTGGGCTGGCCAGCGCCTCGTCATAGGCCATGTCCTGGAGCGCCATAAGACCCACCTGCGGGCCATTGCCATGGGTGATGACGATTTCGTAGCCGGCATCGACGACCTTGCCGATGGCTATCGCGGCGCGTTTGACATTCTGCCGCTGGTTCTCGGCCGACAATGGCTGGCCGCGTTTGAGAATTGCGTTGCCGCCAAGTGCAATGACCACGCGCATCGATCAATTCCCTATGGTTGCCACAAGAATCGCCTTGATGGCGTGCATGCGGTTTTCGGCCTGGTCAAACACAATTGAAGCCGGGGACTCGAATACCTCCTCGGTCACCTCCATGGCGCTGATCCCGAATTTTTTCCTGACTTCCTTGGCGACTTTGGTTTCGGCATTGTGAAAAGCCGGCAGGCAATGCATGAACTTGGAGCGTGGATTGCCCGTCATTTTCATGACTTTGGCGTTGACCTGAAAATCCTTGAGCAACTTTATGCGCTCGGCCCACTTTTCCTCCGGTTCGCCCATGGAGAGCCACACATCGGTATAGAGGAAATCGCAGTCCTTGACGGCTTCCGCCAGATTTTCAGTGACTTCAACTTGCGCGCCGGTTTCCAGCGACATTTTCTCGGCATGCTCAACCAGTTCCCTGTCTGGCCAGCAGGATTTCGGAGCGCATAACCTGACATCCATTCCCATTTTGACCCCGCCAATCAGGAGTGAATCGCCCATGTTGTTTCCTGCATCGCCGATAAAGCAGTAACTCATCTGGCTGAGCGGCTTCTCACAGTGTTCCTGCATCGTCAGGAGATCAGCCAGAACCTGGGTCGGATGAAACTCGTCGGTCAGGCCATTGTAGACGGGCACGCCGGCATATTTCGCCAGCTCTTCCACCACCTGCTGGCCAAAGCCCCGGTACTCGATCGCGTCATATATCCGCCCCAGCACACGCGCCGTGTCTTTCATGGATTCCTTGTAGCCGATTTGGGTGCCGCTGGGGCCAAGATAGGTGACATGCGCGCCCTGATCATAAGCCGCGACTTCAAAGCCGACACGGGTTCGCGTTGATGCTTTCTCAAAAATCAGGGCAATGCTCTTGCCCTTGAGCCTCTGCTGTTCTGTGCCTGCGTATTTCGCGGCTTTGAGTTCCGCCGACAGCATCAGAAGGAACTTGATCTCCTCTGGCGTGAAATCGCGAAGCGTTAGAAAACTGCGATTCCGCAAGTTGAACGGCATGGGCTTTGCTCCGCTAGGCGGCCGAGGTGATCAATTTTTCCGTCGGGATCAATCCGTGTTCGCGAAGAAAGATGTCTATGTAGAAGCCCAGCGACGGCCCGTCCGCTTCGGCAAATTCATAGCGCGCGCGAACCACCGGCTTGTTCAATTTCAGGAGCCGGCCGAGATCAATTGGCGTTCCGGCCACCACAACATCGCAGTCGGCCGCATTTATCGTTGCTGCAAGATCGGCAAGCTCATCGGCCGAGTAGCCCATGGCCGGGAGCACTTTCCCGATATGCGGGTATTTCTTGTAGACATTGGAAATTTCGCCGACGGCGAAACGCCTGGGATCAATTATTTCCGCAGCATGCCCAACGGATGCCGCGACATAGCCCGCGCCATAGGCCATGCCGCCATGGGTGATGGTGGGGCCGTCATCAACAACGATAGCCCGCTTGCCCTTGACGGCCGCTTCGTTGTCCAGCGTCACCAGCGAGGCTGCCCGCACAATATGCGCCTTCGGATGGATGTGCCTGATATTGTCGGTAACCTTCTGAACATCGGCCCGCGCCGCTGAATTCGTTTTGGCAATGACCGCTATGTCGGCCATGCGCAGAACGGCTTCGCCTGGATGGTGCGTGGTTTCATGGCCCGGGCGCAGTGGATCGACCATCACGATATGAAGGTCGGGCTTATAGAACGAGAAATCATTGTTGCCGCCATCCCACAGGATGATCTGCGCTTCTTTTTCGGCTTCGCGCAAAATGCGTTCATAGTCAACGCCAGCAAAGACAATGTTTCCGGCAGCGATATGGGGCTCATACTCCTCGCGCTCCTCGATCGTGCATTTGGCGTCGTCAAGGTCCGGGAGTTTGGCAAAACGCTGCACCGCCTGCTTTTCAAGATCGCCATAAGGCATGGGATGGCGGATGACCGCGGCCTTGATCCCGGCATCCCGCAATTTGCGGCCCAGCCAGCGGGTGGTTTGCGATTTTCCCACGCCGGTCCTGACCGCGCAAATTGCAATGACGAGAAGTTTTGATTTTATCATTGTCCGATGCGGGCCCAGCAATTCGAAGTCGGCGCCTGCGGCAAGTGCAATTGACGCCTTGTGCATCACCGTAGCATGGTCCACATCGCTGTAGGCGAAGACCACCTTGTCGACCGAATATTCCTTGCAGATCGTTGCGAGGTCTCCTTCACCCAGGATCGGAATTCCATTGGGATAGAGTTTGCCGGCCAAGGCCTTAGGATACCGCCTGCCGGAAATGCCCGGAATCTGCGCCGCCGTGAAAGCCGCCACGTGATAGTGGGGGTTATCCCTGAAAGCGACATTGAAATTGTGGAAGTCGCGTCCTGCGGCGCCCATGATGACGACATTGACAGGTTTGGGTTCATTCAGCATTGAAGTCTCTCCGTTGAATTTTCAAAGTGCGCTGATGGAGCCGGTCCACATGAGGTATCCGGCCACTATGGCGGCCAGCAATAGGCCGATTGCGATGATGGCTTCTGTCTGATCAAATGCTTTTTCGCCACGCGCCCAACGTGCCCACCCGTAGACGACGATGCCCGGCGCATAGAGGAGCGCGCACATCAGGAGATAATTTGGTCCAGCGGCATAAATCAGCCATGCCCCGTAGACGGCGGCGACAAGGCCAACGAATTTGTCCCAGCCCCGGCTCTCATCCGCATCATAACTCTCGCCGCTCATCGCGAGCTTGAGCGCGTAAGCCCCCGAGAGCACATAAGGCACAAGAATGGCGGTCGATGCGATGTAGAACAGCGCCAGGTAAGTTGAGTTGGAATAGAGCGTGATGACCAAAAATATCTGGACAAAGCCATTGGTGATCCAAAGCGAGCCGGACGGAGAACCATTCTCATTTTCCACCGCGAACACATCCGGCATCATGCCCTCCCTGGCCGCGCGGTTTGCAATTTCAGCAGCAAACAAAGTCCAGCTCAGGAACGCGCCCGCAACTGAAACGACCAGCCCAATCCGCACCAGCACGGAGCCCCACGGGCCAACGGCCTTTTCAAGCACATTGGCCATGGAGGCTGAACTGGGAAGACCAGCCAGCTCCGGCTGCGACATGACACCAAAAGACAGCAGCGAAACCAGGAGATACACGCCGAGCACGCCGACGAAACCCAGAATCGTCGCATAGCCGATGTCGGTCCGCCGTTCGGCCCGCGCCGAGACCACACTGGCGCCTTCAATGCCGATAAATACCCACAGCGTGACCAGCATGGTGCTTTTCACCTGAGTCATGACATCACCGAGATCCGGGGTGCCTGTGCCCCAAAAGTTGAGGCTGAATGTTTGCAGATTGAAGGCCACCAATGCAGCAACAATGAAAACAAATATGGGAGCGAGCTTGGCAATTGTTGTGATTACATTGACAACCGCTGCCTGGCGCACACCCAGGAGAACCAGTGCGTGAATGAGCCATAGACAAATTGAAGCGCCGACAATGGCTTGCCAGGTATTGCCTTCCGCCCCGAACGCCGGAACGAAGTAACTCAGCGCGCCAAATATGAGAACGGCGTAAGAAACGTTGCCAATCCAGGCACTTAGCCAATATCCCCACGCGCTATTGAATCCGACAAAATCGCCAAACCCCGCGCGCGCATAGGCATAGGGGCCCGCGTTGAGCTCGGGCTTGCGAGTGGCAAGGTTCCGGTAGACCAGGGCGAGCGCCAGAATGCCAATGCCGGCAACGAGCCATCCAAGAATGACGGCTCCCGGGGAAGCCCCTTTTGCCATGTTCTGCGGGAGACTGAATACGCCGCCGCCAATCATGGATCCCACAACCAGGGCAGTCAGCGGCAACAGGCCCAACTGAGAGGCCAGCTTCTGCTTTGCCGCGTTTACCGGAATGCTTGTGACATTTGCCATCAGAATCTCCTTCGTTTGCGCGCAGACTGGCCTGCCTGACAGCCGGGCGCATTGATCGGGATCAAGTGCCGTCATTCCGCGCCTCAAATGACGTTTGACCTCGCCGCAATGATGAGTGGCGCCGCCCCCGCCAAAACCGCGGCAAGGGTGGCAACGGCGAGCCTCACGGAAAAGGCCCCTGGTCCAATGGCAATTGCATAGACGATGCGGGCCAGGGCATTGACCGCCAGAGCCAGGAGAATGGCATTGGCGGCCCCGGCGGCGCCCACCACCGATTGTGAAAACCGACTGGCCGTGAGGACGGCAACATCCACGTCAACCAGCGCCACCGCAGCAGAACTCAGGATGATGCCGCCCGTCCCATACTTCGCAGCCAGCCAACCACTCAACAATGATGTGGCCATAAGTGTTATGGCAAAAACTGCCAAGGGCTGTAAATCGAATGGGTTGCGCAGAACAATATTGGACGGGTCCGTTGTCTTGCGCCATTTCCACTGAACCAGCGCAAAGATGCCCAATGCCAGAACGGCAAGAAGCGCTGAACTGGCGATTTGCGGCAACAGTGCTGGCGCAACAATGAAAACGATGACAAGCACCCGGAGTATGGAGACAATCCCCGCAATCATGGCTCCAGCAGCAAGAAGGCCGATTTTTTCGCCGGAATTTGCCCGTCGGGCAAAATCAATGGTGACTGCGGTCGATGAAACGAGCCCCCCTGCAACACTGGTGACCAAAGTGCCCCTCGCATGGCCCAATATCTTCACCGCCACATAGCCAGCGAATGAAATGGTCGCCGTGAGGACCGTTAGAAACCATATCTCCCGCAAGCTCAATGCATCAAACGCCGAAATGGCGCTGCTGGGCAAAATGGGCAGCACGATCGCTGTCATCGCAAGAAGCAAAAGCGCCGAGCGAAGTTCCTGCCAACTCAGGCGCTCGAGAAACGAGTGAAGCACTTCGCGGCTGGCGAGCAATCCCGCAGTGGCGATACCCGCCGCCGCCGCCACGACCGGATCGCCAATCACAGCCAGCGCACCCACGCCGAATACGACAAAGGCAGCAATGGTTCCAGTTACGCTAAAGGTTTTTTCATGGCTCACTTCCCGGTAACTGAACCATCCGAAAACCGCGCCAAACACGATGAAAACAGTCCCGAGCAACAGGGGTTCAGCAAGCACCTGTGAAATCGCGGCGCCTACGCCACCGAGCAGTCCCGCCAGCGCATATGTTCGTATTCCGGCGGTTCTGCCGCCATCGGGGTCGTCCCGTTGTTGCCACCCCCTCACAACACCCACCACCAAACCTATGGCAAGCGCCAAGCCAATGCGGACTATGAGACTATCTGCCATTGATCATTGACTTCGTGATATTTGCAATCGAAATCTCCCGCAACAATTTGAAGCCTCGCTTGCCTGCCGGCAGACCGCATTGATCGTGATCAATGATGCGCGTTGCACATCGCCTATTCTGGCGCTTGACTGTCGCGGGAGTGTTTATGGCAGAAGCTGTATTTACAGCGCGCGGGTTGACGAAGGTCTATCGCAGCGGAGAAGTTGAGGTGCACGCGCTGCGCGGCGCTGACATCGACCTCTATTCAGGTGAGGTTTCTGTGATGCTGGGTCCTTCCGGTTCGGGCAAGTCAACACTGCTCAATATTCTGGGCGGTCTTGACCGGCCGACCGCCGGCACGGTGCGGTTTCGCGATCATGAACTGACCAACGCAAGCGAACGCGAGCTCACGCGTTATCGCCGCGAACACGTAGGTTTCGTCTTTCAATTCTACAACCTCATTCCGAGCCTGACGGCCCGTGAAAACGTATCTTTGGTCACAGAGATCGCGACGGCTCCCATGAAACCCGAGGAAGCGCTGACGCTTGTCGGGCTTGGGCACAGGCTGGATCACTTTCCATCCCAACTTTCAGGTGGCGAGCAGCAGCGAGTTGCGATAGCCCGCGCCATCGCCAAGCGTCCAGATGTTCTCCTGTGTGATGAACCTACCGGTGCTTTAGACAGCAAGATTGGAGTTCTGGTGCTCGAAGCGCTGGATCAGGTGAACCAGACTTTGGGTACGACAACCGCAATAATAACGCACAACGCCTCCATCCAGGGAATGGCGCACCGCGTGTTCAACTTCGGCGACGGGCGGATCACCTCCACACACGTCAATGAGACGCGCGTCAAACCCTCTGAAATCAGCTGGTGACAATCATGAAGGCGCTAGATCGAAAGCTCCTGCGTGACATGAAACGCCTCTGGGCGCAGTCCCTGGCGGTGGCCTTTGTCATGGCCGCTGGCGTCGCCACGATGCTCATTGGGCTGGGCGCCTATAATTCGCTGTCGGAAACTCGCGCCGCCTATTACGAGCGGTCCCAATTCGCAGATGTTTTCGCGTTTGCAGTGCGAGCCCCCAAATCGGTTTCGGCGGAAATCCGTCAAATCGCGGGTGTGGGACAAGTGGAAACCAGAATCGTGAGGCCAGCCCTGTTGGATATCGAGGGTTTCGACCTCCCCGCAACGGGATATTTTACCTCGCTTCCGGCGAGCGGCGAGAGCTCGCTTAACAAACTGCATTTACGCTCCGGGAGGCTTCCAGAACCCGGCAGCTTGCGGGAAGTTGCCGTGAGCGAAAGTTTCGCAAACGCCCACAAGTTCAAGATCGGATCCCGCTTTGGCGCCATTTTGAATGGCGCAAAGCGGCGCCTCACCATCACGGCGATTGTTCTCTCTGCCGAATACATCTATGCCCTGGGGCCAGGCGACATGATGCCGGATGACCGAAGATTTGGCATTGTGTGGATGCGCGAACCGGCGCTTGCCGCCGCTTTCAATCTTGAGGGAGCCTTCAACAATGTTTCGCTGCGCTTATTGAAAGGGGCTTCAGCCGCCGACGTTCTGCAATCTCTTGATCGCATTCTCCAGCGCTATGGCGGCGAGGGCGCGTATGGGCGTGAAGATCAGTTGTCGCACGCATTTCTCGATGCTGAACTGCAACAGCTGAGCGCCATGAGCCGAATTATGCCGCCCGTGTTTCTGGTGGTGTCGGCTTTTCTCATCAATATGGTTCTCTCCCGCCTGATCTCGCTGGAGCGCGAGCAAATCGGGCTGTTCAAGGCCATTGGCTATAGCCCGGCCAGCATCGCGTTTCATTACGCGAAACTGGTTCTTCTCATTTCCGCCATGGGCGTGGCAATAGGCTTTGCCGCTGGCACCTGGTTGAGCTACGGCCTGACCCTGCTCTACACAAAGTTTTTTCATTTTCCGTACCGGATATTCGTGGTTTCGCCCAGGCTCTACGCCATTGCGGGGCTGGTCTCGGTGACCGCGGCTCTCATCGGTTCAATGCGCTCTGTGGCCAATGCGGCGGCTCTTTCTCCCGCCATAGCCATGCAGGCGCCCGCTCCCCCGGTCTACAGGCGTTTCTGGTCCGGGCGCATCCAGCCGCTCAATCATGTTTCCCAACTTACGATCATGGTGCTGCGCCATATCTTTCGCTGGCCGCTGCGTTCTTTGCTGACCACTCTGGGAATAGCGTTTTCGGTTGCGTTGCTTGTCAGCTCGCTGTTTACGGTCGGATCAATTACCTACATGATTGACGTCACCTTTGACCGGGCAGACCGGCAGGATTCGACGTTCACATTCGGTGAGGCGAGGCCCGCGCAAGCCTTGCAGGAGGTCGCGCGTTTGCCGGGAGTATTGAGCGCGGAGCCCTTTCGCATCGTCGTCGTCAATCTATCCAACGGCCACTACACCAAGCGCGTGGCCATCTCCGGAAAGCCAGCCGCCATGGATCTCAGCCGCGTGCTGGACCTGGAGCTGCGGCCGGTAAGCCTGCCAAAATCCGGCTTGGCTCTGGGCGACACTTTGGCGGCCAAATTGCACCTGAAGCGCGGCGACATCGTGCATGTGGAGATTCTGGGACGAAACCGCCTTGAGGCCGATGTTCCCGTCATCGACATCATACAGAGCTATATTGGATTGATGGCGTTCATGGACATCCATGCGCTCAGCCAGCTCCTGGGCGAAAGCCCGAGCATCAGCGGCGTGCACATGCTGCTTGACCCGGCTCAAAGCGACAGGTTCTTTTCCAAAGTCAAAGAACAGCCGACACTTGCGGCAATGGCGCTGCAACGAATTTCGCTGGCGAAGTTTCAGGAAACCATCGCCGAGAACATCAATATTCAAATCGCGGTGTATGTCGGTTTGGCAAGTATCATTGCCTTTGGCGTCGTTTACAACAGCGCTCGCATCCAATTCGCCGAACGCGCGAGGGAACTCGCCAGCCTGCGAGTGCTTGGTTTTACACAGTTCGAAGTTTCCCGGCTCCTGCTCCTGGAGTTCGCGCTGCTCACACTGGCTGCGATGCCAATTGGCTGGGCGCTGGGGTATGGCCTCGCGCTGGCGCTCGTGGAAGGCTTCCAGAGCGATCTCTACCGTCTGCCATTCATCATGTTGCGCTCAACCTACGCCTACAGCGCGCTTATTGTGATGGCAGCCGTTGCAGTATCGGCGCTCGTTGTCCGCCGCCGGGCCAATAATCTTGACCTCGTCAGTGTTCTCAAAACCAGGGATTAAAACCATGTTCGCAAAATGGACAAAACGAGCACTCACGCTGGCTGCGGTCGCGGCCATAGCAGCAGGATTTGCGTGGCTTATGTGGCCACAGCCCATACAGGTGGATGTGGCAATGGCCAGGATTGGGCATATGGAGCTCACAATCGAGGAAGAAGGCGTCCATCGCATCCGCGAAGTCTATAAAGTGTCAGCACCTGTTGCCGGCAAAGTTGAACGCTCGCCGCGCAAAGTGGGGGATCATGTTGTTGCAGGCGCTACATCAGTCGCCTCAATTCGCCCCGTTGATCCAACCATGCTGGATGCCCGGACACGGCAGGAATTCACTCATGCGGTTGAGGCCGCAAAAGCCGACAGGGATTTTGCCAGTGCCGCCCTGGTGCAAGCGGAGAAAGAACTTGAGTACTTTAACTCGGAACTCAGAAGGGCCCGGGTCCTTGTTGACAAGAAAGTCATGTCGCCGAGCGCAATGGAGCGGCATCAACTCAATCTGGATAGCGCGCAGCAGCGCCACGAATCAGCAAAAGCCCTGCTGGATGCCAAGCTTCATAACCTGGAAATTTCCGAGGCCAGACTCATAGGACCGGTTCACTCCACGGAACCGGGAACTCGCGAGAACTGCTGCATAACCGTGACTGCGCCAGTCAACGGGACCATCCTCAGTGTTCCGGTTGAAAGCGAACTGGTGGTTCAAGCTGGAACGCCTCTCGTGGAAATCGGCAATCCTCTCGAGACGGAGATCGCTGTGGATCTTCTCTCATCGGATGCGGTCAAAATCAAACCTGGCGCGGCTGCACGGATTGACGGTTGGGGCGGCTCAACCGAGCTGAAGGCGCGCGTGACACGGATTGATCCCGCCGCCTTTACAAAAGTCTCAGCGCTGGGAATTGATGAACAGCGGGTGAAGGCGGTGCTGCAAATTGTCGACCCGCCATCGGAATGGACGGGCCTGGGGCATCAGTTTCGTGTCATAGCCCATATCCTCACGTGGCAATCAGACAATGCGCTCCAAATTCCGTTGAGCGCTATGTTTCGCAGTGGCAGTGACTGGGCCGTGTTCAGGATCGTGGACGGACAAGCCAAATCCACAAAAATCAAAGTTGGCAACATGAACTCGACGCATGTGCAGATATTGGATGGCCTGACAGACGGTCAAACAGTCATTGTGCACCCGAGTGACATGATCGAAGATGGCGTGAGAGTTGAAATCCGCGCAGAAGCCGCGCAATAGTCAGCGCTACGCTCCCCAACTCAACCTGCCGTCATCCCGGCCGCAATGAAAACCGGAATCGCGCGAGCGGCGTTCGTCACAATGTGGATATATCGCGTTCTTTCTGGTTCATTGAGATCATCCTCCTGCCCAAAGTAGGCATCCGGTGAGTTACGCAGAGTTTTCCTGACCGTACGGTATCATTTGATCTGGCGTTTTGATTTGGCGGGGGCCGTTTTTGTAATTGTTCGGCGTTTGGCCAGTTTAGCAACGCGGAGGGTGATCTCGGTTTCGGCGATGTCTTTGGGATTGAAGGTGCTGCCGTACCATTGAGTGATGTCGGCATGTTCGGAATGAGCGGGATCGGCCATGACGTTGAGGAAGTGTTCGAAGCCAGGCTGGCCTCCAACATCCTCTGGCGGCGCGCGATTGGCTCCTGCGATGAAGCGCGGATAGCCGGTGGCGGTCTCGGCAGCGGCGACTGATTCAACCAGGTTCACATGCCGCCAGTCATCGCCAAAATCGTAAGTGTAGATTGGACGCTGGATGCCAGCCTCAATGAGTTGGCCAAGCGTGGTCTTGCGGCCATCATGAAGGAAACGACCAAGTGCGCCCCAGCGGCCGAGGGCATAACGCATGGCGGATGCAAGATCGGATTTGCCGGAGAGTTTTGGCAACGTTATTTCGAGCCAGATTTTGAGACCAGCAATGAGCGGCATGGCATGTTCCTGCCGCCATTGCAGCCGTTCATCAGGCGGCTTGCCCCTGATATCGGCCTCAATCTTGTAAAGCGCACCGATGTGGTCAAGCGTCTCTTTGGCAATAGGCGACCCTGTAGACCCTGTAGCGGCGTGAACATCAAAGAACTTGCGCCGCACGTGAGCCCAGCAGGCAGCTTCCATCACGGTTCCGTTTCGAAGATGGCATTGAAGCCCGCATAACCATCGGCGTTAAGAATGCCCTTGAAGGTCTTGAGATGGGACTGCGGATGATCACCCTTGCGGTCGGGCGAATAGAAGAACACGGCAGCCGGGGGCTGATCCGAAGCGCACGGTCTGCCGTCGCGAACATAGGCCCATAATCGGCCTGTCCGGGTTTTGCCCAGGCCCGGAGCCAGCACCGGAACCGGCGTATCATCGCCATGCAGAACGTCTGAGGCCAGCACGTCTTTGCGCAAAGCTGCACTCAAAGGATCAAGGAGCGCCGCCGATCTGCCGACCCAGTCGGCCAGGGTGGAGCATTCCAGATCAACACCCTCACGGGCATAACTGCCGGATCGGCGATAGAGCGGCAGGTGATCGGCGTATCTGGCCACCTGCACATGGGCGAGAAGACCGGGCCACGCTCGATGGGCAGCGAGGGCATCGGCGATTGCACAATCGTTTCACAACTGCGGCATGACAGTTTGGGACGCACATGCCAGATGACTTTGAATGATGACGGGACATACTCCAGCACCTCCGTCACGTCTTCACCGAGCTTGCGCATCGCACCACAGCAGTTCGGGCAGGTGCAGGCGGGTTCATGAACCTCCTCCTCGCGCGGCAGACATTCCGGCGGCGGTTTGCGAAAGGGTTTATCAGTGAGGGCCTGTACGACAGCAGGACGCGTCGCAGCTTGGGCCGCTTCATCCTCATGCAGCTCGTCGAGTTCCATCTCCAGCTGCTCGATCTCGAAGCTACTCTTCTCCGATGATGCGCCGAACTGCAGGCGCTTCAATTTGGCGATGCGTAGCTCCAGCTGCGCGATCTTCAAATCTTTCGCCTAAACCGTGCTTGCCAGTGCGCGCACCAGCGCTTGCAGCGCAGCTGTGTCATCCGTCAGATGGGCAAGATCGAAGTCCATGGCTCAACTCTAGCCGCAGTCAGCACCGATCCGCGCTTGCGCATTCTGCCGCGAGTCAACCCGCCGCAATCACCCCGCGAGTTCCGGCCTCTGCGTCCGTATCGGGGCACGCCAATCAATGCATTTGAGCAAATAGCCCAGTTGCCCCGCCGTCAAGCTCACTGGCTCGCCTTGCGATATGGGCCAGATGAACCGTCCGCGCTCCAGCTTCTTGGCAAACAAACACGCCCCCTGGCCGTCATGCCGGATCAGCTTGATCAAATCCCCGCGCTTGCCCCGGAACACAAACACTTGCCCTCAGGAGGATCGTGCTTCAGCACCTCTTGCACCATGAGCGCAAACCCGACAAAGCCTTGGCGCATGTCGGTCACACCCGCTACAGGCCACACCCGGACACCCGCTGAAACCGGAATCATCTGGTCTCGAGTGCTGCAATTACGCGCCGGCGCGAGATACCAGACCAAGGACGGTCACCGCGGCATCTGGTAGGACATATGGCTGGACAGACCGCAACTCAAGTACAAAATATATCGCAATTTCAATATATTATACATGTAAATTGGCGGAGACGGAGGGATTCGAACCCTCGATACGCTTAACACGTATGACGATTTAGCAAACCGTTGCCTTCAGCCACTCGGCCACGTCTCCGTTGGCCGTGGCTTTTGCCGTGATTTGATAGATCATGCAAGCGAAGTTGAGCAATTTTAATACCCGACTATTTTACTAGGTTTCTCTTGACACCTAAATTGGTGACGTTTATTCATGCTGAAAGTCAATCCTGGGAGACACTCCGATTATGTTTTCACGTCGTAGCATTTTTGCCTTTGCGTCAATTTTGGTTCTGCCCTCTCTGGCGCAAGCAGCGGAGGTGGTGAATGTCTATTCGTACCGCCAGCCGGAGCTGACCAACTCCCTGTTCGCCGAATTCACCAGGCAAACGGGTATCGAAGTGAAATCAATTTTCGCCGAGAACGGTTTGGTGGAACGGCTTGAGCAGGAAGGGCGCTTAAGCCCTGCCGATCTGTTGATGACAGCGGACGTGGGGCGCCTGGTGAGCGCTGCGGGCAAGGGCCTGGCCCAGGCTGTGGATGCTCCGGCGATCATCGACAAGATTCCAGCGAACCTTCGCGACGCCGGCAACCAATGGTTTGGACTGACGATGCGGGCGCGGGTTTTCTACGTTTCAAAGAAACGCGTTGCCCAGGAAAAATTCAGCTATGAAGAGCTGACTGATGCCAAATGGAAAGGCAAGATTTGCATTCGTCCCGGCAATCACCCTTACAACCTCGGATTGATCGCCGCAATGATCGCCCACAAGGGAGAAGCAGAAACAAAAATATGGCTGCAAGGCCTCAAAGCCAACCTTGCTGTGAAGCCCAGCGGCAACGACCGCGAGCAGGCAAAGGGCGTCTTTTCAGGCGAGTGCGATATTGGAATAGCCAACACCTATTACATGGGCATCATGCTCAGCAATGAAAAAGATCCCGCGCAAAAGGAATGGGCCAATTCGGCGCGCATAGTGTTCCCCTCCTCGGATGCCATGGGAACCCACGTCAATATCTCCGGCATGCTGCTTGCGAAAAATGCTCCGCACAAGGACAATGCCGTCAAGCTGATGACGTTTCTGGCGAGCGACGAAGCGCAGAAAATCTATGCGGAAGGCAATTTTGAGTATCCAGTCAATCCGGCTGTGCCGGCTTCTGAAATCGTCCAGGCCTGGGGTTCTTTCACTCCAGATGAGATAAATGTGGTTGAAGTCGCAAAGTTTGAGAAAGCCGCAGCCAAGCTCGTCGATGAAGTTCAGTTCAACGACTAGTGCAACGTCAGCAGGGCGCGGGCCTGCCTTTGGGCATCCGCTATTTCGGCGGAGGTCATCTCCGCTGAAATTTCGCAGCGGTACTGCTTGGCGCTTTCACTGCCTTTGAGAGCAGCAAGATTGAGCCACTTGTGCGCCTCAACGTAATTCTGGGAAACGCCGCGACCCAGGCAATATTTCATGCCAATTTCGAGCAGGTCTTCCGCAGTCGCTGTTGCGACCGAGAATTCGATTTCCATATCTACTGTTTGCCGACCCATTTTCAAGCCCCATAAGCTCAGTTGCTATTCGGCCTGAGATTGGATCAGGACTGCGAATGACTGATTAAGTGACAGGCTTAATCAAACTCAAACGATTTGCAGAATCTGATAATCAGGTTTTCGATAAATTAAGCAAATTCAATGCGTTGTGGGTTTTTTTAGGATAAATTCACGCTGTTTGGTTCACCCCGTGTTTACCAGGAAACGTTTTATCATTGAACCGGAACAGCAACTTTCAGAAAAATCGGGAAATGGTCTGAGCCCGCCGAATTACCAATGCTCTGGCTGTCCAGTTGTCTGATGCCCGAGCTGGCAAAAATATGATCTATGGCGATTTGGGGCAGTCCGAAGCGTGCGGGCCACGTTGGTAAATTTGTAAAGCGGGTCAGATTTGCCTGCGAAGACAGGATTTCAGTTATCCGCGAATAAGGCGTGGCATTGAAATCGCCCATAATAATGTGAGGCCCCACCACAGCTTCAAGTTCGGCCACCAGGGCCTTGATTTGATTGAGTTGAGCCCGCGACTGGGGGAAGCGATTGGTGTGGACAGCAAATATGATGAGGTCGCCAAATTGCGGGCCAAGGGACGCGCGCATATAGGCTGGCCCGGGCGCCACCATTTGGTCAGTGACATTGCTCAGTGGATATTTTGAGAGAATTCCGAAGGTGCATTTGCTGGCGTTCGCGCATTGGGCATTAAACGGATACTGCGACTTGAGCTGTTCATATATCACATGCTGGTTGCGGCCAAATTCCAGCAACACAATAACATCCGCATTGATTCTGGTGATCTCGGCCTTCACCGCTTCCACATTTGTGTTGCCAAGCCATGTATTGAAACTGGCGACTTTGAGTTCCCGCTCGCCTGCCGCCACCTTGCTTAACTCCGAAACATGTGAGCTGGCATAGTGGGGCCACATGCTTTGGGCGATCAGAAAAACAATAAGCGCAATGCTGGAGGCCAGTATTTTGGCGCGCGGTGAGAACAGGCCGATTGCAAAGGCCACAACAACAAACATGAATTGCGGTGAAAACTGGGTGAACACATCAAAGGCGATCCAGAGCTGGGCGAGCCTTGCGCCCACAAGGCCAGCGAGGCCCAAAGCGATGCCGACAATGCATCCAACAACGCCACGGCGGCGCCGTTTCGGTTTTGGCGATGATTCCGCTTTAGGCGCAACTGCGATTGCGCCGGGCCTGGTTTTATCCGTCACGCGAAATGCTTTCGTTCGATATTAGAGCAGCCTGCTTTCCATGGGCAGAATCTGCTCCGGTGTACCAAAACCCGGCAAAGCTTCAATCCGTTTCTTCCAGGTGCCCACATTTGGATAAGGCGTCAAATCAATGAGCGCTTCCGGCGTGTAACGCACCACCGCGAATATCCCGATGTCGGCAATCGTTGGCTTTTTGCCGACAATCCAATCGGATTTGGCCAGCTCGTGCTCGAGCACAGCCAAAGCGGCCTTAGCTTCCGTGTCATACATGGTGCGCACTTCATCGCCAAATTGGCGGAAGCCGCGATTGCGGGCACGGAGCCTGAGCACTGGCAGGGACAGCTTGTCCCACTGCCAGAAAAGCCATTCGCGGACCCGGATGCGCTCCATTGGCGTCTTGCCGTCAAACTTCTTGAGGGATTCTGCCAAATGCTCAAGAATTGCGGCCGATTGCACAAGAAACATTTGCCCATCGCGCAGGGCTGGAACCTGGCCGTAGCGATTTTTGACCAGATAGTCCGGCTGCTTATGCTGACCCTCGCGCAGGTTTACGTGGATATAAGAAAACGGGTGGCGGCAGAGAGAAAGCATGAGGCCCACCGTGTAAGTGGGCCCCGACATCATGGTGCCATGCAAGGTGAAACGCTGCTTGTCGCCGTTGGATGAGGGCTTGGTTACAGCCTTGGAAACAGCCTTTTTTTTGGGCTTCATTGGTTTCCTTTTGGCAACAGCTTTCTTCACTGCTTTTTTGGCTGGCTTGGCCATTGCATTTCCCCACTTGCCCAATCACAAAATAATTCTGCACACGGACTATAGCGGATAAAATCCCAAAACGGAAATATTATCTAAATTACTGAGTTAATTAGTTAATTCCCAGCCTTTTACGGAGCAAATCGTTAACGGTCTGGGGGTTGGCTTTGCCGCCTGTGGACTTCATCACCTGGCCCACAAACCAGCCCAGCATCGACGGTTTTGCAATGACTCCCGCGATTTTATCAGGGTTTTGGGCGATAATTTCGTCAACCGCCTTCTCAATGGCCCCCATGTCAGTGACTTGTTTCAGGCCGCGAGCTTCCACAACCTGCAGGGGTGAACCACCCTCGGTCCAGATGATTTCAAAGACATCCTTGGCCATTTTGCCCGAAATCGTGCCATTTGCGATCAAATCCACGATTTCGCCGATCTGACTGGGCGAAATGGGTGTGGTTTCGATGGTTTTTCCCTCTTTGTTAAGCCGGCCAAACAGCTCGTTGATGACCCAGTTGGCGGTGGTTTTGCCATCCCTGCCCTTGGCCGTTTCCTCAAAGAAATCCGACGAAGCGCGCTCCATGATCAGCACGTTGGCGTCATAGGCCGAAAGCCCATATTGGCTCATAAAGCGGTCACGCTTTTCGTCTGGCAGTTCCGGCAGGCCCAGCTTGATATTGGCTACCCAGTCATCAGCCAGTTCGAGCGGCAGCAGGTCAGGATCAGGAAAATAGCGATAGTCATGAGCTTCCTCCTTGGAGCGCATGGAGCGGGTTTCGCCCTTTTTGGGGTCGTAGAGCCGCGTTTCCTGATCAATCTTGCCGCCATCCTCCAGAATGCCGATCTGCCGGCGGGCCTCATATTCAATGGCCTGGCCCATGAAACGCACGGAATTCACATTCTTGATTTCGCAGCGGGTGCCGAATTTGTCGCCAGGCTTGCGGACTGATACGTTAACATCTGCCCGCAAAGAGCCCTGCTCCATATTGCCGTCGCAAGTGCCGAGATAGCGCATGATCTGGCGGAGCTTGGTGACGTAGGCGCGGGCTTCATCGGAGGAGCGCATGTCGGGCTTTGACACGATTTCCATGAGCGCACAGCCCGAACGATTAAGATCCACAAAACTCATTGTGGGGTGCTGGTCGTGCATGGATTTTCCGGCATCCTGCTCCAGGTGCAGCCGCTCTATGCCAATCTCAATGCTCTTGCCATCGTCGAGATCAATGCTGACAACGCCCTCGCCGACGATTGGCTGCTTGTATTGGGAAATCTGATAGCCCTGCGGCAGATCGGGATAGAAATAGTTCTTGCGGTCAAAGATCGAGTAATTGTTGATCTGGGCCTTGAGGCCGAGACCGGTTCTCACCGCCTGTTCGACGCAATATTCATTGATCACCGGCAGCATGCCGGGCATGGCCGCGTCAACCAGCGACACATGATCGTTGGGTTCGCCACCATATTCAGCCGAAGAGCCGGAAAACAGCTTGGATTTCGAGGTGACCTGCGCGTGGACTTCGAGGCCGATGATGATTTCCCAATCACCGGTTGCCCCCTTGATCCAGTCTTTCCTGTCGGCCACACGTTTTTCAGAAATCATCATCCGGCACCTTTTGGGCCTTGCTACTGGTTTGGGGCGTTGGGTTCAAGCCCCCGGATTGTCCAGTTCCTTGGCGATGGCGCGGGCGAGCCAGAGCGCGCCAACCAACATCACAACCATGACGGCTATGAGCCCGTAATTCTGCAAGTTCCGCCAGAAGGCCACTCCGAGCAGAACCGCTATGAGCATGGCCGCAAAGAGAGTTCCAATGCGCATGATCTTCAACAGCATCCGGCCCAGCGGCGACATTTCACTCATTTGCTTCCTATCGCGCTTTTAGGCATGTAAGTTGATTGCTCAATTATTTGCGGATCAAAAATGTCAAAGAAACGGCCCGATCTGTCCACCTTGAAACCAGAAACACGGATTGTGGCGGCAGGCCGCGAATATGCCGAACATGGCATGGTCAACCCCGCCGTCTATCATGCTTCTACCGTACTCTACCCTACGGTAAAATCCTTGCATGACGAAAGCCAGACATACAGTTATGGCCGCGAGGGAACGCCAACGTCGCGGGCCTTTGAAACTGCGATCGCTACCCTCGAAGGAGGCCATGACGCTGCGGTTTTTCCGTCAGGTGCCGCTGCGATTTCAGCCACGCTCCTGGCATTTCTGAAAACTGGCGATCACCTGCTGATGGTGGACACGGCCTATCACCGGACGCGCAAGTTTTGCGATGGGTTGCTCAAGGGCCTTGGCATTGAAACAACCTATTACGATCCCCTGATCGGTCGCGGCATTAGCGCCCTCATTCGCCCCAATACGCGCATTGTCTTTTGTGAAAGCCCGGGATCGCAAACGATGGAGGTTCAGGATATTCCTGCCATCGCCGACGAAGCCCATAAAAAGAGTTGTCTGGTTTTTATTGATAACACCTGGTCGGCGGGTCTTTACTTCAATGCCTTTGCCCATGGTTGTGATGTTTCAATTCAGGCGGCCACGAAATATATCGTCGGCCATTCGGACGCCATGCTGGGGGTAACCACATGCAACAAAGAGACATGGCCGCAGTTCAAGGAAGCTTATTTGCTTATGGGGCAATTTGCCGGACCTGATGACTCGTATCTGGCGCTGCGGGGGCTGCGCACTCTTGACGTGCGGCTTGAACGGCACCAACGCAATGCCATGACGCTGGCGGAATGGCTGCGCGGACGCAGTGAAGTTGAAACGGTACTCTATCCCGCTTTGAGCAATGACCCCAGCTACCAGATATGGAAGCGCGATTTTACCGGTGCGTGCGGGCTTTTTTCTGTTGTGCTGAAGCCAACATCGAAGCAGTCCGTAGCGGCGATGCTTGACGACCTTGCGCTTTTTGGCATGGGCTACAGCTGGGGCGGATTCGAAAGCTTAGTCGTCCCCTTCAGACCCCATCGCACGGCGACAACTTGGACCGCGCAAGGCCCCTGCCTGCGCTTCCATATCGGCCTCGAAAACACCGATGACCTGATTGATGATTTGAAACAAGGGTTTGCGCGGCTGAAAAAAACCTCTTGAAACACTGGATATAATTCCTATCTAGGGCTCTTGAAGGAGATTGGAATGAAGTTATTTTCGCGGTTTTTCATATTGATATCAGTTTTACTGGCGGTATCCGTTCCGGCCCTCGCACAGGAGGCAGACGATCCGGAACTGGTTTTCAAAAAGACCACGGTATGGCGGTTCTTCTCCCCCGATGCGAAGCTTGCGACTTATGCACTGGATGATCCAGACATAGAAGGCGTTGCCTGCCATTTCACGGTGCCGGAAATTGGCGGGTGGAGTGGCTGGGCGGGCTTTGCCGAGGAGCGCTCGGAAACATCGCTGGCGTGCCGCCAAATCGGCCCGGTCAAGTTCAAGGCGAAGTTCGGACAAGGCGAGGAAGTCTATCGCCAGCGGCGCTCGCTATTCTTCAAGAAAATGCAGATCGTGCGCGGCTGCGACGCCAAGCGCAACGTGCTGGTGTATCTGAGCTACACCGACAAGCTTATTGATGGTTCGCCGCAAAACTCAACTTCCACAGTCCCCATCATGCCATGGGGCACCCTGCCCGCGCCCAAATGCGGGGATTTTTTGACGAAGTAGCTTGTCGATGGCGGAGACAAATCGTGCCAGATTGCGGGGTAAAAGTGTACCAATTAAGAATTGTTGGCGCACCCGCCCCTATCGAGACCCACCAACTTTGACAGAACCCCACAAGAGCCCTGGTTAGCCAACAGGGCGCTGTAGCAAGTGGCATAGCGCTACGGACCAGGCGCAACTTTCGCTCAAGCTGGCCCTGTCACTATTTGGCTGTGCTTTCCACCTAACGTCCTCATTCCTTTTCAGACATCCAGTTCCATCGAAATACCTTAACTTGCTATTAGCAAAACCGGTACCGGTCGATTCAATGGCTCTACTGAGGTTTAATTAACGATACTCTCGCCGGCCATAAAAAATGTTAACCACTTGCTGACGCTATTTGACGAAAGTAATGGCGAATACGCAATAATCTTATCCTGTCTTGTTAAACATATCGAACGGCACGGGAGTTTGGGAACATAAATTGGTGAACAACGGCCATGTCGCAAAGTTGAACTGGGCCTTGGCATGAGCAGAAACCCACAACGTAAAAACAAGACGGGACGGACGCCAGCTGGCGCGTCCCGGAAAAGTCCCGCAGATACCGCCGATCTATCAACTTTCCCTTGGCTGAAAAGCTATCCAAAGGAAGTTGATTGGGCGGCCGAATTGCCCTCGAACCCCCTTTACAGGTTGCTGGACGATGCGGCGGCGCTCAACGCGAAGCGACCTTGCGTTGAATTTAGGGGGCGGAGTTTCACTTACGCTGAAATCAAATCACTAAGTGACAAGGCCGCCAAGGGCCTAGCCCTGGCTGGGTTTAAGCCTGGCATGAAGCTTGGCTTGTTCTTGCCGAACTGCCCGTACTTCGTGATCTTCTACTACGCGGGCCTGAAGGCCGGTGGAACCATCGTGAACTACAATCCGCTGTATGCCGAAGACGAAATCGCGCGCCAGATTGTGGATTCGGGCACGGATTTCATGGTGACACTCGATCTTGGCATGCTGCTGCACAAGTTCGCGTCGATGTTTGAGCGCACGAAGTTGAGGCGCCTGATCGTGTGTTCCCTGGCGGAGCAGCTTCCGTCAGTTTCAGGCCTGTTGTTCCGCGCCGTTAAGTGGCGCGACATTGCCGCTGTTCCCAAAGATGCGCGCTATATTCACGGACACCAATTGCTGAAAAATGATGGCGTAATTGTCCCTGTTCATGTTGATCCTGCGACGGCCGTCGCTGTTCTGCAATACACGGGTGGAACAACCGGCATTCCAAAGGCAGCGGTTCTCACCCATGCCAATATTTACGCCAACGCGATGCAGTGCAAGCGCTGGTTTTATGTCGCTGATTCACCCGACAGCAAATCCGTGGGTGTTCTGCCGCTCTTTCATGCCCTGGCGATGACGAGCATCATGAACTGGTCGCTGGCGGTTGGCGGATCCATACTGCTTGAGCCGCGGTTTGACGCAGCGAAACTGCTGTCACTCATCCATCTCAAAAAACCAACGGCCCTTGTTGGCGTGCCGACGCTCTTCACGGCCCTCATGAATGTTCCTAAATTCGACAACTATGATCTCTCCTCCCTCAAATTCTGCGTGTCGGGAGGTGGTCCATTGCCACTGAAAGTGCAAGAAGACTTTAAATCCAGAACCGGTGTTTCGATTTGGGAAGGCTACGGCCTGAGCGAGGCTTCTCCCGCCTGCTGCATCAATCCCGTGCATGTTCCGAACCGCTCCAGCTCGGTGGGCCTGCCGCTCCCGCAGACTGTCTGCGAGATAGTCTCCGTCGAAGACAAACACACATTGATGAAGTTGGGCGAAACCGGAGAAATCTGTTTTCGCGGTCCGCAGGTCATGCAAGGATATTGGAACAACCCTGCCGCCACCGCAGACGTCATCATTGACGGCCGTCTCCATACGGGCGATGTAGGCCACATGGATGATGACGGCTATGTATATATCACCGACCGCCTCAAGGACATGATCAATACGTCTGGCTTCAAGGTTTATCCCCGTCAGGTCGAAGAAGCGATCTACCAGCACCCCGCGGTCATGGAATGCGCGGTGTTCGGCGTTGACGATGCCTATCGCGGCCAGGCCATTAAAGCGGTGATTTGCCTTAAGGCTGGCGCAACACTTTCGGGCCATGATCTGGATGTATTTCTTGAAAAACGCCTGTCGCATATCGAAAAACCGCGCAGCTATGACTTCCGGGGCGAATTGCCAAAAACGGCTGTGGGGAAAATTCATAAAAAGATTCTGGTCGAAGAGGAAAAAATGAAAACAGCGTCACAGGAGAAAACTTCATGAACCATGCCGTGATTGTGGGCTATGTCCGGTCGCCGTTTCATTTTGCGACCAAGGGTGCCTTGGCACGAACCCGCGCCGATGATCTTGCAGCGGCAGTGGTCAAGGGTGTGGTCTCGAAGTCCGGGATTGACCCGAATGATCTCGAGGATTTGCTGCTTGGCTGCGCGTTTCCCGAGGGTGAGCAAGGGCTCAATGTGGCGCGGCTGGTTTCCTTCATGGCAGGGTTGCCACAGGCCGCAGGCGCTGCCACCATCAACCGGTTTTGCGGCTCATCCATGCAGGCCATTCATTCGGCAGCGGGCGCGATTGCCATGGGAGCGGGCGATGCCTTTGTCTGCGCCGGGGTTGAAAGCATGAGCCGGGTGCCAATGATGGGGTTCAACCCCATGCCCAATCCGGCTCTCATCGAACAAATGCCAGCCGCCTATGTCTCAATGGGCATTACCGCCGAGAATGTGGCGAAGAAATATGCGATCGCGCGTAAGGCTCAGGAAGAATTCGCCGTTGCCAGCCATGCAAAGGCCGCGCGTGCGCGCCAGCAGGGCAAGTTCGCAGATGAAATCATTGCAATGCCGATGGGCGCGGAAGATGGCTGCATCCGGGCGGATGCCTCAATGCAGGCGCTGGCCAGCCTGAAACCGGCCTTCGATCAGGCAGGCGTCGTAACTGCGGGAACGTCGTCGCCGCTTACCGATGGCGCGGCGGCATGCCTGGTTGTGTCGGAGAAGTATGCGAAGGACCACAAGCTCCCAATTCTGGCCCGTATCAAAAGCGTTGCTGTCGCAGGGTGCAGCCCTGAAATGATGGGCATCGGACCTGTGGCAGCCACGCGCAAGGCCTTGCGGCGGGCAGGACTGAAAATTGGCGATATTGACATCATTGAATTGAACGAGGCTTTCGCTTCGCAGGCAATCGCCTGTGCGAGGGATCTCGAACTTGACATGAACAAGGTGAATCTGGACGGCGGCGCATTGGCTCTGGGCCATCCCTTGGGGGCCACGGGTGCCCGCATTACGGGCAAGGCCGCGTCTTTGTTGAAACGTGAAGGCAAACAGTTTGCGCTGGCGACCCAGTGCATCGGTGGCGGCCAGGGAATTGCCACCATTCTTGAGGCCGTATCGTGAGCATTGCCAAAGCCTGTGTGATTGGAGCAGGCGTCATGGGCAGCGGGATCGCGGCCCAGATCGCCAATGCCGGAGTGCCGGTCTTGCTGCTCGACAAGGGCGACATTGCCAAGGCGGCGCTGGAGCGTCTGGGCAAAGCCGAACCCGCGCCGCTGATGTCACGAAGCGCCGCCAAATTGATTGAAGCCGGAAACATTGAAGATGATCTCGCCAAGCTCGGCGGTGTTGACTGGATCATAGAGGCGGTAGCGGAGCGGCCGGATATCAAGCAGGAGCTTTATCGCAAGATCGAACCGTCTCGCAAACCGGGATCAATCCTGTCATCCAATACATCAACGCTTCCCCTCAAAATGCTGATGGCAGGAATGCCGACAAGCATCCAACGGGATTTCTGCATCACCCACTTCTTCAATCCGCCGCGCTATATGCGGCTGATGGAAATCGTGGGCGGCCCGGAAACCAAACCTGAAGCAATGGCGGCAATCACCGCCTTCGCCGATGAGAAGCTTGGCAAGGTCGTCGTGAAGGCCAAAGACACACCAGGCTTCATCGCCAATCGCATTGGCGTGTTCTGGATACAGGCCGCCGTCAATGCCGCGCGTAACCTTGACCTGACGGTGGACGAGGCCGACGCCGTGATGGGCAAACCAATTGGCGCGCCCAAGACGGGTGTCTTTGGCCTCATGGATATCGTGGGCCTTGACCTGCAACCCCATGTCGATGCGTCGCTGCGCATGGCGCTTTCCAAGGATGACGCCTATCAGTCGCTGCCATCTGATTTCCCGCTGCTGACAAAAATGATTACGGACGGCTACACGGGCCGCAAGGGCAAGGGCGGTTTCTACCACCTGAATACGGCTGGCGGAAAAAAGTTGAAGGAATCGATCAGCCTCAAGACCGGTGAATATGCGGCCTCAACACCCTCAAAACTCGAATCCGTTGACGCGGCAAAGGCGGGTTTGCGGGCGCTGGTCACCCACAAGGACCGGGGTGGTCAATTTGCCTGGGCTGTCCTTTCAAAAATGCTGGCCTATGCCGCTTCACTGGTGCCGGAAATCGCTGACACCGCCGTCGATGTCGATCTTGCCATGAAGGCAGGCTTCAACTGGAAGCATGGGCCTTTCGAAATGATCGACCGGCTTGGCGCTGGGTGGTTTGCCGAGCGCCTTGCTTCGGAAGGTGTAGCAGTGCCACCGCTTCTCGCGTTGGCTGCGGCAAAGGGCGGCTTTTATAAACCAACCCACGAAGGCATCGTGCAGCTTGACGCGGATGGTTCCTATAAACCAATAACGCGGCAGTCGGGCACATTGCTGCTGTCTGATATCAAGCGATTGGCAACGCCGCTGGCCAGGAATGGTTCTGCCAGCGTCTGGGACGTGGGCGACGGCGTGGCTTGCGTGGAATTCCACAGCAAGATGAACACGCTTGATCCAGACAGCCTGACAATGCTGATGCAAGCACTGGAGATTGCCAGGCGAGGCATGAAGGCGCTGGTCATCCACAACGAGGGCGAGAATTTCTCAGTTGGCGCCAATATTGGATTGGCGCTGTTTGCCGCCAACATCGGCCTGTGGCCAACGCTCGACCAGCTGATTGCGCAGGGTCAGGCGGTCATGAAGGCGTTGAAATACGCCCCCTTCCCCGTTGTTGGCGCGCCAAGCGGAATGGCCCTGGGCGGGGGTTGCGAGGTTCTCCTGCATTGCGCCGCCGTGCAGGCCCATGCGGAAACCTATGTGGGGCTGGTTGAAACCGGCGTTGGAATTGTGCCGGGCTGGGGCGGGTGCAAGGAAATGTTGATCCGCCACTCACCGGGACCGCGCGATCCCAAGGGGCCGATGCCGGGCGTGATGGCTGCCTTCGAGCAGATATCATTGGCCAAAGTTTCGAAGTCAGCCGCCGAAGCCAAGGAAATGAAGTATCTCCGCCGTTCCGATGGCATCACCATGAACCGCGACCGCTTGCTCGCCGATGCCAAAGCGCTGGCGCTGAAGCTGGTCGCTGAGGGCTACAAGCCCCCGGCTCCGATCGAACTCCATTTGCCGGGACCGACCGCGCGAGCCGCCTTGGGTCTGGCGATTGATGGTTTCGCCCGGCAAGGCTTGGCGCTCCCCCACGATGTGGTTGTGGCGGGTCACCTGGCCGACGTGCTTTCGGGCGGCGCCACCGACATTGTGGATGCCGTCAGCGAGGACCAGATATGCGATCTTGAAAAAGGGGCGTTCATGTCGCTCATTCGGACACTGCCAACGCTTGCGCGCATGGAAGTCATGCTGTCCACCGGCAAGCCACTGCGGAATTGAGGTCAATCATGCCCAGCTACAAAGCGCCCTTGCACGATATGCAATTCATTCTCTTCGACGTTCTGAAAGTTCAGGACGCTGGCAATGCTGTGGCGGCCTATGCCGAGATGACACCTGATGTTGTGACCGCCATCCTCGAGGAAGCGGGGCGTTTCTGCGAGAATGTGCTGCAACCCATCAACCGGAGTGGCGACGAGGAAGGCTGCGTGTTTGAATCCGGATCAGTGCGCACGCCAACGGGCTTCAAGGACGCCTACGCGAAGTTTGTCGAAGGCGGTTGGCCTGGCATTGCCTGTGATCCAGAACATGGCGGCCAAGGCGTTCCCAACACGGTGAATTTTGCGTTTGAGGAAATGATCTGTTCGGCCAATCTTTCATTTGGACTGTTTCCTGGCCTGACCCATGGCGCATACAATGCGCTTCAGGCCCATGGCAGCGATGACTTGAAACGCACCTACCTGCCTAAAATGGTGGGCGGCAGCTGGTCCGGGACCATGTGCCTGACCGAGCCCCAATGCGGCACAGATCTGGGCCTTATCAGAACCCGGGCTGAACCGTCCAATGACGGTTCTTACAGGCTCTACGGCACGAAGATTTTCATTTCAGCTGGCGAGCACGATCTGACTGAAAACATCGTGCATCTCGTTCTGGCGCGATTGCCCGATGCGCCGGCGGGCGTGCGCGGCATCTCACTCTTCGTCTGCCCCAAGTTCTTGGTCCAGCCCGACGGCAACCTGGGCGCCCGCAACAGCCTCGCCTGTGGCGCGCTTGAGAAGAAAATGGGGATCAAGGCTTCGCCCACATGCGTGATGAACTTCGATGGCGCCACGGCCTGGCTGGTGGGTGTCCCCAACAAGGGGTTGGCCGCCATGTTCACCATGATGAACACGGCGAGATTGATGGTGGGAATTCAGGGATTGGGCGTTGCCGAGGCGGCCTATCAAGGCGCGCTCAGCTACGCCCGCAACAGATTGCAGATGCGGGCCGCAACCGGCCCCAAATATCCAGACCAACCCGCTGACCCCATCATTGTTCATCCCGACATTCGGCGGCTGTTGATGCGGATGAAGGCCATGACCGAGGGTTGCAGGGCCCTGGCGCTGTGGGTTGGCCATGAACTTGACATTTCAACAGGCCATCCCGATGCCCAAAGACGCCAGGATGCCGACGACCTTGTTGCGTTGATGACTCCCATTGTGAAGTCCATGCTGACGGACCATGGATTCAGCGCTGCCAATGATGGTGTGCAGGTTCACGGCGGCCACGGCTATATTCGCGAGTGGGGGATGGAGCAACTGGTCCGCGACGCCCGCATTGCCCAAATCTATGAGGGCACCAACGGCATTCAGGCTCTTGATCTGGTCGGCCGCAAGCTGTCCATGGGAACTGGCCGGCTGGCACGCCAGTTCTTTCACCCGGTCGGCGCCTATCTGGAACAGATGGCCAATGTTCCTGCCATGGCCGAAATTGTGGCGCCACTTGCCAAGGCGTTCGGGCGACTGCAGCAGGCCACACTTTGGCTGGGCAAGGCGGGCACTGCCAATCCCGATGATGGGGGGGCCGCAGCGACAGATTATCTTCGCATGTTCGGCCTTGTCGCCATCGGTTACATGTGGTGCCGGATGGCGGAAACTGCCCTGGCGGGTAGCGCCGATAACTTCCGTTCTGCCAAGCTCGAATGCGCCCGTTTCTACATGGCGAAGATCATTCCGGAAACCGGCAGCCTGCTGGTGAGCATTACGGCGGGCTCGAAGTCGGTTATGGCGCTTCACGAAGACGCTTTTTAAAGGTGTCCCAGGCATCGTGAAACCCGCGCGAAAATCAATGAACTCTTAGCAATATTGGCTTAGGCTTTGGGCCGTACTACATTCCACACGGAGACTTAAAGGCGAGAGCTCGACGCAATGAGCGGCAACTCTGAACACCAGATTAACGAATCCCTTTACGAATGGTGCGTGCGGGGCTTTTCGCTGTTGCGCCGCCGTGTTGGCTTGCTTATGACGGCCCATGCCGCCGACGGGCTGATCGAGGCGGGTCAGATTTTCCAGTTCAATCACTTTGCCCGTTTCGAGACCATTGTTCCCCAATACTTTATTCACCAGGCTACCGGCGCTTTTTGCCGCTGTGTCGCCCACCACAGCCTGTTTTCCGGCAACGAACGCCTTGCCAAACTCCTCTGGAGTGTTGGCGCGGTGCCCAGCAACCATCCGGGGTTGCTGGCCTTCCTTGCCGCTGAAATCCTGCGTGGACGCAAGGTGATCATCTTTCCGGAAGGATCAATGATCAAGGATCGGCGCATTGCCGCAGCTCCGCAGTCCGTTTTGTTGCCATCGATGGGCCCTTCATCCGCCCACCGGCAAGGTGCCGCGGCACTCGCGATTATTCTGGAGATATTCAAGAAGCGCATTCTCTCCGTGCACGAGGCAGGTGACCTGCCGCGCCTCGATCGCTGGGTGGCGGCCCTTGGACTTGGTGATCGGGAGGCGCTCATAGCAGCAGCGCGCAAGCCCACCCTGATCGTGCCCTCGAACATCACATTCCATCCAATTCACACCGGCGATAATATCCTCCGCAAGGCGGCGGAATTCCTCCACCTCGACCTGGGCCAGCGGGCCGAGGAGGAGTTGCTGGTCGAAAGCAATCTGGTGCTGCGCAACACCGACATGGATATCCGCTTCGGCCAGCCGTTTCATCCCGATGTCGCCTGGAACCTGGCGGAGCGCGTGATGCTCGCCCGCATCTTCGAGCAGATCGACAGCCTCGATGAGCTTTTCGGCCTCAATGACACGGCGAGCCGCTGGGTTGAACGCTTGGCCGCCGTCACCATGCGCCGCGCCACCCGGCGCCTGCGCGATTTGTGCATGGCCGAAATGTATGCTCGCGTCACCGTCAACCTCAGCCACCTCGCCTCGCGATTGGTCTTGCGCTTGCTTGAAGCGGGCGAGATTGAAATTGAAAAATCGCGCTTTCATGGGCTTCTCTACCGTATCGTCAAAGATGTGCAGCTGGAGCCGGATCTGCATCTGCACCGGACGCTGACTGACCCGGAAGTCTATGATGGCCTGCATGCCGGCGCCATCCCCCCGCTCGTGCAGTTTTTTAAAACCGCCGAAGCCGCCAATCT
>VFJY01000111.1 GCA_009885825.1 Rhodobiaceae bacterium | reverse complement strand
GCCCCAGCATGGCGAACAGGGCCGCAATTATCCCCGAAAGCGCTTCGCTGTTGCGTTTGATGGCCAAATCCCAGTCCATTGCCCAATCCATGGTGGTTCCTATTCATTACAAAGAACAAAACAGAAACATGAACCGATAGGAATAGATTGTCAAGGGGAGATATACGCAGAATATATACGTATGTATTCCGATAACATGACAAGAATGACCTGAGGTTTAGAAACCAATTTTCAAGCCAACATCGAAACCGTAATTCTAAACTTCACAAATAATGTCGGCAACCTGTTGTGCGAGTGCTATAATTTTTGCTGAAGAAATGTCAAAATCAAACTTAACGCCATTTTGGTCGATCAAACCCGCGATTCCAGTTGCAGCAGAGTTTGTACTTTGACCAACATCAGAAATTCTTGAATTGCGAAACTTGCCAACGGATCTATCATGCTCATGAGCTAACGCATCTCTGGCATCGACAAGCTTAGGGAAATTTTCTGCAAAAGCGTTTTTTATCTTCTTCCTGTGGCTATCGTTCAGCAGCGCAGCAGCAGTTGGACTGGTCATAAAAGTGCAGCAATTTTGGAGGTTCATTACGATTCCACCTTCAAGAAGATGTCGCGTTCGCATCAATGGTGCGAGGCTAATTTGAGTTTTTATAAACAACCCCCGATATTCTGAAAACAATACTTCGCATACTACTGATGAATTGAAAGCGTGTAGTAACGCCGAAGAAGCAATAGAAGGAAAATCAAAGAATGGTTCAACACCCTCAACTTGTCTTTTAAGCAATTCGTTGAACTTTTCACTCTTTTGTAAATGTGTTGTGATCAAAGACAAAGGCTTTCTGATTGCTGCTTCCGAGTCAAAACTCTTTTTAAATGCTTCGCCAATCATTGCAGATTCAATGCCAGTGCTCATCTTTTCAAATCTCCTGAAAAATTCATAGAGGCTGAGAATAATTTAGGGGTGCTATTGATACGGCGGCCAAAATCTTTTTTATTGCAGCCCGTCTTCCCTCCTGCGAAGCTTCGTCAGGCGGTCACTTAGCTAACAGCGCTAATGCTTCTCGCGAAGAATGGTGGAGCCAGACGGAATCGAACCGACGACCTCTTGCATGCCATACCGTTTTTCATGATTCCCGCATTTTCTCTAAAGCGCATTTTAATTAATAAATTCAATTATATAACTTCCCGCGATTTCCCGGGTAGTCCAATTGATGCCCGCGTTTTTCTTTGTTATTTGGTTGCTAGATGGTTGCTAGAAACCAAATGGACTCGTAAATGGCATCAGTTCGAAAGCATATCACAAAATCGGTTGTCGATGCCATGACGCCCGGTGAAATCATTTGGGATACCAAGCTGATTGGCTTCGGTGTGCGGTATCAGCGCCGCGACAAGGTGTTCGTTTACAAGTGCAGGATTGGCAACAGGCAACGCTGGTTTGCCATTGGCAAGTATGGTCAGCCCTGGACGGTTGCGGACGCTGAGAACCGCGTGAAGGTCATACAAGGAGATATCGCCAAGGACCTCGATCCAGCGGCCATTAGGGACGAGCGTGTCAGCAATCCAACACTTCGGCAGGCAGGTGCGATCTTCTTGGAAACAGTGGTGTCAAAGAGGCGCAAGGGAACTCGAATTCTGTATCACGATTTTCTTAATCGCCTGATCTATCCCAAATTGGGTCATGTTAAGGTTGCTCAAATCAAGTTCAGCGACATCGCCATCCTGCACTACGAGTTGCGTAACACGCCGATAACCGCCAATCGTGTCATCGCATCGCTTTCTGCATTGTTTTCATGGTGCGAGCGTTGCGGACTGAGACCCAAACACTCCAACCCAGTTCAAGGGGTCGAAAGATTTCCTGAGAAAAGCAAGGAACGCTTCCTATCTCCACGTGAATTGGCGCGGCTAGGCGTTGCACTAACGAGGGCCGAACGCAACAACAGGGAGTCAGTCTTTGCGCTTGCCGCAATTCGGCTTCTGATTTTCACGGGCTGCCGACGCAATGAAATTCTGGAACTGCAATGGAAAGACATCAATGTCGAAAGAGCCATGCTTTTGCTTCCAGAAACCAAAACAGGGGCAAGGCCTGTCTATCTCTCGGCACCAGCACTTTCGGTGCTGGCTGGGCTTCCTAGGGTCAGCAAGAACCCATTTGTGATCGTCGGTGACAAAGAGGGCCAGCGTCTCGTCAATTTGCGCAAGCCTTGGCTCCGCATTTGCAAGGTGGCGCGCCTTAAAGACGTGCGGGTCCATGATTTACGGCATTCGTTTGCCAGTGTGGGCGTGAATGGTGGCGCATCGTTGCCGATCATCGGCAAACTTTTGGGCCATGCCAAAAGCTCCACAACGGAGAAATACTCGCATCTTGCTGCCGATCCGGTGCGAGCCGTCAACGAAGCTATGGGCAATCAGATCGCCGCGATGTTGAGTGGACACAAAGGAAATATTGTGAACATCGGTGCAGCGATTGGACACAAATGAACTTGCATGTTTGGGGACTGGGTGAGACAGCCCCTGGTTCTTGTCTCACAATAGGCGGTTGTTTCGCCTGGAGGCAAATGCCCCAGCCGTCCGGGCGCAGTCGGTCCCGCCCTTTCAGGGCTCCTACGGCTGCCCAAACTTCCGTCCCGGCTGGCATGGCGAGCGGGATGTCGGCCTGAGGTGCACTCGCCACCAAGGGTGGCTTCGGCAGGCCCACATCTTGTACGCCCTTCTTGGCTTGCTTTTTGAACGCCGCTGCCCTTGGCATGTCAGGGGGCTTGCATTCATTCACTGGCAAAGCTGTTGCAAATCCGCAAGATAACCCGCAAATAAACCCGCAAATCAAGTGGGATGGATGGTACTTATCTATCTAGAAGTGCTAGGTTCTTTTGCCGCAAGGAAAGTCGCAAAAATGACGGATATATCTAGTATGGAACCGCTGTTGCCCAGCGATGGTAACCGTCGGCTGGAGGACTTGGTTGCAGAGCTTATTGAAAAAGCCAGTCGCTTTGCGGCGCGGCTGAACCCTGTCTTGCACAGGGAGCTTGGTGACCTCGTGCGGTTCATGAACTGCTACTATTCCAATCTGATCGAGGGCCACAACACCCATCCCGTGGATATAAACCGCGCCCTGCGCGGTGATTATTCAAGGGATGCAAAGAAGCGCAATCTTCAGCTTGAAGCCCGTGCTCACATCGAGGTGCAGGCGATGATCGACCGAGGCGAGATGCCTCATCCTGTTGTTTCATTGGAGGGCATTCTCTGGCTGCATCGAGAGTTCTGCATCCGGATGCCGGACGACTTGCTTTGGGTCGAAAATCCGGAAACAAAAGAAAAACTACCTGTAGTGCCCGGGGAGTTGCGAATGCACCACGTTCAGGTGGGAATTCATGTTGCGCCAGAACCCGAGGTCCTGCCTGATCTCCTGCGACGGTTCACCGAAGTCTATGGCAGCCGTGGGTTATCACGCGTTCAGCGGTTGATTGCTGTTGCTGCGTCCCATCACCGTCTGGGGTGGATTCACCCCTTCATGGATGGCAACGGACGGGTCATGAGGCTCTTCTCCCATGCCATGTTGCGCGAGCTGGGGGTAGGGTCCGAGCTCTGGTCAGTCTCGCGTGGGCTGGCGCGTGAGGTCAAGACCTACCGCGACCTGCTCATGGCAGCCGATGAACCCCGTCGTGGTGACCTTGATGGCAGGGGCAATCTCACAGAAGCGGGCTTGTCGCGGTTCTGCGAGTTTTTCCTCGCCAGTTGCATTGACCAGGTCAGCTTTATGGAAAGCCTCATGGAACCCGCCGAGCTGCTCAACCGTCTCACTGTTTGGTGTGAAGAAGAAATGCTTGCCAAGCGCTTGCCAAGGGGCAGCTTGCCATTGCTGCGAGAGGCTGTGATTGCCGGAGAGTTTGCACGTGGCCAGGCTGTCGCGCTCACCGGCTATCAGGAGCGTCAGGCCGGAACAGTTCTCAACACACTCATCAAGAAGGGTGTTCTGGTTTCTCCTACATCACGCAGTAAAGTACGGCTGGGCTTTCCGGAAGATGTGGTTGAGCGTTGGCTCCCACGGCTATACCCAATCACGAATTAGGACGTAACATCCAAGTCGAGAGCTCTCACTATAAGACTGGCATATCACCCAGCTCAAGCTGGTTTGAGTCCGAAACCAGCCATTTTGAAAGCTCTTCCGCTGTCTCTTGAATGCCAACGCTATTTCGCAATGAACATTCCCAGATTATTGCCACGCGCCAGCCGCTATTGATCAACGCCATCACCAACAAACTGTCTCGCGCAACATTAGCTGCAAACTTTGTTTGCCAGAATTCAGTGCGTGTTGCGGGTGTCGTGGCATAGCGGCAGTTGCGATGCCTGTGCCAGAAACAGCCATGAACGAAAACTGCCGCCTTGTATTTGGGAAACAGCAAATCTGGACGACCCGGCAGTTGTTTAACATGCAGCCGAAACCGGAAGCCACGTTTATGCATTGCTTGTCGCAGCACCAACTCAGGCACAGTATTCTTGCCCTTGATCCCAGCCATCATGCGGGAGCGGGTGGCCTTGTTGACAACGTCAGTCATGAGCATCCTGGCTTCGAGACTGCGAACAGGTATACAAGAAAAGCGAATTCGTCAGGAGTCTGATTTGCCTTTGAAATTTGGTATCGTTGATCTTTTTGCAGGTCCGGGAGGCTTGGACGAGGGATTTACCTCCATCGGCGAAGGCAGACATGCGCCTTTCCAGATCGGAATCTCAGTGGAAAAGGAGACATCCGCCCACAAGACACTCAGGTTGCGCGCTTTTCTTCGAGACTATCGGGCTCGATACGGAGTCTTGCCACAGCAATTCATTCAATTTCACGCAGGCCTGATGACGGAACCTGATTGGAAATCAGTAGATGCGAAATCATGGTTGCATGCAACGCGGGAGGCGCAGTGCCTGGAGCTCGGTACAACATCGGCCACCGACACAATCGACACCGCAATAACACGTCTCCGCCGTGATTTTGATGACACGATCCTGATCGGCGGGCCACCCTGCCAAGCCTATTCACTCGTTGGACGTGCGCGCGTGAAAGGAAAGTTGGGCTACATACCGGAACATGACAATCGGCACTATCTC
>VFJY01000136.1 GCA_009885825.1 Rhodobiaceae bacterium | reverse complement strand
TTGACATTCCCAACAAACCAAAATCGCTTTCCGTTCATATCGGCAACAAATTCAACTAAATCTAGGAGTTTGAATATCTCATCGGCAGCAGAGTATTCCTTTGTGCCGGTGTTTATGATGTGAGCGTCGAGCAATGAAGTTGCTTCGTCAAAATCTATAACAAAACCATGGTCTTTGTAATGATTCACCAAGTGGTCTGCAACCATTGAAGCTTTCTTTCCCTTGGCTAGGGCCTTGTCACCAAGAAGTCTTTCGGCATATTGAGTGGCGCTCTCTCCAATTCTGTTGTAATAGCCAAGTAGGCGGATGGGTACTTGGTCTGCCAAGTACTTCCCCAACATTTCTGATGCTATCGGATACTTACTTGCTAATTCGGCGATTGACTGCAGTGCATTACCCAGAGCAAGCACCGGCAGTCCCTTAATTTGAGGATCAATTGGTCCAAGCTGACTTACCATGCCCATGTGAATTTCATCCGCACCCAAGGCGATCAAAGTGGCAGCCGACTTCGCTTTTCGAGGTACAACAACAACGAACTTGTCTTTAGAGAGCCGCTTCGGATCTGCGTTTGGCGCAATAGATTCGATAGCTGGGCTGAGGCTAGGTTCTTTTTCGGCGGCATTTTCTGTCACGTTGGTTGCTCACCTTTCTTGGTCAATTCATTATTCACTCCGCAGCCTCGACATTAGGCGCGCGGCGTTTCAGGATTTCCTTGAGATAGTGCCCGGTGTAGCTCCGCTTCACTTTCGCCACCTGTTCTGGCGTCCCTGCTGCCACCACTTCGCCGCCGGCGTCGCCGCCTTCGGGCCCCAGATCGATGATCCAGTCGGCGGTTTTTATGACTTCCAGATTGTGTTCGATGACGACGACGGTGTTGCCCTGGTCCACCAGCTCATGCAGCACTTCCAATAGTTTTCTGACATCGTGGAAATGGAGGCCGGTGGTGGGTTCGTCCAGCAGATACAGCGTGCGTCCCGTGGCGCGCTTCGACAATTCCTTGGCGAGTTTCACCCGCTGGGCTTCGCCGCCAGACAGCGTGGTGGCTTGCTGGCCGACCTTGATGTAGCTCAAGCCCACCCGCTGGAGCGTGTCCATCTTGTCGCGCACGGAAGGAACGGCGCGGAAGAACTCGGCAGCTTCTGAAACCGTCATGTCCAGGACATCGGCGATGGATTTGTCCTTGAATTTTATGTCCAGGGTTTCGCGGTTGTAGCGCTTGCCGTGGCAGGCGTCGCAGGTGACATAGACATCGGGCAGGAAGTGCATTTCGATCTTGATGACGCCGTCGCCCTGGCAGGTTTCACAGCGCCCGCCTTTGACATTGAAGGAAAAACGCCCCGGCTCATAACCCCGCGCCTTGGCTTCGGGCAAGCCGGCGAACCAATCGCGGATGGGCGTGAATGCGCCAGTGTAAGTGGCGGGGTTGGAGCGTGGGGTGCGGCCAATGGGGGATTGGTCAATGTCGATGATCTTGTCGAGGTACTCCATGCCGTCGATGCGGTCATGCTCGGAGGCTGGCTCGCGGGTGCCCATCAGCTTGCGGGCCAGCGCCCGGTAGACCGTGTCGATCAGGAGAGTGGATTTGCCGCCGCCGGAGACGCCCGTCACACAGGTGAACACGCCCAGGGGAATTTCGGCGGAGACATTCTTGAGGTTGTTGGCGCGGGCACCCTTGATGCGGATGGAGCGGTTTTTCTCCCATCTTCTGCGATGGGTGGGCGTTGGCACCTGTTGCAGCCCAACCAGATATTGCCCGGTGAGGGATGCGGGATTTGCCATGACGTCCGCAGGGCTGCCTTGCGCCACGATGTGGCCGCCGTTGACGCCAGCACCGGGGCCAATATCCACAACAAAGTCGGCGAGCTTGATGGCATCCTCATCATGCTCAACCACAATGACCGTGTTGCCGATGTCGCGGAGATGGATGAGGGTTTCAAGCAGCCGCGCATTGTCGCGCTGGTGCAGGCCAATGGAGGGTTCGTCCAGGACATACAATACGCCCGTGAGGCCGGAGCCGATTTGCGAGGCCAGCCGGATGCGCTGGCTTTCGCCGCCGGACAGCGAACCTGCCATGCGCGAAAGATTGAGATATTCCAATCCCACGTCAACCAGGAATTTCAGGCGCGCCCTGATTTCCTTCAGAATGCGTGCCGCGATTTCGAGCTGTTTGGATGTGAGTTTGGCTCCCAGATCGGTGAACCAATTGTTGGCGGCCTGGATTGAAAGGCTGGCGACCTGGCTGATGTGGAGCTTGTCAATCTTGACCGCCAGGGCCTGGGGCTTCAGGCGGTTGCCCTCGCACACGCTGCAGGGCTGATCGGATTGATAGCGGGCAAGTTCTTCCCGCATCCAGGCGCTGTCGGTTTCGCGCCAGCGCCGCTCGATATTGCCGATCACCCCTTCGAAAGGCTTTTTGGTCTTGTAGGAGCGCAGTCCATCATCATAGGTGATGGTGACTTCCTCATCGCCAGTGCCGTTCAGCACGGCGTCCTGGAATTTTTTGGCCAGGTCTTTCCAGGGCGTGTTCATTGACGCCTTGTGATGCTTGGCCATGGCCTCCAAGGCCTGGGCGTAATAGGACGAGGTGACGCCCGCTTTGGACCACGGGGCAATGGCGCCCTGCTTGAGCGACAGCGACGTATCGGGCACCACGAGATCAGGCTCGAATTTCAATTCTGTGCCAAGGCCATCGCAGGCGGGGCATGCGCCGAAGGGATTGTTGAAGGAGAACAGGCGGGGTTCGATTTCCTCGATGGTGAAGCCGGACACGGGGCAGGCGAACTTTTCCGAAAAGATGATCCGCTCGTGCGTATCGTTCTTGGATTTGTTGGCGCTGTCTTCCGATGTTTGCGAGGCGGGCAGGGGCTTGTCGGCGAATTCCGCGACGGCTAGGCCATCGGTGAGTTTCAGCGCGGTTTCAAATGTGTCAGCGAGGCGTGTGCCGAGGTCGGAGCGCACCACGAGACGGTCCACCACCACGTCGATATCATGCTTGAATTTCTTGTCGAGGGCGGGGACGCTGTCAATCTCAAAAAACTTGCCGTCAACCTTGACACGCTGAAAGCCTTTCTTCTGCAGGTCGGCAAATTCCTTGCGATACTCGCCTTTGCGGCCGCGCACGATGGGGGCAAGGATATAGAGCCTCTCGCCTTCGGGAAGGCTGAGGATCTTGTCCACCATCATGGTGACCGTCTGGCTTTCGATGGGAAGGCCGGTGGTTGGCGAATAGGCTATGCCAATGCGGGCAAACAGCAGGCGCATGTAATCGTAAATTTCAGTCACCGTGCCAACGGTTGAGCGGGGATTGCGGCTGGTGGTTTTCTGTTCGATGGAAATGGCGGGCGAAAGACCGTCGATCTGGTCCACGTCGGGCTTCTGCATCATTTCGAGGAACTGCCGGGCATAGGCCGAGAGTGATTCCACATAGCGGCGCTGGCCCTCGGCATAGATCGTATCGAAGGCAAGGGAGGATTTTCCCGATCCCGAAAGCCCCGTGAAAACAACAAGACTATCCCGTGGAATTTCCACGGAGACATTCTTCAAATTATGTTCGCGGGCACCTTGAACGGAAATAACGCGCTTATGGCTTGACATGAAACCTGACTAGATCAAAGAGAGAACAAATGCAATATGAGTCATTGTAGGGACATTGGCGTCAGCAGATGTCAGCAGATTGCAGATATCCACAATGATGTTATGTGGGGCCATGGCCGCAAAATCAAAAGTGCTCCGCGAAATATTTGGCTTTGACAGCTTTCGTGCGGGCCAGGAAGAAATTGTCGATAGCCTTGTGGGCGGCCGTCATGTGCTGGCGGTGATGCCCACGGGTTCGGGCAAGTCTCTCTGTTATCAAGTGCCAGCCCTGGTGATGGGCGGCCTTGCCATCGTGGTGTCGCCCTTGGTCGCATTGATGCAGGATCAGGTTGCGGCCCTGAAATTGGCGGGTGTCGCCGCCGAGACGATCAATTCCTCCGCCTCGCGCGAGGCCAATGTGGATATCTGGAAGCGGGTTGCGGCAGGTGTAGTGCGTATTCTCTATATGGCGCCTGAGCGGCTGATGACGGAGCGGATGATTTCCGCGCTGCAAAAGCTGGACGTGAAACTGATCGCGGTGGATGAGGCCCATTGCATTTCCCAGTGGGGCGCGTCGTTCCGGCCGGAGTATGAAGCGCTGCTGGGTTTGCGCGAGGCGTTTCCGGCAGTGCCTATCGGGGCTTTTACAGCGACGGCTGATGAGGCAGCGCGGCGCGATATTGTGAAAAAACTGTTTGGCGGCGAAGCCCAGACCTATGTGGCGGGTTTTGATCGCCCCAATATCAAGCTCACGGTTCAAGCGAAGAACAACAGCACTAAACAGTTGATGGCTTTTCTTGAGGATCACAGGGGCGAGAGCGGCATTGTTTACGCGCTTTCGCGCAAGAGCGCCGAAGAATGGGCTTCGCATCTGGCTGCCAATGGCCACCGTGCGGTGGCCTATCACGCGGGGCTTTCCCCCGAGCAGCGCTCGGAGGCGCAAGACCTGTTCATGACGGAGAAAGGCGTCATCGTGTGCGCCACGATCGCGTTTGGCATGGGGATCGACAAGCCGGATGTGCGCTTTGTGTTTCATGCGGATTTGCCGTCGTCGCTCGATGCCTATTACCAGGAGATTGGCCGGGCGGGGCGTGACGGCGCGCCTGCCGATGCGCATATGGTGTTTGGCCTTGGCGACATCGGCATGCGTCGGCGTTTCATTGACGGCAATGAAAGCAGCGATGACAACAAGCGGCGCGAACATCGCAGGCTGGACGCGCTGGTGGCTTACTGCGAGGCGCCGAGCTGCCGGCGGGTTTCATTATTGGCTTACTTCGGCGAGACATCGGACTCCTGCGGCAATTGTGATGTGTGCTTGACACCCGGCGAGACGCGCGATGGCGCAGATGAAGCGCGGAAGGTTTTTGAAGTTGTCCGGCAAACGGGGGGTCGTTTTGGTTCTGCACATATTGTGGACGTGCTGACGGGCAACGCCAATGAGCGCGCCGTGGCGTTGAAGCATGATCGGTTGGCGGTGTTTGGCATAGGCCATGACCGCCCGCGTGGAGAATGGCAATCGCTCGTCCGGCAATTGCTGGGAGCGGGATTTTTAACGCTGGATGTTGGCGGCTTTGGTGGGTTGTCTTTGGCGCCAAAGGCCGAAAGCCTTGTGCGCGGTGACGCCGAATTCCGCTATCGCCACCATGTCACACGGGGCACCAAAAAGGCGGCGCGCGCTGCGGTGCTTGCTGCTGTGGCCGAAGCTGATCCGCGAGCCGGCGCGTTGTTAGTGCGGTTGAAAGCTTTGCGCATGACGCTGGCAAAGCAGGCGCGCGTTCCGGCCTACGTGATTTTTTCGGACAAGACACTGATCGATATGGCAGGCCGCGTGCCGCTCACCCGCTGGGACTTCGGCGAAGTGCACGGTGTGGGGGCGGCCAAGCAGGAGCAGTTCTCGGAAGTTTTCCTGCGGGCGATCACCAGTTTTGTGAGAGAGACGGGATGACAGAATATTGTGGAGTGGAATTCTCGTCAAAAATATTTCCGAACGAGGCCTTCAGCGCGACATCGGCGTCGCCCATGGTCACTGGCAGGCCTAAATCAACAAGGCTGGTGACGCCGTGTTCCTTCACCCCACAGGGCACGATGCCATCGAAATGGGTAAGATCGGGATTGACATTCAGGCTGATGCCGTGAAACGAAACCCAGCGGCGCACCCTGATGCCGATGGCGGCGATTTTTGCTTCGCGGCCACTATTGCGAACCCAGACCCCGACGCGGTCCTCGCGGCGCTCGCCCTTCACCATGAGGCTGGCGAGTGTTGCGATCAACCACTCCTCCAAGCCTGCCACAAAGCCGCGCACGTCTGCCCCACGGGTTTTGAGATTTAGCATGACATAGGCCACGCGCTGGCCGGGGCCGTGATAGGTATATTGCCCGCCGCGCCCGGTGTGATGCACGGGAAAGCGCTGGGGTGTCAGCAGGTCGCTGTCCTTTGCCGAGGTTCCCGCCGTGTAGAGGGGCGGGTGCTCAAGCAGCCATACAAGCTCCAACGCTTCGCCCCTGGCGATTGCCTCAACTTCGCGCTCCATCCGGGCCACCGCCTCGTCATAGGGAACCAGCGCGGCCGCCACCTCCCACCGCACGGGAGCTGAACTTTTTAGTGATGTGCGAATATCCACACGCTGGGTCATCACAGGCCTTTTCCCAATTTCGACATTGAAAGGCAAGCGGTGTAATGTCGATTGAGTCGAGTGAACTTGAGGGCACCAATGTTTGGCATAGGTTTTTTAGTACTGGCTGCGGGCTTTGTTATCGCGATCATCGCTTTGCATCGAACTTCAAAACTGGATGCGCAGATTGCACAGCTAAAGCTGCAGCTGGGTCAGTTGTCGCAGGAATTGGCAAAACTGAAGCCGGGCGTTGCAATAAAACCAATCGTACCAGAACCAGTTGTTGAAAAACCAGTTCAAACGGCGGAGCCAGCAAAAGTCTGGCCGGCCAAGGCTGCTGCAGTGCCAATTTCGAAAACTGAAGTCGTCGAACCAAAGCTTCCAAAACGCGATATGGAGCAGGCTGTTGCTTCGCGGTGGTTTGTATGGATTGGCGGGGTTGCCATGGCGATTGGTGGACTGCTGTTTGTCAAATATGCCTATGATGAGGGTTTGATCTCGCCGCGCCTTCAAATTTTCCTTGGCTTGATATTGGCGGCCGTATTGGTCTTCGCTGGCGATTGGCTCAAACGCAAAACGCCAGAGACTTCTGAACCGAATTATGTGCCAGCGGCTTTGTCGGCGGCGGGCTTGGCGACGGCCTTTGCCAGTATCTATGCCGCATACGCGCTTTATGAATTGGTGCAATCGACAACAGCATTTATTGGCCTGGGGCTGGTTGGGCTTGTGGCTCTGGGATTGTCGCTCCGGCAGGGCCCGCTGATAGCGGCACTTGGTCTGTTAGGGTCCTATGTCACACCGATGATAATTTCATCACTTGATCCCTCGGGGTGGGGTTTCTTTCCGTATCTGTTGATTATTCTGGCTGCCTGCTTCGCGGTATTGCGACAAAGGCCATGGTGGTGGCTGGGATACGCAGCAATTGCGGGGTCGGCCATCTGGTCGCTCTTATGGTTTGCAGGGGCGTTTGAGGCCGTGGACACGCTGCCGCTTGGGCTGTTTGCCCTGTGCGTTGGCGCGATTTCAATTTTTGCCGTCAAGGGCCGGGCTATTCTTGGCAGCGATATGGGATCGCTCCTCAACCCAATTGGAATGGCCGAGCAACTGAAACTTGGTTCGGCGGGCGTTTTGGCAGGTTCGCTGATACTGGCGGCATTGGTTTTTCAAAGTGATCACGCCCCGTTGTCGCTCATGCTGTTCTTTCTGGGGTTGGTGGGGGTGGCCGCATTGTCGTGGTTCAAGCAGGGGGACACCGCGGCAGCGCCTGCGGCGGGAATTCTCGCACTCGTGGTTCTCATGGGGTGGGAGAACGCCTCATTCATTGATTGGGCCATGGATGAGCGCGGCATGTGGGTCAGCCTGCTTGGCGGCGATGCGCCGCAATTCCTGAACTGGATGCTGTTTGCTGGCGTGGCCTTCATGGCGTTCGGTATTGCGGGTGTTTTCAAAAAGATACCCTCGGTGACTTGGGCGGCGTTGGCGGCAGGTGCGGCGGTTTTATTCATTTTTGGCGCTTGGGCAAAGGTCGAAGGATTGCTGTCGGATAATATGTGGGCGTTGCTTGGCTCTGCTGCCGCAGCGGTCTTGGTCGCCACTGTTTGGTTGCGCCGCGAGCACGATAATGTGTCCAATGGCCTGCTCTCCGCCGGTGCTGCGGCGCTATTGTTGTTTGCCGAGGACCGCATGCTGGAGGGTGTTTGGCTGACACTTGGAATAGCCATTCTAGCCACGGTGTATGCCTATTCCACCCGGCTGCTGCCAGTAAGGCTATTGGGACCAATTTCCGCAGCTCTTGCCTCGCTCACGGCAATTCGCCTTTTTGTTTCGCGTGAATTGTGGAACGATGACCGCACGCACCTGCTTGGCCCACATTGGCCGCTCTATGGTTATGGCGTTCCCGTTGCCTTGTTCTACGCAAGTGCTCGCTGGCTTAAATCGACCGGGCATTTCAAATCGGCCACGGCGCTTGAAGGCATCAGCCTCGGCCTTGCGATTTCACTCGTGTCACTTGAACTTCGCGTGCTCATTGGCGGCGGGGTGACTTCAGATGAACCGCAATTGCTGGAGATGTCAGCCCATATATTAACCTGGCTTGGCGCTGCCTATGGATTGATCTACCGCCAGCAGATTTTCTCCTCCTTCATCTCTTTGTGGGGGGCCAGGGTGTTGGTGGCGGCATCATGTGTTGCCATCATATTCCTCAGCCTCGGCGCACTGAGCCCGATCGTGACGGAGGATCCTGTGCCCGGCAACGTGATCTTCAACGCCTTGCTGCTGGCCTATGCCGGGCCGGTCATATTGCTGGGTCTGATCGCGCGCAGGGCTGATGGATTGGGCTGGGCGAAGATTCGTCCAGCGCTGGGCCTGTTGGCGCTCGTATTGGCGCTTGCCTACGTGACCTTGGAAACCAAGCGCGTGTTCCAAGGACCGGCCATGGTTGCGTGGCCGCTTACAGCCGCAGAAGCCTATGCTTATTCGGCGGTGTGGCTGCTCTCTGCCTTTGCGCTGTTTGTGGCGGGCATAAAACTGGCGCGCCAGTATATCCGCTATGCGGGGCTTGGCGTCATGGCGCTTGTGGTGGTGAAAGTGTTTGTGTCTGATATGTCAGACCTGGAGGGTTTATACCGCATCCTTTCGTTCATGGGGCTGGGCATTTGCCTTGTGGGCATGGGTTGGCTTTATACGCGCTTCGTGCAACCAAGACTCGGGGAGACTGCTAATGTCCAATAAAACCATTGGCCTGGATGGGGCACTCTACGATTATTATTGCTCCGTCGCTTTTCGAGAGGCCGATATCCTGAAAGAGCTCCGCGCAGAAACCACCAAGTTGGGCGGGCCTTCGGCCATGCAGATCGGGCCGGAGCAGGGGGCGTTCATGGCCATGCTGGTAAAACTTATGGGTGCCAGGCACATTCTGGAAATCGGCACATTCACGGGTTATTCGGCGCTTGCCATGGCGCTGGCGGGCGATGTTCAAATCATTGCCGCCGATGTCAGCAAGGAATGGACCGATGTGGCGCGGCGGTTTTGGAGCAAGGCGGGCGTCGCATCGCGCGTAGATTTGCGCCTGGCGCCGGGCACTGAAACAATCGCCGCGTTGTTGAAGGATAAATCGGGCCATTTCGACTTGATGTTCATTGACGCCGACAAGTCATCCTATGACACCTACTATGAAGGCGGGTTGAAGCTTCTGCGGTCCGGCGGCTTGATGTTGATCGACAACGTGCTGTGGGATGGCAAGTTGGTTGACCCAACGGTCAACGATGAGGATTCCTCCGCATTGCGCGCCCTGAACGCCAAGATCGTGGCTGATACGCGCGTCGAAATTTGCATGGTGCCGATCTGCGATGGATTGTCGATGGTGCGGAAAAAATGAGGCGATCATGGATAGAGAGGCAAACCGACGAATTCTCGACCGCGCCGCTGCGGAAGCCCTGAAATTCTGGAACGGCATCGCTGAGTGATCGCACAGTCCGGTTAAGAAATACGCCGAGATGGTGGAGATGTTTGCCGGCCCTTTGCCAGAACATCTGGCGGATGGCGAAGATGTTATCAAGGAACTGGTGGCGAAAGCGGACATGGGGTTGATGATGCCCACAGGCCCGCGGTTTTTCGGCTGGGTGATTGGCGGCTCTCACGTTGTAGGGGTGGCAGCGGACTGGCTGACATCAGCCTGGGGACAGAATGTTGGAAACCATCACGCAAACCCGGCGGCTTCGGCAGTGGAGGTGGCTGCCGCAGGCTGGCTGCTTGAGTTGCTCGACCTGCCACGGGAGAGTTCAGTGGGTTTTGTGACCGGCGCGACGGTCGCAAATTTGTATGCCTTGCATCGGCCCGCGACGAAGTCTTGCGGAAAGCGGGATGGAATGCTGATGCTGACGGATTGTCTGGCGCGCCAAAAATAAATGTGATCATTGGGGACGATGCCCATACGACGGTTTTTTCAGCTCTGCAGTTTCTGGGGCTGGGCCATGATCGCGTGATCCGGTTGAAAACCGATGACCAGGGATGCATGCTGATCCCTGCATTTGCTGACGCAATCGCCAAAGTCCGTGGTCCAACAATTGTTATCGCTCAAGCGGGCCAAATCAACACGGGCGGGTTTGACAAATTTTCTGACATCGTGCCACTGGTCAAGCAAGCGGGGGCTTGGCTGCATGTCGATGGCGCTTTTGGACTATGGGCGCGGACAAGCTCGAAGGTCAGTCACCTTGCGGCAGGCGTCGATGGCGCCGATTCATGGGCGACTGATGGCCATAAATGGCTCCAGACGCCTTATGATAGTGGCTACGCCATTATGCGGCACGAGCTGGCTCATCGCTGCGCCATGACCATCGCCGCGAGCTATTTGCCAATGGCAGCGGAAGGCGAGCGTGACCCTACACATTATGTGCCGGAACTTTCGCACCGCGCCCGGGGATTTCCCACCTAGGCCATCATCAAGCATCTGGGCCGCAGCGGGATTTCAGCAATGATCGACCGCCATTGTGAAGTCGCGCGCTTGATGGCTGTAAAGCTGGTTGCCGAGCCTGGCATCGAAATCCTCAACATTGTTGTTCTCAATCAGATAATTGTGCGATTTGGTTCGGGTGAAACGAGTGAACGCGCCGATGAATTGACACGCAAGACAATCGCCCGCATTCAGGCCAATGGCGAATGTTTTGCAGGTGTCGCAATTTGGCGAGGCCGGCAAATCATGCGGCTCTCGGTTATTGGCTGGGAGACCAATGTGGCAGAAGGCATGGTTGCGGCTGAGGCGATAATCAGAGCCTGGAAAATCGTCAGGCAGCAGCCGGACTGAACTGATCGACCCGGTGTTTACCTGGACTTCCGCAACTCATTGAGCTGACGATTGCCAATATAATTCTTCTTGTTGACTTCGCTGACCCGGGTTTCCGTTGCCTGGCAGCGCAGGAAGTAGGTGGCTTGTGAATCGCTTTTCGGCACAAATGTCTGGCATTTAGACGCGCTTTCAACCGCGATTCCAGTTCCCATGGAAAAACCGGGCCACAGGTCAACCTCGCTGACGGGCGCGGTTGATTTGTAATTATCTTGTGCATTCAATTGGTTAAAGGTAACGGGCAATGCTATTGCCAAGGCCGCAACCGCAATGAACTTCCGTCTAAATCGCGAACTTACAAACATTTTTCCCTCCAACTTTTGCCCAACCGGACCAAGGCATTCTCATTAGCTGGTAACCGGGTTAACGAATTTCAAGTTGGGAGGGTTTCACTTGCCAATCCGCTTTCTCCCCTGTATGAGCGGCCTCGTTAAATACTCACGCGGGTGTTGGACTTTTGCCATGGGAATGCGAGTTCCCCTCATAGGCACAAGTCCTTCCGGTGCCGGAATAAACCGGTCACAGTCACCTGCGGCGGATCAACCGGAGAAGGATAGAACTAATGGCTGCGCCAGAATTTACCATGCGCCAATTGCTTGAAGCGGGCGTTCATTTCGGACATCAAACCCATCGCTGGAACCCCAAGATGCAGTCGTATATTTACGGCTCGCGCAATGGCATCCATATCATCGATCTGGCGCAAACTGTGCCTCTGCTGCATCAGGCTTTGCTGGCGGTATCGGCGGCGGTTGCCAAGGGCGGCCGCGTATTGTTCGTGGGAACCAAGCGCACGGCGCAGGAGCAGATTGCCGAAAGCGCCAAACGCTCGGCCCAGTATTATGTGAATTCGCGCTGGCTGGGTGGCATGCTCACCAACTGGAAGACCATTTCAAATTCAATCAAGCACTTGCGCAACCTCGATGAGCAGCTCGCCAAGGAGGGCATGGGCCTCACCAAGCGCGAAATGCTGTCGATCTCGCGGGAAAAAACCAAGCTTGACAAGGCGCTGGGCGGCATCAAGGACATGGGCGGCACGCCTGACATTCTCTTCGTGATCGACACGAACAAAGAGGCGTTGGCAATCAAGGAAGCCAACCGTTTGGGCATTCCGGTTGTGGCCATCATCGATACCAATTCTGACCCTGCCGGCGTGAATTTTCCAATTCCTGGCAATGATGACGCCGGCCGTGCCGTGGCGCTTTATTGCGATCTCATTGCGCGCGCGGCCATTGACGGCATTGCGCAAGCACAAGGGTCATCAGGCCGTGATATCGGCGCTGAAGAAAACCCCGTGGCTGAAGCTGTTTCGGCAGAATAATATTTTCCCCGTTTTTGAAGAGGATTATCATGGCTGAAATTACAGCTGGCATGGTCAAGAGCCTGCGTGAGTCAACCGGCGTTGGCATGATGGATTGCAAGGCCGCATTGGCCGCCACAAATGGCGACATGGATGCCGCAACCGATTGGCTGCGCGCCAAGGGCCTGGCGAAAGCCGCCAAGAAATCAACCCGCGTGGCGGCAGAGGGCCTCGTCGGCTTGGCAATTGCCGGCACCACGGGCGCTGTTGTCGAAGTGAATTCGGAAACCGACTTTGTAGCGCGGAATGAAAAGTTCCAGGCCATGGTTGCTGAGATCGCCAAGCTGGCGCTTGCCGCCAACGGCAATTCCGAGAAATTGAAAACCGCCAAATATCCTGGCTCGCAACATGCGGTTGCTGAATATGTGGCTGAGATGGTGGCGACCATTGGCGAGAACATGACGGTTCGCCGCACGGCTTCGCTCAAGGTTAGCGATGGTGTGATCGGATCCTATGTTCATAATCAGGCAGCGCCTGGCATGGGCAAGATTGGCGTTCTTGTGGCGCTGGAGTCCACTGGCAACAAGGAAGAGTTGGCGGCTTTTGGTCGTTTGCTGTCCATGCACGTGGCGGCAACCAATCCGGTGGCGCTCGATTTGGCCGGCGTTCCGGCGGATACATTGGCCCGCGAGAAAGCTATTCTTGAAGAAAAGAACGCGGGCAAGCCTGCCGCTGTCATGGAAAAGATTGTGGCTTCGGGCCTCAAAACTTATGGCAAGGAAAACTGCCTGTTGGAGCAGGCCTATGTTCACGATGGCACCAAGTCAGTGACACAGATTTTGGCTGAGGTTGGCAACAAGGCAGGTGCGCCCATCAAGCTTTTGGGTTACGTGCGCATGCAGCTTGGCGAAGGCATAGAGAAAACAGTTGATGATTTCGCCGCCGAAGTGGCTAAGGCTGCCGGTCAGGCTTGATCGAAATACATATGTGTTGATGGGCTCCGGTGACGGAGCCCATTTCTTTTAGCCCCGCTTGCCAAACGCAGTTCCGCCGCCGCTGTAGGTCGACTTGGGTGGCTGATAGCTGGACGGCGTGGATTGCTTCATGCGCTGCGCGGTGGAATAGCTTTCTGAGTACTCGCTGTCCTTCAGCATGACTGCAAGGTCGTCCTTGATGTTCATGCCTGGGCCTGGGCCATAGTCATTGTCGCCGTAGGTTCCGGAACAGAAACCGAGTTCTATGAATGTCCAAATTGGACCAATGATTGGAATGAATTGAAGGAAGAACCACCAGCCGGACTTGTCACGGTCATGATACCGTTTGATTGTGATGCAGATGTTGAACCAAGCCACAGCGAGAATCAACAGAATCGCTATTATGACCGGCAATGCGGAGGGAGCCTCCCCTTGTGAAGCCAAAATAACCACGCCTGTGACGAGCATCACTATGATAACGAGCTGGCCTAGCCACCAGCCGCCTCGCCCCAGACGTCCAGAGGGGCTGAACAGAAATTCAAGCATGACACCTTCCCTTTTTTCCAGAGGCTAGCCAAGTTTTTGCTACAGGCCCGTTAATGGCCTAAAAAAGGTTTGCTCGTGGTGAAAAATCTCCTAAGACGAATCGGCTGTCAGATCACTAAAAACAGGCCGATAGGGGCTAAAACCATGATAAGTTACAAACGCATTCTTCTCAAAGTTTCCGGCGAAGTGCTGATGGGGGACCAGCCCTTTGGCATCGATCTGGACACGGTGGCGCGGATAGCTGATGAGGTTATTGCCTGTGTGAAATTGGGGGCCCAGGTGGCGCTTGTCATCGGTGGCGGCAATATTTTCCGCGGTCTGGCGGGCGCTGCCAAAGGTATGGACCGGGTGAGCGCGGATCACATGGGCATCATGGCCACGATCATGAATGCGCTCGCCATGCAGGGTGTCCTCAAATCCAAAGGCATTGATGCCCGTGTCTTGTCGGCCATTGCCATGCCAACGGTTTGCGAAACCTATTCCCCCGCCCAGGGCATCCACCATTTGCAAAGTGGACGGGTTGTGATCTGCGCGGCGGGCACGGGCTTGCCGTTCTTCACGACCGATACCGGGGCGGCTTTGCGCGCAGCTGAGCTGCAGTGCGATGCGCTGTTCAAGGGAACCAGCGTGGATGGTGTTTATGCCGAAGACCCCAAAAAGCACCCGAATTCGAAGCGCTTCGACAGGATAACTTTTAGCGAGATATTGGCCAAGGATCTGCGGATCATGGACCCTGCCGCAATCGCCCTTGCGCGGGACAACGGGATTCCGGTAATTGTATTCTCCATTCGCGAGCCCGGCGCCGTCTTGCAAGTCTTGAAGGGCGCTGGCCGATTTACCATTGTGACGAAGGATTGACCCATGGCGCAGCCCGTTCCGTTTAACCCGGCCGAAATCAAGCGGCGCATGCATGGCGCCACGGAATCACTCCGCCATGACTTCGGGGGCCTGCGCACGGGCCGCGCTTCTTCGGCGTTGCTGGAGCCAATCCATGTCGACGCCTATGGCGCGATGATGCCGCTCAATCAGGTCGCCTCAATTGCAGTTCCTGAGGCGCGTCTGCTGCAGATCAGTGTTTGGGACAAGGGTCTGGTGGTTGCGGTTGAGAAGGCCATTCACGCTTCCAACCTCGGCCTCAACCCACAGACTGAAGGACAAGTCATTCGCCTGCGCATGCCGGACCTGACGCAGGACCGCCGCAAGGAACTGGTCAAGGTGGCGCACCAATATGCCGAAAAGGCCCGCATCGCGGTTCGCAACGTGCGCCGCGATGGCATGGATCAGCTCAAGGCCCTGGAAAAAGAGCATCTGATGAGCGAGGATGAACACAAGAAAAAATCCGAAGAAACGCAGAAGATGACAGATGATACCATCAAGGAAATCGATGCTGCTTTGAAATCCAAAGAAGCAGAAATCATGCAGGTTTGAGGGGAGACTGTTTGACCCCCTCATTGTCACGTGAGCGCTGTCCCCGCCATGTCGCCATTATCATGGACGGCAACGGGCGTTGGGCAAGCCTTCGTGGACTGCCTCGGTCGGCAGGTCATAAAGCAGGTGTTGATGCGCTTCGCCGCGCCGTCAAAGCCGCCGCGGATTTCGGGATAGAGTTTCTTACGATCTATTCGTTCAGTTCAGAAAACTGGTCGCGGCCCGAGGCTGAAATTTCATTCCTGCTGGATTTGTTGCGCCGTTTTGTCAGGCAGGATGTGGCAGAGCTGCATGGCGCAGGTGTGAAAATAAGAATCATTGGCTCACGTGAAAATCTGGAGCCGGCGATGATAGCGCTGCTTGACGACGCGGAACGCTTGACGCGTGAAAATTCCAAGCTCAACCTGGTGGTGGCTTTCAACTACGGAAGCCGCCAGGAAATCAGCCGGGCGGTATCCGCAATCGTGGCGAAGGCGCAGGCCGGTGAAATATCGGCCGGGGAAATCTCGCCTGACTTGATCTCGCAACATCTGGACACCGCCGGACTTCCCGACCCGGACCTGCTCATTCGCACCGGGGCGGAACAGCGCATTTCGAATTTTCTCTTGTGGCAGTCGGCCTATACAGAATTTGTTTTTGTCAAAGAGTTTTGGCCAGACTTTACGGCTGAGATATTTGCCCGCGCGCTCGAAGAGTACCGTCAAAGAGACCGTCGCTTTGGCGGCATTGAAGCGCAAACAGCATGAACACCTCTCCTTCGCCCAAGTGGGATGATCTCGGTATCCGTGTCGGATCGGCAGCGCTTCTAATCCCACTCGTTCTATTTTGCGATTGGGCCGGCGGATTTTGGTTTCACCTGTTCGCGTTCTTGCTCGGCATCATGATTGCTTATGAATGGACGAAGATTGTTCACGCGAGGAGTCAATTGCAATTGGCGCTTCATGTGGGCGCCGCAGTCGCAGGAATTTCCCTGCCGGAAACTTTTGGCGTTTGGCATGCGGTGTTGGCGGTTGTGGCCTTGGCTTTGGCATCGAGCCTGGTGGCCCGCCTTGCAGACAGGCGCGCCAGCAATTGGAGCTATATCGGCGTTTGCTATGTGGGGTTTCCGGTTATCGCGTTGATTGTTCTGCGCAGCGACAGCCTCTATGGCACCTTGGCGGTTTTGTGGGTTTTTGTGATAGTCTGGGCGGCGGACATAATGGCCTATTTTGCTGGCCGAACGATTGGCGGGCCAAAACTTGCGCCCGCCATTTCACCGAAGAAAACCTGGGCCGGGCTTGGCGGGGCTGTTGCGGGCAGCGCAATCGCTTCGGCGGCTTTTGCCTATTTTGCTCAACTTGAAGGTGTTGTCATATTGACATTGCTGGCCGGGGCGCTGGCCATTGTGGCGCAGGGGGGCGACCTCTTTGAATCGGCGCTGAAGCGATCTTTTGGTGTCAAAGACTCCGGCCGGCTCATTCCCGGCCATGGCGGCGTTATTGATCGGGTCGATGGATTGATAGCTGTATCGGTTGCCGCTGTATTAATTGGGTTTTTCCGGCAGAACGGGGAATACGCAGCCCAGGGCCTGTTGATTTGGTAACCATATTTCGCCAAATTGTTGACGTACATCCTAAGTTATGTGGTTAATGGCGGTTGAATCATCGCGGCCGGCGGGAAAGGACACGGTTGTTCAATGCAATGCGGGATGGATTTAACATGAGCATTTTGGACGTGTTGTCGGCGCCGACCGGCTATTTGCTTCCGTTTATCGTGGCGATAACCGTAATTGTTTTCATCCATGAACTTGGCCACTATCTCGTCGCCCGCTGGTGCGGCGTCAATATTGAAATTTTTTCCATCGGCTTCGGACGCGAAATTTTTGGCTGGCATGACAGCCAAGGCACGCGCTGGAAGGTGTGCTGGATTCCACTTGGTGGCTATGTAAAGTTCAAGGGCGATGCCAACGCGGCGAGCCTGCCGCAGGCGACTTCCGAGCCAATTGTAGAAGGCAACTTTCATGGCAAGCCAGTATGGCAGCGGGCGGCTGTTGTTGCTGCGGGGCCAATTGCTAATTTTATTCTCGCAATTGCCTTGTTTACAGGGCTGTTTGCGCTTGCCGGGATACCATCAACAGAGCCTCGCGCGCAAAGCGTGATGGCTGGAAGCGCCGCTGAGAAAGTTGGCATATTGCCCGGCGATCTCATCAAGGCCGTGGATGGCAGGCCGATTGAAACTTTCAATGATCTTGTCACGGCGGTGCAGTTCCGCGGCGGAGAGACGCTCAACTTGCAGATTGATCGTTCAGGAACACCAATCACCTTGAAGATTGTGCCTGAGGTCAAGGAAGAATCGGACGGTTTTGGAGGCACGATCAGAATTGGCCGGCTTGGAATCAAAATCGAAAACAAAAATGGCGTTACGCCGATGCGTCGGCTGCCATTCACTGAATCTGTAGCGAAAGGAACAGAGCAGACTTGGCAGATTGTTTCGCTTACCTTTGTGTCCTTGGGTAAGATATTCAAGGGAGAGGAAAGCGCCAAGCAAATCGGCGGAATGATCTCGATGGGGAAAGCGGCGGGTGATGCCGCATCCAGGGGGACCTATGGATTTATTGGGTTGATCGCGTTTTTTTCCGTCAGTATTGGCATCATCAACCTGTTTCCAATCCCCATGCTGGATGGCGGCCACCTGGTCTATTATGCCATTGAAGCTGTCCGCGGAAAACCGGTTGGGCAGCAGGCGCAGGAATGGGGATTTCGAGTCGGTTTATCGCTGGTTGTGATGCTCATGGCGTTCGGTTTTGGCAATGATTTGACGCGAGTTTTTTCAATAATAACAGGTGGTTAACAAGTAATTGAACTTTTGTTTGCAATGTGAGGCAAAGTCATTAAAAAGACCCTTGGGCGAGACTACTGATTTGGGGCGGTTAGCATTATGAAGATTGGCCGGGTGGATGCGTAGCAGAATTTTCTTTGTTGGACTTTTGACCCTGTTGTTGACGTTGTTTGCTCCGGCCGTGCTGCGGGGCAACTGGGCCTCGGAAGCGCAGGCTCAGACAATCTCGAAAATAGTCATTGAAGGCAACCAACGGGTCGAGAATGACACTCTGTTCTCCTATTTGCAGTTCTCCCAAGGCGATGCGTTTGATGCGGAAAAGATCGATGCGTCCATCAAGGTTCTTTTCCAGACGGGTTTGTTTTCCGATGTGCAGATGTTCCAGCGCGGCAGCGCTCTTGTCATCAAGGTCGTTGAAAATCCCCTGATCAATCAGGTCAACTTTGAAGGCAACAGCAAGATAGACGACAAAGCCCTGCAAAAGGAAATTGAAGCCCGGGAACGGATGATTTTCACCCGTGCGCAAGTTCAAAGCGATACACAGCGGGTTTTGGCGCTTTACCAGAAGGCGGGCTATTACAATGTGCGGGTTGCACCAAAGCTGATTCGCTTGCCGGAAAACCGGATCAACCTGGTGTTTGAAGTCACCGAAGGTTCCGAGACCACAATCAAATCCATCAACTTCACTGGCAACGAAGCTTTTTCATCCACAACACTGAAGTCGGTAATCAATACCGCCGAACACAGCTGGTGGAATTTTTTCCAGCGGAACGACACCTATGATCCGGATCGCCTTGAGTATGACAAGGAGCTGCTGCGTCGCTACTACCTGAAGCATGGTTATGCGGATATTCAATTGGTTTCTGCCGAAGCCCAGCTTTCGCCCGATGGTGATTACTTCGACATCAACATTGTTTTGGAAGAGGGGGTTCGTTACACGGTTTCGGACGTCGCTGTTAACATTGGCAATACCAACCTTGACCCTGACAAGCTGACCAAAGTGATCAAGACCGGCGTTGGCGACAATTATGACGCGACACGCGTTGACAAGACGGTTGAGAACCTGACGCTGGAAGCCAGCAGGCAGGGTTTTGTGTTTGCCAGGGTGGAACCAAAGATTGACCGCGATCCGGCCAGCGGATCCCTCAATATCAATTATACGATCGCCGAAGGCCAGCGGGCCTATGTGGAACGCATCGAAATTGAAGGCAACAACCGGACGCTGGACGAGGTTATTCGCCGCGAGCTGCTGATTTTTGAAGGCGACGCTTTCAACCGCACGCTGGTAGAGCGCGCGCGCCGTCGGCTGACTGCCCTGGATTTCTTTGACAAGATTGACTTCCAGGAAGAGCAGGGGTCCGCTGCTGACAAGGTTGTTCTCTTTGTGGTGGTGCAGGAAAAGTCCACGGGTAAGATTTCATTCTCAGCGGGTTATTCATCGACAGAGAAAATCATTGGTTCGGTTGAGCTGACAGAGCGCAACCTGATGGGCAAAGGCCAATTCCTGCGGCTGAACACCTCCTTGAGCTTCAAGAAGCAGTCAGTTGATTTCAGCTTCACCGAGCCCTATTTCATGGGCATGCCGATTTCGGCGGGCATAGACCTGTTTGCAACGAAGTCCGACAACACCCAATTTTCGTCGTTCGAGGCAAGTCAGGTGGGCGGCGCGTTGCGCACCGGGTTCAGGCTTGACGAATTCTCCAGCATGAATTTCAAGTATTCACTTGCTTACCGCGAAGTGAGCGGAATTAACGCGGCGTCGGCTTCCCCTGCGATCATCGCGCAGGAAGGCAACACATGGAAATCATCAGTGGGCACGACGTATATGTGGGATGATCTAGATGATCCCAACCGCCCAACCCTGGGTTTCAGAGGCCAGCTTGAGTCTGAAATCGCCGGTCTCGGTGGTGATACATATTTTGGCCGCCTGGAGGCCCGTGGCTGGTACTTCATGCCGCTGTATGAAGAGTCAATTGTGCTGAAATTGGAGGCCAACGCCGGCCACATTGAAGGCTTCAATGGCAGGGACGTTCCATTGAATGACCGCTTCTTCATGGGTTCCGATAGCTTCCGCGGATTTGCGCAGTCCGGGCTCGGGCCACGCCAGACAAACAATGCAGGTGGCACTGACGCAATTGGCGCTGAGAGCTATGCGATCGCCACGGCCGAGGTGACTTTCCCGGTGGGATTGCCTGATGCCTGGGGCATCGAGGGCGCGGCGTTCACGGATGTTGGTACGGTGTTTGGAACATCGGAGCAAACCTTGACCGACGGTACAGGTACTTGCGATACGCCCGGCTTACCCGGCGTGGATTGCACGGTTTTCGATACGACGGCTCTCCGCGCCTCGGTCGGCGCGGGCCTGATCTGGCAGTCGCCGTTTGGCCCATTGCGCTTTGAACTGGCCTATCCTTTGAAAAAGGCGAAGTTCGATGAAACTGAATGGTTCCGCTTCTCGGTGGGGACACGCTTCTAGACCTTTTGAATTCTGGTGTTAAAGTTGTCGGACGGCCCACTGGGCCGTCCGAATTTTATTGGGGTGGCGCATGACTGAAGATAGTCTTCCAAAACAACTGGCGAGCGCCGATATCGCGCGCATCATGAAGCTGTTGCCGCATCGCTACCCGTTCTTGCTCATCGACAAGATGATTGACATGGATGGCGAGCAGTCAGGCACGGCGATCAAGAATGTGACGTTCAATGAGCCGTTTTTTCAGGGGCATTTTCCAGGCAAGCCCGTCATGCCGGGCGTGTTGCTCATTGAAGCCATGGCGCAAGCCGCAGGCGCTTTGGTGCTGAACCATTTGGGGGACGCCCATGCCGGTCAACTGGTGTTCTTCATGTCAATCGACAAGGCGCGGTTTCGGAAGCCGGTGCTGCCTGGCGATCAGGTGCATTTCCATGTGAAGCTCACCAACAAGCGCGCTCCTGTTTGGAAATACTGGGCTGAAGCGCATGTGGATG
>VFJY01000183.1 GCA_009885825.1 Rhodobiaceae bacterium | reverse complement strand
TGTCAACTGGTTAGTAAAACAGCCCTTTGAACCAGAGCACGAGTTTGGGGTCTATGGGCGCAGATGGCCAAAAGCAAATGTTGATGTCCACGCTTGGCCCGTTGGAGACCTCATGCCCTTGCTGCAGCTTGTCCGCTCATCGTGGCAGAGCGGACATTCAATTTACAATGCCCGCTTTTTTTGAGAGTTGGTCTGCATTCAGAGGCGCTGCAGACATGGACTGACGGCTGCATTTGGTCTCATGTTGACCCGATGCCGAAGCCTTGACCATCGGCGAGGATTCAGTTTCTTGCAGGTACATATCGGCCGCCCGCGCCTTCAATCAACTTGGCGACCTCAGTTTGACCATTTGCGCGGGCGTGAGCCAGCGCTGTCATTTCGTTCTTGTCGGCGAGATTGGGGTTGGCTCCGGCGGCCAGCACCAGCCGCGTTGCTTGCTGATGGCGCGGCCCTCCGTTTCCGAGAATCACGATTTCCAGTAGACAGGTCCAGCCAAGATCGTTGACATGATTGACGTCAATTTTCGTGGAGAGCAGCACTTCAATCGTCTCCACATGCGCACTCTCACAAGCAGGGATAAGTGCATTGCCGCCAAAGCGGTTGCGGATCGCCAAGTCCGGATTGGCGGGGATCATGGCGCGGATGATCTCGGTACGTCCACTGGCACCAGCGAGCAGCCATGGCGTGTCCATGTTGGCCGCCTGGACGTTGACACTGGCCCCAGCCATGATCAGCATGCGGGCGACGTCAGCGTGGTTATTCATGACAGCCACGAGCAGCGCAGTCTGACCTTGTGCATCCTGGGCGTCGAGCGGGGCATTGGCGCCGATAAGCTGCTCGACGCGGGCGAGGTCTCCTGCCACCGAGGCGGCGATGAGATCACTGCCGACTGTTTGTGCACGCGAAACCACCGGTGCCATGGTGAGAACAAGTGTTGCTGCTAGGAGACATGCGAACGCGATTATGACGAATGGTCTCACTGCAGCCCGATGCATCAGAAGGAAGAACTTTGCGGCGGCCCGCCATCCGCCCCATCGCGCCCGAAACGTAAACGCGCAACACGGGCCTTGGCGAGCGCCGCCTGACAGGCAGGGCAAGGCCGCGACGTGGAGTACATCACTGCGCCGAAAAGATCACCGCGGCCCAGTTGCTTCTGCGCATCCCAAAGAGCAACGCGTTCGGCATGCGCATCGACGTTGCTGTCTGCAACAACGCGGCTGGGGCCATAGCCGACGATGTGGCCATCGAGAACCATAACGGCACCGTAGGCCTGGTCGCCGGCGGCGATGGCCTCGTCGCGCATGCGGAAGGCCTCGTCGATGAAATTCTTCGTGTCTGGCGCGTTCGATGCGAAGACCGGAGCGAATAAACTTAGAACGGGCGTAACCGCCGCTAGCTTCAGGGCTTGTCTGCGGGTCGTCTCCGACACATTGCGGTTGGCCATGGCGTGTCCTCCTGGATCATGAGCACAATAGCACCGCATGCCTGCCGCGTCAGCATTTGCCGCGCAGTTCGGAATCCATTGGCGGCACGCACAACTTATTACTGCCCTTCCGGCTCGCGTTCAAGAATGATCGCTTCCTTGTCGGGATTCAGAAACAGCACTGATGTCTCAATTTGGCCCGTTGGAGACTTCGTGCCCTTGCTGCAGCCAGGCCGCTCATCGTGGCAGAGCTGACATTCAATTTACAATGTCCGCTCTTTCAGAAAACTGGTCTGCATGC
>VFJY01000006.1 GCA_009885825.1 Rhodobiaceae bacterium | reverse complement strand
CGTATTGCCCGAGGCGTTGTTCAAATACAGCGCGCCGTAGCCGACCCCCGTGTTACTGCCTCCGAGCACGTTGCTCTTCAACGCCGCGGAACCCACGGCGGTGTTGGCGCTGCCAGTCGTGTCGAACCGCAATGCGTCAAAACCATACGCCGTATTATTCACGCCGGTGGTAATGCTGAGCGCCGCGGCCGTCCCGTTGGTCGTCACCACGGTGACATTGGGACCGGTGCCGGTGTTGCTTTGGGCGCTCGCGACTTGGGCGGACGCCAGAGCCAGCATTAGGGCTCCGATGCGGCCCGTGAAGGCCCTGAGGCCGCGGTGGGATCTGGTGGTTGGCTTCATGGTGTTTGCCTGGTTTTTGTTATCCTGTTGAATTCAGTTGCCCGCGAGACCCCTGTCTGGCGAACGGGCGACAGATGATCGTGCGCCGGGGGTTCAAGATCGTCAACATTGCGATCCCTTTCTATGTTGGCTCAACCCGGTTGGTCTTTCTCGTGCGCAAAACTGCCCGGAATGTTGATCAACCTTTCACTCCGCGCACGAGGCCTGAAGCGCTGTGCATGGTGTCGCAATGTCATCGGCTCCGATCCGCCACGGACAGAAAAACCTCGCCGCGCACGGAGGACTGTCGGGGCCGGAACAAAACTAGACAGAGACGGTTCAAAACTGGACGGAGACGGAACAAAACTGGAATCTGAAGGGGCTGAAGGGGCATTTTTGAGGGCTGCCTGGCCGCAGCCTCGCAGGAGGCCGGAGCGTAGCGGAGGCCGACGGAGAGGCTGCGGCCAGGCAGCCCTGCGGGCCGTCATCGGGCGTTGCCGCGGATCGGCGGGCGCGGCGATGGTGCCCGCTATGAAAAAAAGCAGCTTGTCCACCGCCAGCCCGCCGAGTTTGTCCGTCGTGTCCTGAGTGACTTCAACGCGGGGTCGCTCGACGCCGCCACCGCCGCCTCGCATCTGGGCGTAAGCCGCGCCCGGCTCTATCAGCTCCGGGGCGCTTTCCTGAGGCTGCGCGACGGCTACGAGCCGATGGCCAGCGGTGGCGACCGACGCGGCGACTGGCCACCGGAGAGCAAAACCTTTCTGGAGGAGTTCCTGCCGCTCCAGAACCCGCCCAACTACCAGTTGGTCGCCGACGAACTCGATCGGCTCTGTGGCGTGGTCCGCGCCCGCTCATCGGTTGAGGCCCACGTCAAGGCACGCTACGCCCACCTCGTGCCCACCCCACAGCGCAAGCCGCGCGTCTACCGGCGCTTCCGCCGCGCGCGCATCGGCGAACTCTGGCAGCACGACAGTTCCATCCACCAATGGTGGCCCGCCGCCTCCAAGCAGATCCTGCTGCTCACCATCGACGACCACTCCGGCCTCAACCTCGCCGGCCGCTTCGTGGACTCCGACACCACTTGGAACCACTTCGAGCACTTCCGCCTGGCCTTCGAGACATGGGGTCTGCCCGAGGCCGTCTATACCGATGCCCTCAGCCTCTTCGGACCAAGCTCCAGCGGCGACCACTCCGATCCAAAGAGCGAATTCCAACGCGCCCTGCGAGCCTTGGGCGTCGCCCATCTCGTCGCCCCCACTCCCCAGGCCAAAGGCAAAATCGAGCGCCGCTTCGGCACCTTCCAAAAACGCCTCGTCACCCTGCTCGCCCATGCCCGCGCCCAAACCTGGCGCCAGGCCGATGACATCCTGCAAATGGAAATCGCCCGCCAGAACCGCACCGTGAACCGATCCTTCGCCGCGATCCCCATCGAGATATGGCAAGCCCAGTCCCTCTCCCGCGAAGGCCGTATGCGCCCCACGCCTCCAGCCGCACTGCTCGATCTCCACTTCTCGCTTCGTTCCACCCGCCGCGTGAACAACGACCACACCATCGACTTCGAAGGCCAAAACTACGAAATCTCCGCGACCCTCCGCAAGTCCGTCACCCTCCTCCACCATCCCAATCTCCGCTTTTGGGTTCTCGAACATCCTCCAAAGGACATCTGGCCCCCCATTCTCGCCCATTTTACTCTGTAATCACTGTCTAGTTTTGAACCGGTAAGAAATCCAGTTTTGAACCGTCGCCGACAATTATAATTATTAATCTTGCTCTTGACTGGGATGGCATCCACGGCAGAAACTTTCGGCCATGGCGCGATATCGCCTCTCGCCGAAACGTCGGGAAATCAGCATCGAATCACTCGCCGGTCATGACGCCTGCGGCTTTAACCGCCAAGGCTTCACGCTCCTTGAACTGCTCGTGGTAATGTCCGCAATCGCGATCCTGGCTTCCTTGAGTCTGGCGGCGCTGAGTTCGGCCGTTGGCCGCGGACGCCAGGCCAAGTGCACGAGCAATCTGCGCCAAATCGGGGAAAGCATCCTCAACTACGCGAAAGAAGACGACGATTTGGAGTTGCCGACAATCTACGAACTAAAGCTGCAGGGTGGT
>VFJY01000089.1 GCA_009885825.1 Rhodobiaceae bacterium | reverse complement strand
GTAAACCACAAGCTTTTTCCAACCGCTGATAAACACTAATGGACGCTGATCCGAATGACGCTCACTAGCAGCCTTCTTCGATGGTTTTTGTGATTGCTTCCGGTTGCGTTCGACGATCATTTCGTGGCGAGGTCTGGTGAGCAGGCGAAAGTTCTTGGGTCGCCGTTTGACGGCGCGCGGTTCGGAGCGATTGGGACGGTCGAGCAATAGATCGTCGGCGATGGTCTGGTAGAAAAGTTGCCGCAGCTTGCACCCCGCTCGCGATTGGGTTTTGGTGTTTTCAAAGAGGTCACGCCATTGCCGCAGCGCGTCCACCGTGCCTTTGAAGGAGAGGCGTTGAACGGACACCTGATGGCTCTGGGCGATGTCTTGCATGAGCGCGCGAATCAGGTTGTAGCCGAGGGCGTGCATCACGATTTCCTTGCGCACCATCGCCGGGGTCTGGCAGCGCAGCACGTCCAGGCCGAGCGTGGTCTTGATGTCGCGGAAACACAACTCGACGGCCCAGCGGCGGAAATAAAGCTGGCCCAACGCCTCGGCACTGTAGGTCTGCGCGTCCAGCAGCGTGGTGACAAGCACCAGTTTTTGCGTCCGGAATCCCGGCACAGCCACGACGATCTCCACCAATCGCACGTCGAGTTCCTCGGGCAACTGCGCCCATGGCCCGGCCGTCCAGAGTTTGCCCTGCCGCTGGCCTTTCTTCCACGTCACGAGCCGGTCGCGATGGCCCAGACGTTTGCCCGTGCGCCAGTCGAGCTTGCGAAAATGATGCACGCGCATCACGGAGTCCACCCCGCGTGCCCGCAGGGTGGCCAGGCTCGCATACGAACTGAACCCCCGGTCTGCCAGCACCACATCGCCTTTTTTGAAAACGGACAGGAGCTTCAGGAGCAGGCGGCAATCGTGGTCTTTGAGCGTGCCTTCGACCCATTGGAGCAGCGCGCCGCTGGCCAGGCAAAAGCACGCCACGAGTTTGACGACGGGGAAACCGCAGCCGGGTTTTTGTTCCGAAGGTTGCGGCCAGACCTTTTGGTTGGCGGCGGTGTCGGGCATGGAAACGCCCGTGCCATCCACCACCTTGACGCAGCGACCCAGCCAGAGTTCCGGGGGCGTGCTGCGCGCGGAGAGTTTGTCGGCCAGGGTTTGATGAAGTTGCGTCAGGGTTGCGATCGGCAGACGGCGGCGCGCCTGACAATAGGCACTCGTGCCGCTGTCGGGCGACTTGCCTTGCGGCGCATACCACGCCTGGATTTTGCGGACGACCTCGCGACAGGCAGACCCCGGACTCAAGACCTGGCTCAGGAACGCCCAGAACGTCACGTTAAGCGGATAAGTTCGCTGGCGACTGTTGACGCCCTTGGCGGTGGGAGACAGCAGCGCGGCGGGCAACCACGGCCCGAAAATCTCGCACAACCGGCTCAAGGTGGACGCTCGCCATTGCTCGGATTGCGCACGCAACAAATCAAGTTGCGAACGGCGTTGACGCCCGAAAAGGCGGTGGGAAAGACCCGGAAGAAACGGTGTGCTTTGACGCATCCACAAGTTTAACAACCCGCCAAATTTGTACAATTGTAAACTGCGATTTGAGCAAACTATTTTTTATCGCCCTGCCTTATCTAAGCGCCATTCAGGGCAGTTCTGAGAATTGACAAAATGGTTCAGGGTTGCTCATGGAGTGCGTTGCCACGGGTCAAGTGGGACACGTAGCTGGCACTGCCCATCCCCGGAAACGGGTCGGTCCCGTGCATCTGCACTTCCTCGCCCGGCTCCCTCTTTGAACTGCTCCGGTTTCCGCATCATTCACGATCACCGTCAACTCGGCCCGTGAATCATGGGCAACAGTTTTTCACGGATGCGTCCGCAGATGGCGAACGCCTCGCGCGCTTCCTCGGCGTCGGCCATTTCACCGGGATACCGGAAGTCCACCGCGGCGCGGGTGACGAAACGCAGTTCTTCCACCGGCCACGACCACTCCGGGAAGGCGGCTTGCAGGAGTTGATCGAGTTGCGGCAGGTCGTGG
>VFJY01000022.1 GCA_009885825.1 Rhodobiaceae bacterium | reverse complement strand
CGTTGAGCTTCAGGCAACTGATGGCAGTGCGGTCAATCCGTCGCGCATTGAATGCACATGCGTCTTCTTCTGTTATCCCTGGACCGGCAGGCCCAATCACCCAAATCCACCGGGCTGGGACGATATTCCCGGGGCCCACGGCTCAACCCCGCAGGCGCTCGCGTATTCTGATCTTGCCGGAAAATTCGCGGAGCGCCAAGTGCGGGTTTTCGGAGTGAGTTTCCAGGATACTGAATGGCAAAATGAATTTGTTGTTCGCACACGCCTCAAAGTTTCATTGTTATCTGATTTTGCGAAGAAGTTTTCTGGCGCACTGGCCTTGCCGACTTTCCAGGTGGGTGCGGAAGTTTTTCTGAAGCGGATAACGTTGGTTGCAAGCGAAGGAGCAATCATGGCCGTCAGATTTCCTGTGGCTGATCCAGAGCATGACGCCGGTGAAACCCTTGAATACCTGAGATCATGATTCTCGTCGCACTGGGCAGCAATATTGCCGGTCCCTGGGGGAACTCCACGGAAACCGTTGTGCAGGCGCTGGCTGATTTGAATCGTGATCCGCTCAAGCTGTTGGTTGCGTCGCGCCTGCTGTTCACCGCGCCTTTCGGAAAACCCGACCAGCCCTCTTACGTCAATGCCGTGGCGCAAATAGAAACCCATCTGCCGCCCGGCGAACTTTTGCAAAAGCTGCAGGCGATCGAAAAAAATGCGGGCAGGAAGCGGGCCGAGCGTTGGGGGCCGCGCACACTTGATCTCGATCTCATCGATTACAATGGCTTGATAAGGGCCGAGCGGGGGCTCACAGTGCCACACCCGGGAATTGCCGAGCGGATATTTGTCTTGCAGCCAATCGCGGAAATAGCCCCCAAGTGGCGGCACCCATTGACTAAAAAGTCAGCCCAAGACATGCTGATAGCGCTGAAAGGCGTTTCCCAGGGCGGGGAAATTTAATTCCGCTTTAACACTCATCCGCCAGTATTCAGGATGCGGTGTATTGTTTTGCCGAGGTGGATGTTTATCTATGCGAAAAATCATTCTGGTGGCGTGCGCCTCCCTTTATGCCGCAAGCGCGGCGAATTCCGGTGAACTAATAATTTACGGCGGCATGAAAACCGAGGAAGTTGCTTCGGCCCTTGTGCCGCAGATCAATTTTGATCCGGACCCTTTGACCACACGCAAGATCGTGGAATTCAAGGAACCTATCGCACCCGGCTCCATCCTCATCCGGACAGACGAACGCCGCCTGTATTTCGTGCTGCCTGACGAGAAAGCCATCATGTATCCCGTAGGCGTTGGCCGCGAGGGCTTCACTTGGTCTGGCCAGGACGTCATCACCAAGAAAGCCGAGTGGCCCGATTGGCATCCGCCCCAGGAAATGGTTGAACGCGAAGCTGAAAAAGGCAAGTTCCTTCCATTTTTCGTGGCAGGCGGACCTGAAAACCCGCTGGGCGCCCGCGCCCTCTATATTGGTGATACCCAATACCGCATCCACGGAACAACCCAGCCGTGGAGCATCGGCAGGGCGGTATCCTCCGGCTGCATCCGCATGATGAATGAGGAAGTGATTGACCTGTTCGAGCGCGTCGAAGTTGGCGCAGCCGTCATCGTCGAATAGAGCTGCTATTTATTTTACGCTTATCCTTCAGAAGCCACTAACCATAAACCCTCCATTAACTTAATCGCGGCAATACTGTGGCGT
>VFJY01000047.1 GCA_009885825.1 Rhodobiaceae bacterium | reverse complement strand
CACTTTGGCCCGTTGGAGAAGTCGTCTCTCAAGCTGGTTACGTCCGCTTTCAGCAGTCAAGCCGACGCGCAAAATATGGCTCCCGACGTCTCAGCTTGACCCATTCCAGAAGTCGCTGGCTATCCCGCTTTCGCCATGACACCTCCATCCACGACCTGAATCGAGCCGGTGACAAAGCTTGCGAGATCGGAGGCGAAATAGAGGATCGCATTGGCGATCTCAGAGGCGCGAGCCACGCGCTTCATCGGGCGGTTTTGCGTGAGGATGGCATAGCCGGCGGTGACATCGCCCTTGCCCAGGGAACGGCCAAGTTCTTGCAACATCTCAGTATCGACGGCGCCGGGACAGATGCAATTCACGCGGATATCCGGCGCCAACTCGATAGCTAGGTCACGCGTTAGATTCACGACGCCGCCCTTCGAGGCGCAATAGAGTGACAAACCCGCACCCCTGCCTCCGAGACCCAGGATGGAGGCGACATTGACAACGTTCCCCTTGGCCCGGCGGAGCGCGGGAACGGCGTATTTCGTACAGAAGTAGACCGCCCGGAGGTTGATGTTCACCGTCGCGTCCCAATCAACCGCCGTGGTTTCTTCAAATGGTTTGGGGCTACCGACGCCGGCGTTGTTGACGAGAATATCCAAGCCGCCCAGCGAAGCCACCGCCCTTTCGACGACTTGCTGACAGCCCGGTACTTGACCGAGGTCTCCCGGCGCTGCCACCGCTCGGTCACCAGCACCAAGACCAGCGAGTGCGGAGGAAACGGAAGCCGCACTACTGCCATTGACCGCCACTCGTGCGCCTGCTTGCAGGAACGCCTCGACCGTCGCCCGGCCAATCCCGCGCGTTCCGCCCGTCACCAGCACTCTCTTGCCCGCCAGATTCATGGTTCAGCTCTCCATTGTACGTTTCGATACGCAATGCCCAGGGGACGAGGGCATAGTTACCGCTCTCGGGTGACTACAAGACAAGCCGCAAATGGCGCCTCGCTGCTTACAATATCAAGCTACTGGGTGAGGGAAACAACTGCAAGTGGGCGACACAGGCTTGAGTCCACGGCCCCCGAGTACGCTGGTTTGCAATCGGTATGAAATCCAGCCCTTAGCGTCAGCAATTGGCTCTCACCGGACATCTCGTAGCTCCGTCATTGGCAGAACCGACCCAGCCGGTAGCCCACACGCATCATCCCGCCCGTGTCGAAGACCCGGCCGTTGTCCTTCCAGTTTTTCGCAAGTCTGATTCCGGTTATTTGGTTCGGCATTAGCGCGACAATGTTCCCGCCCCATCCCTGCATCTGTGGAATGTAGAGGAAGCAACCCTCAGGGGTGCGGAAGACAACGTTCCAAAACGACCGGAAGTAGCTTGTCCTGCCATACTGGTTCTGGAACCCGGTCGGCAGTCCCCGCTGATGCGTGCCGTAAAGCAATTCATCGATCTTCCCTGCATGCAGAATCTGCACGCCATTGTGTTGCCCACGATCGTGATAGAGCTGGGCGATCTTGGCGAGATCATCGAGAGTTGCATATAAGCCACCGGCCATCAATGGCTGACCCAGCCGACCGTCGGCCTCAATGGTTCGAACGGTTGGTGCATGGGCGACGCCGATGGGCCGATAGACCTCGTTGACCAGCATCGACCAAATATCTGCCGCGGGCCCTTCTTTGCTCTTCAGGAACCGGTCCATGGCTACGCCGAGCACAAAGATATCCTGATCGCGATAACGAGCAACT
>VFJY01000068.1 GCA_009885825.1 Rhodobiaceae bacterium | reverse complement strand
GCCATGCAGGCGACCGTCGAAGTGGGCGATGAAGTGTTGATGGCCGATCCCTACTACGCCACCTACGAAGGCGTGATCGCGGCGGCGGGCGGAATTCCCGTGCCCGTAACCGTCGATCCCGACCACGGCTTCCATTTGAAAGCCGCCGACCTTGAGCGCGCCATCACGCCGAAATCCCGCGTGTTGCTGCTGAACACCCCAAGCAACCCCACGGGCGCCGTGCTGACGCGGGCTGAAATTGCGGCCATCGGCGATGTCTGCGAGCGCCATGATCTGTGGATTGTATCTGACGAGGTTTACGCCTCCATAACCTATGGCAACACGGTGTTTGCCTCGCCCTTTGATGTGCCACGCCTGGAAAAGCGCACCATCGTTGTATCCTCGGTATCCAAATCCCACGGAATGCCCGGCTTCCGCTGCGGCTGGCTTGCAGCCTCGGAAGATTTTTGCGAACGGGTTTCGCCCTTGACCGAAACCATGCTGTTTGGCTCGCAAGCCTTCCTCGAGGATGCGACAGCCTTTGCGCTCAGCAATCATTTCCCCGAAGTCGATGCCGCAAAAGCGGCCTACGAGGCCCGCGCCCGCGCCCTGGTTGCCGGTCTCAGCGCAGCCAAAAACATTTCCGCCCACATGCCCGAAGGCGGCATGTTCGTCATGGTCGACGTGCGCAAGACCGGGCTATCCGGCGAAGCCTTCGCGCAAAGATTGCTCGCGCAGGAAAACGTCGTCACCATGCCCGGCGAAAGCTTTGGGCAGGGCGGCGCAGGCCACGTGCGCGTGGCACTGACGGTTGATGAAGCGCAGATTGTGGAAGCCTGCAAACGCATGGTGCGCGTGGCTGGCGCGTGTCAGGCCACCTGATAGCCAAACTCCGCCGCCTGCTCCGTCAGCCATTCCCAGAAGCTTTCCGAAAACCCGCGGAACACCGATATCTCAAACACGTCAGCGCCCACCCGCGTCAGATGCACACCCACATGGGCCATTTGTGTGACAGCGCTCTTGCCAACTTCGAAAACGCTTTCATGCAGGTCAACCGGCGTGCCCTTGCACAACACCCGCCGCGCCTCGGGGCCTTCAATGCGAATGATCACGCGGCCATGGCTTTGATCCGAGCAGGACGCAAGGCCTGCGAGTTTCTTGGCAACCGCTGGATAGTCCGTGTCCAGAACATAATACTGCTCGAAACCCGCCCACTGCGCCTTCATGCCCCGCATTGCGGCAGCCAGCGCCCTGGCCTTTCCTTTCCGCGCAATCACCGAAACAATGTTCACCGGGTGCCGCACTGAGAGCGTCACGCCGGGCACAGCCCCGCCGGCTCCGAAGCGGCCCTGAATGGCGATCTCGGCCAGTGGCGAAATGCGTTTGACGGGGTCAGGCATGGAGGCGCGCATGCTCCCGATCAAAATGCACGGGATCGCAAATCTGGCCAAACATGTGAATGTTGCGAAGCCCGTCGAAAATCTTGACAACCTCGCCGTGCCGCGCCCGGCCATTGGCAACCAGCGCCAGCCCCAGCCACATATTGAGCATGGGCGACCACGCAACCGAGGAAATGTACCCCTGATCCGCCGCCATCGAAGGCGCGTCATTCTCCTTCAAAATATGCGAACCCGAACGGATCTTGTCTCTCGCATCACACGGCCTGATGCCGACAACGCATTGGCGGTTCTTGTCCACAAGTCCTTCGCGTTGCGCCATCATCCTGCCGATGTAATCCTTCTTGGACGACATCATCTTGCCCAAGCCCAAGTCCGCCGCCGTCGTGGTTCCGTTCAATTCACCGCCCGCCACATGGCCCTTTTCAATCCGCATGATGGACAGCGCTTCAACCCCATAGGGTGTCACGCCAAACTCCTCGCCAGCCTGCATGAGCGCGCGCGCCACCAGATTTCCATAATCGGCAGGCATCGCCAGCTCATAGGCATGCTCGCCCGAAAATGAAATGCGGAACAGCCGCGCCGTCATGCCGCCCAAAATCGTGATATTCCGCGCCGCCAGATAGGGAAACGAAGCATCGTCAAGTGTCACCTTGTCAACAATCCTCTGCAGCGTGGCGCGCGCTTTCGGCCCTGCCACCGCCATCTGAGCCCACTGCTCGGTGACCGATACATACTGCGCGTCAAGCTCAGGCCAATGGGCCTGGTGGCAAAACTCCATGTGGGCCATCACGCGGGCCGCATTGGCGGTGGTCGTCGTCATCAGGAAATGATCAGGCGCCAGCCGCGACGTGGTGCCATCATCAAACACGATGCCGTCCTCGCGCAGCATCAGGCCATAGCGGGCTTTGCCCACATCAAGCGTGGTGAATGTATTGCAATAGAGCCGGTTTAGAAACTCCGCCGCATCGGCACCTTGCACATCAATTTTTCCCAGCGTTGAAACATCGCAAATCCCGACCTTTGTGCGGGTGGCAATCACTTCGCGCGAGGCGGACGCAAGCCAATCCTCGCCGTCGCGCGGAAACCACGAGGAGCGCATCCACAAGCCGGTTTCAACGAACACCGCTCCCTGTTCTTCCGCCCATTCATGCAGCGGCGTCTTGCGAACCGGCTGAAAATGAGGACCCACAAACGGCCCGGCAAGCGCGCCAAATGAAACGGGCGTGTAATAGGGCCGGAAAGTCGTGGTGCCCACCTGGTCCATGGTGCGCCCCGTGGCTTCCGCCAGAATGGCAATGGCGTTCACATTGCCAAGCTTGCCCTGGTCCGTTGCCATGCCAGCCGTGGTATAGCGCTTGGCCAGCTCGATGTCGCGGTAGCCTTCACGCGCCGCAAGCGGCAAATCTTTCGCCGTGGCGTCATTTTGGTAATCCACAAAGGCCTTGCCCGTTGATTGTTTCACCCACCACAAAGGCGTTACCGCAAAAGCCTCGTCCCGGCATTTGGGAACAGCAGGTGTCTTGCCCTTCAAGGTTCCGGCCCGCGCACCATCAGCCAGGCATTGCGACAGCAGCATATGGCCCGCAGCCGACCCCGCCGCCACAAATGCCGCGCTCACAACAGGCGGCACAAAGCCTGCGATTGCGTCGTCCCACTTCGGCTTGCCGCCGTGATGGCACATCAGGTTCACGACAGGCGACCAGCCGCCAGACATCGCAACGCCGTCGCAGGGAATGACCCGGTGATCGGAAAGCTCCACAGCGGTGACCCGCTTGCCACCTTTGACATTGATGATAACCGCATTGCTCTCGCGTGAATCAATGATTGCCTCAACATGCACACCATGGGCGCGCAAATCCCGCGCTGTTCGGGCGCCGGAGTTGTTGTTGGTGAACACCACAATGGATTGCCCCGCAGCAGCCGCGTAACGGTTGGCGTAAGTTCGCATGGCAGACGCCAGCATGACACCCGGGACATCATTGCCGCCAAACACAATAGGCCGCTCTTCGGCGCCCGTGGCCATGACAGCGCGTTTTGCCATGATGCGGAGATAGCGTTGGCGGGGTTCAAACCGAGATGGTTCAAGCACATGATCATTGACGCGCTCAACTGCGCCAAAAATATTATCGTCATACCAGCCGAAAATCGTGGTGCGCGGCATCAGGGTGGCATTTGGCATGGCGCCAAGTTCGGCGATGACGCCTGAAGCCCATTCGCAACCGGGCATGCCGCCAATTTCGTCTTGCTCATTGAGCAGCGAACCACCAAGGGCCGGACTCTCATCGGCCAGCATAACCCGGGCGCCGGCACGCGCCGCCGTGAGTGCCGCCATCAATCCTGCGGGGCCCGCCCCCACAACCAGCAGATCGCAATGGGCATAAGCCTTCTCATACTTGTCAGGATCAGCTTCCTTCGAAGCGCTGCCCAGTCCCGCCGCTTTCCGGATGATGGGTTCATAGATTTTTTCCCAGAAGCTTTTGGGCCACATGAAGGTCTTGTAATAGAACCCCGCCACCAAAAAAGCCGAGGCCAGGGAATTCACCGAACCCACATCGAAATCCAGCGACGGCCAGCGGTTCTGGCTCTTGGCAACCAGCCCGTCATAAAGTTCAATCATGGTGGCGCGTGTGTTGGCTTCAAGCCGCCCCCCTTCACGCAAAGTCACCAGCGCATTGGGTTCGGAACTTCCGGCTGAAATCACGCCCCGCGGCCGGTGATATTTGAACGAGCGCCCCATGAGATGCACGTCATTGGCAATCAGCGCCGAGGCCAGCGTATCGCCCTGGAGCCCGGTGAATGACTTGCCATCAAATTTGAAATCAAGCGCCGTTGAACGGTCAACCAGTCCGCCTTTTTTTAAGCGAAAGCCGGTCATTTGGCGCTCCGCTTTTTCGCATGGTCACGGGCCGTCACGGCGCCGAAAATTTCATGGGTTGCCGTGTCGCGCGTCACCACCAGCCAGGCCCGGCAGCCACCCGAATGATGGGCATATTCCTCAAAACGGCCCTTGGGATTATGGCGCAAATAAACGTAATCATGCCACTGGTCCATATCACCGGACGTGGGCCGCGTGATGGATGCATCGCCATTGAAGGTGAACTCCTCAACCGGCCGCGTTCCGCAATGGGGGCAGGTGATCAGCATGAACCTTCCCTCTGTACCGCTGAACACAAAATATTTTCTGTCATCCCGGCGAAAGCCGGGACCCAGGCGTAGTGGTATCCCGTTGGGATTCTACGCGCCTGATCAGTTTTCCTGGGTCCCGGCTTTCGCCGGGATAACAGATGTTGGAAAATGAATAGTGGTGAGAAAATGCGATGACCTCTCTGCCCAAGAAGGCCATGATTGGACATTTTCGAAAGCTGTTCCATCAATGCAAATTGGGCGTGGCGCCCTGCCCCTTTTCATCGATCATGTGGCCGGTGCGAAGGCGGTCCAGCCGATAGGCGGCATTGAGCTTGTGCGGTTCATTCCTGGCAATCGTGTGGGCAAAGCACCAGCCGGAAGCCGGTGTCGCCTTGAAGCCGCCATAGCACCAGCCCGCGTTGAGATAGAGCCCGTTAATCGGCGTCTTGTCGATGATGGGTGAACCGTCCATCGACATGTCCATGATGCCGCCCCAGCTTCTAAGCACCCGCACCCGCGCCAATCCGGGGATCATGGCAACACCGGCTTCGATCACATGCTCGACCATCGGCAGGTTGCCGCGCCTGGCATAGGAGTTGTAACCGTCAATATCACCGCCAAACACCAGCCCGCCCTTGTCCGACTGCGACACATAGAAATGCCCCGCTCCAAAGGTCACCACGCCATCAATGTAGGGCTTCAAACCTTCCGAGACAAAAGCCTGCAAGACATGGCTTTCTATCGGCAGCTTGAGGCCCGCCATGGCGGCCACTTCCGATGAGTTTCCCGCCGCCGCCAAGCCCAGTTTCTTGGTTGCGATGTAACCCCTATTCGTCTGGACACCGACGACTTTGCCCTTCTCGGTCTTGATGGCGGTGACTTCACAATTCTGGATCACGTCAACGCCACGGGCGTCTGCGCCCCGCGCATAGCCCCACGCCACCGCGTCATGGCGCACCGTGCCGCCACGGCGCTGCAGAATGCCGCCCTTGATGGGAAAGCGCGCATTGCTGAAGTCCAGGAATGGATACATCTCGCGCACCCCTTCCGTATCAAGGAGCTCCGCATCAACACCATCAATGCGCATGGCATTGCCGCGCCTGGCGAAGGCGTCCCGCTGCGGATCCGTATGGCAAAGATTGAGAACGCCCCGCTGGGAAACCATGGCGTTGAAATTGAAGTCCTGCTCCAGCCCCTCCCACAATTTCATCGACCATTCATAGAACGGATTGTTTCCCGGCAGCATGTAGTTGGAGCGGATGATCGTGGTGTTGCGGCCCACATTGCCCGAGCCCAGCCAGGATTTTTCCAGCACCGCCACATTGGTGATGCCATGCACCTTGGCGAGGTAATAGGCGGTGGCCAGGCCATGCCCGCCGCCGCCCACGATCACCACGTCGTAGTCTTTTTTCGGCTGCGGATCGCGCCACGCCGGAGCCCAGTTGCGGTGGCCCGACAGCGTATTCTTCAGCAGTGAAAAGATCGAATATTTCATCAGCAATCCAGCGTCGTATCCCGCTCCCACTGGGTCAGATGGCGGCAATACTGGTTCCATTCGGCATGTTTGAGCTTGAGATAACCCGATGAAACCTCCGCTCCCAATGCGCTTTGCAGGTATGTGTCCTTCTCGAAATTGCGCAACGCGTCAAGCAGGTTGAGCGGCAGCATTTTGGCGTTCTTGACCGTGTGCCCCTGGGTGTACATGTCAATGTCCAGGCGCTTGCCCGGATCCATCTTGGCCTCAATGCCGTGAAAGCCTGCCGCCAGGATGCCCGCCATCATCAGATAGGGATTGGCCGCATTGTCGGGCAGGCGGAACTCGGTGCGGCCCGCATCGGGAATACGCACCATATGGGTGCGGTTGTTGCCGCCGAATGTCACCGTGTTCGGGGCCCAGGTCGCGCCCGAGATTGTGCGCGGCGCGTTGATGCGCTTGTAGGAGTTCACTGTCGGGTTGGTGATCGCCACCAGTGAATCCGCATGATGGATCAAGCCGCCGAGGAAGTTGTATGCCATGGGCGACAGGCCCATGTCATCCCTGGCGTCGTCGAACAGGTTCTTCTTGCGCGCATTGTCCCACACCGAGAGATGCACATGGCAGCCGCTGCCCGTGAGGTTGATGAACGGCTTCGGCATGAACGTGGCGCGGATGCCATGCTTTTCGGCGATTGCCTTAACCATGAATTTGAAGAACGCGAGTTGGTCCGCCGTGGTTAAGGCATCATTAAAATTCCAGTTGATCTCAAACTGCCCGTTGGCATCTTCATGATCGTTCTGGTAGGGGCCCCAGCCCAGTTGCACCATGGCGCTTGAAATCTCGGCGATCACGTCAAGCCTGCGCATGATGGCTGACTGGTCGTAACAGGGTTTCTCCTGGCTGTCCCTGCCATCCGAAACCGCGGTGCCATCCGCGTTGGTCAGGAAAAATTCCGGCTCAACGCCCGCCATCATCTTCATGTTGCTCTTGGCGGTTTTTTCCATCAGTTTTTTGAGAGCCAGGCGCGGCGCCTGCTCCAAAGGCTTGCCGCTCATCCACGGGTCACCCGCCACCCAGGCCACATCCGGGCGCCACGGCAATTGAATGACCGAGTTCACATCCGGCATCACTATCACATCAGGATGCGCCGGGGTTTGATCCAGCCAGGTTGCAAACCCCGCAAACCCCGCGCCCGCCTTTTGCATGCGGCCAACCGCTTCCGCCGGCACCAGCTTGGCCCGCTGCACGCCGAACAAATCCGTGAAGTTGAACAAGAAGAATTTGACTTTGTTCTTCTTGGCAAACGCCTCTAATTCCCCAGCCATTTTTTAATCTCCCTCATTCCATTTTTCATCTTGTCGCAATCACCAGGGCAGCCCCGCCCATGGCCGTGGCGCTTGTCCGGTTGGCGATGCGTAACGCGCGTAGACTCTTGAGCCAGAGGCGCGCCTGCGCGGCGATCATCACCCAGGTAAGATCGACAGCCACAATCACCGCCACCATGGCGACCGTAACCTCCACCCAACCCATCAATGAGATTCTTGCGAGATCAACGATTGAGGGCAGCAGGGCGAGATAAAACACCATGATCTTGGGGTTGCCCAGCGTAATGGCCATGCCGGTGAAGAACAGCCGCCATGACGAATCGCCGGACGGCAGCGCGCCCTCCCTGACTTCGGAAGGCGCGGTCCACATCCTGTAGGCGAGATAGAGCAGGTAGGCCACACCCAGATACTTCAGGATCACGAAGGCCCAATAGAAAGTCTGCGCCATGACGCTAAGGCCAAAAACCGCCGCCGTCAGCCACAGCGCTTCGCCAAGCCACATGGCGGCAAGCAGCGGCATGACGCTGCGCCAGCCGCTGGTCAGAACCCGCGCCACCAATGCCGCAACACTTGGGCCAGGCGAGCTGGAATTTATGAAAAGTGCGCCGGCGAAAATGGCAAGTACGGTGACTTCCAAAATGGTCTCCCTAAGAAATCCCCATCCTAATACCCGCCCCGGCCCGGAATCCAGTCTGTTCCTGCAAGGGGGACCTGCGCCATGGCCGCAGCTTCCACCGTGAGCGCGCAAAGATCTTCAGGTTCCAGATTATGCACATGCGACTTGCCGTTGGCCCGCGCGATGGTTTGCGCCTCCAGGGTCATCACTTTCAGATAATTGGAAAGCCTGCGGCCAGCCAACACCGGGTCAAGCCGCTTGGCCAATTCCGGATCCTGGGTTGTGATGCCTGCGGGATCGCGCCCCTCATGCCAGTCGTCATAGGCGCCAGCCGTTGTGCCAAGCGCCTCGTATTCGCTTTCCCAGCGGGGATCATTGTCGCCCAAAGCCACAAGGGCCGCCGTCCCGATCGACACCGCGTCAACACCCAGCGCCAGGGCTTTCGCCACGTCCGCGCCGTTCCTGATGCCGCCCGAGACAATAAGCTGCACCTTGCGGTGCATGCCAAGTTCCTGCAGCGCCCGAACGGCCGGGCGAATGCAGGCCAGCGTGGGCTGCCCCACATGCTCGATGAATACTTCCTGGGTTGCCGCTGTGCCGCCCTGCATCCCGTCAAGCACCACAACATCGGCGCCTGCCTTCACGGCGAGCGCCACGTCATAATAGGGCCGGGCTCCCCCGATCTTGATGTAAATGGGTTTTTCCCAATTGGTGATTTCGCGGAGCTCATTGATCTTGATTTCAAGATCATCGGGCCCCGTCCAGTCCGGATGCCGGCAGGCCGAGCGCTGGTCGATGCCCTTGGGCAGGCACCGCATGGCGGCAACGCGATCCGAAATCTTCTGCCCCAGCAACATGCCGCCGCCGCCGGGCTTGGCGCCCTGTCCCACCACAACTTCAATGGCATCAGCCTTGCGCAGGTCATCCGGATTCATGCCGTAGCGCGACGGCAGGTATTGATAAACCAATGTTTTGGATTGCCCGCGCTCTTCCGGCGTCATGCCGCCATCGCCAGTGGTGGTGGAAGTGCCAGCGATGGTGGCGCCCCGCCCCAGCGCTTCCTTGGCCTGCGCCGACAGCGAGCCAAAGCTCATGCCGGCGATGGTGATGGGTATCTTAAGCTCAATCGGCGTCTTGGCGAAGCGCGTGCCGAGCACGACATTGGTGCCGCATTTTTCCCGGTAGCCTTCCAGCGGATAGCGCGAAATCGAAGCGCCGAGAAACAGCAGGTCATCAAAATGCGGCAGGCGGCGCTTGGCGCCGGCGCCCCTGATGTCATAGATGCCGGTGCTCGCCGCGCGGCGGATTTCAGAAAGAGTATAGTCGTCAAATGTCGCTGATTTGCGCGGCAGCGTGCGGGGGGTTTTATCCATGGGAGTCCTCAGTATGCGTCCGCGTGATCCACGCTGAAATTGTAAAGTTTGCGCGCCGATCCATAGCGGCGAAATTCCGACGGCTTTTCTCTGCGCTTGGCGGCTTTCAGCAGCCGCTCGAGATCAGCCAGATGCTCAATACGCATTTCTTTTTCGATGCAATCAGCGCCGAGGCTGGCGACTTTGCCCTTCACATAAAGCCGCGCTTCATAAATGGAATCGCCCAGCGCATCGCCCGCATCGCCGCACACCACAAGGTTGCCGCGCTGGCCCATGAACGCCGACATGTGGCCAACCGAACCGCCCACCACAATATCGATGCCCTTCATCGAAATGCCGCAGCGCGACGATGCATCGCCATCAATCACCAGCAATCCGCCATTGCCTGTGGCCCCGGCGGATTCAGACGAGTTGCCCTTCACCCACACAACACCCGACATCATGTTTTCAGCCGTGCCAACGCCCGCATGCCCATGGACGGTAAGTTCAGCATCTTTGTTCATGCCGCCACAATAAAACCCCACATGGCCATGAATTTCAATTTGCAGCGGCGCCGAAACCCCGCAGGCGATATTATGCTGGCCCATGGGATTGCGGATGACCCAGTGCTTTTCATTGGTGTCCTGCGCCAACCCATGCAGCTGCGAGTTGATGCCGCGCACCCCGACAGTCTTGAGATCAAGTTCGTTCATGCGTGCCCGCCCCAGGTGTAAATTGTTGTGGGTTCCGGCTCCCAGATCTTCGCCGTGTCAGCGCCCGGCAAATGCGCAATGGCGCGGTATTCGGTCGCCATCGCAACCCAGTCATCGGTTTCCGCCATCACCGCGTGCTTGCAGGCGATTGGGTCACGCACCACCGCAAAGCCATCAGCCGTGCCAACCAGGAACGTGTAAAAGCCGTCAAGATCACGAAGCCCGTCCTGCAATGCCTCTTTCAAAGTCGCACCGCTCCGCAGTTTCCAGGTCATATAGGCAGCGGCAACTTCCGTATCATTCTCTGTCTGAAATTCAATGCCTTCCCGGCGCAAGTTTTCACGCAAGCGGTTGTGGTTGGAAAGCGAGCCATTATGCACCAGGCAAAGATCAGCCCCCGTGGCGAAGGGATGTGAGCCAGCGGTCGTCACAGCGCTCTCGGTCGCCATGCGCGTGTGGCCAATAATATGGGTTCCCGCCGCCTCATCCAGGTCAAACTTGTCGTAGACATTGGCAGGAAGTCCCGTCTCCTTGAAAATCTCAATCGTGTGGCCAGACCCCACAACGCGAACCTCCGGATGATGCTGCTTGAGCCAGGCAACAACCGAAGCTTCCTTGCCCGTGGTCACCAGAATGCAGTGATTGCCAATTTTCTTAATGGTGCAATCGCACTTCAGCGCCTTCTCCAGCCCCACATCAATTTTCTTCCAGTCATAACCCGCGTCTATATGCGCCAGCGAAAATTTCGTCTGCGCTTTATTGACAGGGTTCCGATAGACCGCAACGCCAGCAGAGTCAGGCCCGCGATTGGTCATCTCGATGATCATGGGCTTGAACATCTTGCCCAATTTTGGTTTCAGTTTCGGGTTCTTGAGATAAAGTCCGACAATCCCGCACATGGCAAAAAACCTCTCCTGAAACAGCGTTGCCGGACTGTATCAGGGCACCTATCCATTATCAACCCTCAGGAATTATTTATTCACTACGGGAATATTAATTAATCCTTTTGGTTAGATGTAGATCCGTTAATCGCGCCTTTATTGAATTTTCAGACCTGCCATGTTCAGCGGCGGCGAGATAGATAAAAACATGGGAAAATGCATTAAATTCAGTCTCCAGTCTTTTATCCTTATGTTTATTCCAGTAGTCACCATGATCTTCGATATTCTGCCACGGCGGCGAAGGATTTACCTCTCTCGCAAGTTTATAAATCTCAACCAAGACCTGTCGAAGCGCTTCGCGGGGAATCGTACATCTTTCGGAGTTCCCCCGTTCCAGCTGTAGTTCGCTGCTGTCAGTCAGATTCACGTTAAGTGTTTTGTCTGGCGAATTGGCGTTCAGCGGTATTTTTATGATACTTTTCATCACTCCTCCCGCCGATATGAAATCACGCTCAAATACCGGGCCGGCAGCTTTTTCAGCTCTTCCGGACCATGCGGCACGTCGGCGTCGAAAAACAGCGTATCGCCGGGGTGCATGTCGTAAGTTTTATCGCCATGGCGGTAAACCACATTGCCCTCCAGCATATAAAGCATTTCCAGCCCGCTGTGCTGGAACGTTGGAAACACATCCGATTGCGTCGTGAGCGTGATCATATAGGGCTCAACCATGACAGGCCCATGGGGGCTGTGGCCCAGCAATTGATATTGATGGCCAGCCCGTGTTCCCCGCCGCTCAATCGTCAGGCCCTGCCCGGCCTTCACAAACGACGCATCCCTGATTTCCTCGAAGCCCCGAAACAGGGCTGTCACCGGAACCTGCAGCGCACGGCCCAAAGCCCGCAACGAGCTGAGCGAAGGTGACGTCGCGCCATTTTCAATCTTGGAAAGCATGCCAGCCGACATGCCCGCATCCTTGGCAAGCTCCGAAATGGTGATGCCAAGCTTCTCACGGAACCTTTTGACCTCGCGCCCGATGGCTTCTTCGAGAAAGTTGCCCCGGGCCGAGGCCGCCAGATGCGGTTCCTGATAGGGCAGGCTGGGCGCGGCTTTTTTGGCCGTCATTTTCTTGCGCAATGGTGCTTTCATGCCGCCCCTTTTTCGAAAACACTAACGCGAAAGCAGCGCTTCCGGCAAGTGTCACCTTGCGTTTGCCAGGAGACCTCGGCATATACCCGTTTCCGAACAAGGATATTGCAATGCAGCAAGCGCCGGCTTTGAAGAAGCTTACCCACCTCGAACGCCTCGAAGCCGAGTCTATTCATATCATCCGCGAAGTGGCCGCCGAGTGCGAAAAACCGGTGATGCTCTATTCAGTGGGAAAAGACTCAGCCGTCATGCTGCACCTCGCCATGAAGGCGTTCTACCCTTCGAAGCCCCCCTTCCCGCTGATGCATGTCGACACCCGCTGGAAATTCCGCGACATGATCGCGCTCAGGGATGAAACCGCAAAGCGCCTGGGCCTCGATCTCATCGTCCACATAAATCCCGATGGCATCGAAAAGGATGTGAACCCCTTTGACCATGGCTCGGCGCTCCACACCCAGATCATGAAGACCGACGGCCTCAAGCAGGCGCTGGACAAATATGGTTTCGATGCGGCCTTTGGCGGGGCCCGCCGTGACGAGGAAAAATCCCGCGCCAAGGAGCGCATCTTTTCCTTCCGCGACACCAGGCACCGCTGGGATCCCAAGAACCAGCGGCCGGAATTGTGGAACCTCTACAATGCCCGCAAGAACAAGGGCGAATCGATCCGCGTGTTCCCCCTGTCAAACTGGACCGAACTCGACATCTGGCAATATATCCACATCGAGAACATCCCCATCGTGCCGCTGTATTTTGCAGCGCCTCGCCCCGTTGTCTGGCGCGATGGCCAGATGATCATGGTGGATGACGGGCGCATGCGGCTCAATCCCGGCGAAAAACCCGAGATGCGCAACATCCGCTTCCGCACGCTTGGCTGTTATCCGCTGACGGGCGCCATCGACTCGAACGCCACCACCCTGCTCGACATTGTCGAGGAAATGCTGGTCGCCACCTCCTCCGAACGCCAGGGCCGTGTCATCGACAAGGACCAGGCCGCTTCCATGGAGAAGAAGAAGCAGGAGGGCTACTTCTGATGAACAAGTTCATTGAATTCGCAGGGGGCGATGTTGAAGCCTATCTGAAAGCGCAAGAGAACAAAGACCTGCTGCGCTTCATCACCTGTGGTTCCGTCGATGACGGCAAATCAACCCTCATCGGCCGATTGCTTTATGAAGCCAAGATGCTGTTCGAAGACCAGTTGCTGGCTCTCGAAGCCGACTCCAAAAAGATGGGAACCCAGGGCGGCAATCTCGATTTCGCACTGCTCGTTGATGGCCTCGCCGCCGAGCGCGAGCAGGGCATAACGATTGACGTGGCCTACCGCGCCTTCACCACCGACAAGCGCAAGTTCATCGTGGCTGATACGCCGGGCCACGAACAATACACCCGCAACATGGCAACAGGGGCTTCGACAGCGGACCTCGCCGTAATCCTGATTGACGCGCGAAAAGGCGTTTTGACCCAAACCCGCCGCCACACTTTCATAGCAACCCTTCTCGGCATCAAGCATCTCGTCGTCGCCATCAACAAGATGGACCTGATGAATTACGACCAGAAGGTGTTTGAAACTATCGAAGCCGATTACCGCGCCTTCGCCAAAAGCATTGGGGCTGATGAAATCACCTGCATTCCGCTGTCAGCGCTGGTGGGCGACAATGTGGTTGATCCCTCCACCGCCATGCCCTGGTATCATGGCCCAACCCTGATGGCGCATCTCGAAACCGTGCCGGTCGATGATGATCTGTCAACCAAGGCCTTTCGCATGCCCGTTCAATGGGTGAATCGTCCGAACCAGAATTTCCGCGGCTTCTCCGGCGCCATCGTCAGCGGTTCGGTCCGTCCAGGTGACGCCATAAAAGTTCTGCCCTCTGCCAGGACAGCAACAGTCGAACGCGTCGTCACCTATGGCGGCGACCTCGCGGCGGGTGTTGCCGGGCAATCCCTCACCATCACGCTTGCCACGGAAATTGACGTGAGCCGTGGCGACATCATCTGCGATGCCGCCGATCCCATCGAGGTGTCCGATCAGTTTGAAGTGGAAGTCCTGTGGATGGGCGATGAGCCCATGCTGCCTGGCCGCCCCTACATCATCAAGGCTGGAACCCGCCAGGTTCCCGGCACACTCGACAGCCTGCGCTACAAGGTCAACGTCAACACCATGGAGCATGTGGCGGCAAAAACGCTCGCGCTGAATGAAATCGGCGTCTGCCATCTGGAACTGGACAGCGCCATCGCATTCGCGCCCTACACGGACAACCGCCATCTCGGCGGCTTCATCATCATCGACCGCTTCACCAACACAACCGTTGGCATGGGGCTGATCCACTTCGCATTGCGCCGCGCCTCGAACATCCATTGGCAGGCCATGGATGTGAACAAGGTCTCGCGCGCCAGCATCGCCAAGCAGAAACCCACCGTGCTGTGGTTCACGGGCCTGTCGGGTTCCGGCAAATCCACCATCGCCAATCTGGTGGAAAAGAAACTCCACGCCATGGGCCACATGACGTATCTGCTGGACGGTGACAACGTCCGCCACGGCCTCAACCGTGACCTGGGCTTCACCGATGCCGACCGCGTCGAAAACATCCGCCGCGTCGCCGAAGTTTCAAAACTCATGGTCGATGCCGGATTGATCGTGCTGGTCTCTTTCATTTCTCCCTTCCGCGCCGAGCGCCTGATGGCGCGTGAAAGCGTGGCCGAGGGCGAGTTCGTCGAAATCTTCGTCGACACTTCATTGGCCGAAGCCGAAAAACGCGACGTCAAGGGCCTCTACGCCAAGGCCAGGCGCGGCGAGATCAAGAATTTCACCGGCATCTCATCAGCCTATGAAACGCCTGAAAATCCCGAGCTTTCGCTCGACACACTGAAGCTTTCACCGGAACAGGCAGCGGATGAAATCATCGGTTACCTCGCCAAACAGCAGCGGCTGACCAAGGCTTGAATGTAACAACCTGACGCACTATTTACGCGTGCATGACCCCCGCCATCTCCGTCACCAATCTCTCAAAAACTTATAAATCGGGCTTCCAGGCCCTCAAAAACATCAATCTTGAAATCAAACAGGGCGAAATCTTTGGCTTGCTTGGTCCCAATGGTGCCGGCAAGACCACCCTGATCAGCATCATCTGCGGCATCGTGACTGCAAGCTCCGGAACTGTGCTGGCCAACGGCCACGACAATGTGAAGGAGTACCGCAAGACTCGCTCTTTGATCGGCCTCGTGCCCCAGGAGCTCACCACCGACGCCTTCGAAACCCCCTGGGCAACTGTGAATTTCAGTCGCGGCCTTTTCGGCCTGCCGCCCAATCACGCTTATGTTGAGAAGATTCTGAAGGATCTTTCCCTCTGGGACAAGAAGGACCAGCGGATCATGACGCTCTCAGGCGGCATGAAGCGGCGCGTGTTGATTGCCAAGGCCCTGTCCCACGAGCCCAAAATCCTGTTCCTCGACGAACCCACGGCGGGCGTCGACGTGGAGCTGCGCCGTGACATGTGGGCCCTCGTGCGCGATTTGCGAAAGACTGGTGTCACCATCATTCTCACTACCCACTACATCGATGAGGCCGAAGAAATGGCCGACCGCATCGGCGTCATCAGCAAGGGCGAGCTCATGCTGGTGGAAGAAAAGCAGGCCCTGATGGCCAAGCTCGGCAAGAAGCAGCTCACGCTTGAACTTGCCTCCAAACTCAAGAGCATTCCCAGGACGCTGGCCCGGCACCAGCTCTCACTTTCTAAAAATGGTGCCGAACTCAATTACACTTATGATTCACACGCCAACCGGACCGGCATCACAACGCTCCTGGCCGACATCAAGAAGGCCGGAATAGCGTTCACCGACATTGAAACCAGGGAAAGCTCGCTCGAAGACATATTCGTGAGCCTGGTGCGCGCGCCATGATGAACTTCAACGCCATCAGGTCGATCTATATCTTTGAGATGGCCAGGGCCGGCCGCACGCTGCTGCAAAGCATCATCTCGCCCGTGATTTCCACCTCGCTCTATTTCGTCGTCTTCGGCGCCGCCATCGGCTCGCGCATTCAGGAAATCGATGGCGTGGCCTATGGCGCCTTCATCGTGCCGGGCCTCATCATGCTGTCGCTCCTCACCCAGAGCATCGCCAACGCGTCATTTGGAATTTACTTTCCAAGGTTCGTTGGCACGATCTACGAATTGCTCTCGGCCCCCGTCTCCTACGTCGATCTCACCATCGCATATGTGGGGGCCGCCGCTTCCAAATCAATCATCCTGGGGCTGATCATTCTGGCGACGGCCGCCGTGTTTGTGCCGCTGGAAATTTTGCACCCCTTCTGGATGCTGGGATTCCTGGTCTTGACCGCCGTCACGTTCAGCCTCCTAGGCTTCATCATCGGCATCTGGGCCGATGGCTTCGAAAAGCTCCAGCTCATCCCGTTGCTGATCATAACGCCGCTGACCTTTCTGGGCGGCAGTTTCTATTCCATCACCATGCTGCCGCCGGTGTGGCAGACAATCAGCTATTTCAATCCGGTGGTTTATCTGGTCAGCGGTTTCCGCTGGAGCTTCTATGGCGCCGCAGACGTTAGCATCGGGGTAAGCCTCCTTGCCATCCTCGGTTTCCTCGCGATCTGCCTCGCGGTGATCGCCTGGATATTCAAGACAGGTTACCGCCTGAAGAATTAGCCAGATGCAGGCCCAGCAAATCCAGCCGGTCATTGCCGAAATAGAGTTTGGCGCCCGTATCGACCGTTGGCACGCCAAACACGCCGCGCGCAATTGCTTCTTCCACGTTCGCTGAAACACGCGCCTTGAATTTTTCATCGAGCGCTGACTGTTTCACAGCCTCCCCGTCCAGCCCGCACGCCGCGCCCCAAATTCCAAGCTGTTCCAGATCAGAAATATCGCCAGCCTCTGACCAGTATTTCCGCATGACGAGTTTCACAAAGGCCTCCGCCTGGCCCTGATCAGCCGCATAGAGACAGGCGCGCAAAGCCCTTGAATTGCGGAGCGGGTACTGCGGATGAAAAATCAGCGGAAGATTCTGCAAAGCTGCCCAATCCTGCGCGTCTTGACTGTACCAGCGCACAAAGGCCGGATTTTCCTCGAGCGGTTTGCGCCCGTTGATCTTCTGCTGCAGGCTCGGCAGATGCAGGGGCCGCCACAGCAATTCGCAGTCGTGCTTTCTTGCGAGATCGCCAATCCGGTGCGCCGCCAGATAGCTCCACGGCGAATGCACATCAAACCAGAACGTGAGCGTCATTCCAAAACCTCAAGCGCTCCCCCGGCGGCCATGTCGCGCAATTCAACTTTTCGCACTTTCCCTGATGCCGTGAGCGGAAATGCATCCACGCGGTAAAACCGTGTCGGAACCTTGAACTTCGCGATCCGTCCCTCGCATAACGCGGTCAATTCCGCCGCCGGAATTTCACGACGGAGCCTGATGGCGGCCGCGACAACCTCGCCATAATAATCGTCTCTCACGCCAAACACCGCGACCCCCGCAACCGCTTCATGCCCAGCCAGGATATTCTCAATTTCCGCCGGATAGATATTTTCCCCGCCCCGGATGATCATGTCGCGCAACCGCCCGCCCGCGATCACCAGCCGGTCATCGCCGCGCAAATATCCCAGGTCGCCCGTGCGGAGCCATCCCCCGGGCAAAATGGTCTCAGCGGTGGCTTCCGGCATTTGATAATAGCCTTCCATCACCATGGGCCCCCGCGCCTGAATTTCGCCAATCCCGCCGCGCGGCATTTCCGCAAGGCTCTCGGGCTCTACAACTCGCAATTCGTAGCCCGGCAACGCCTTGCCCGAAGTCTCAAATCGCAGGGGATCGCCCGCATCAGGGCAGGCAAAAAGTGTCGCCCCCTCTGTCTGGCCATATACCTGTGAAAGGCCCGGCATTGGGAACTCTTCAGCGCAACGCCGCAAGATTTCCGGATTGGCATCGGCCCCGCCGCAGCTCCCCGCCCGCAAACTCGAAAGGTCATAGTCTTTCCGCGCCGGATGATCCAGCATGGCAAGATAGGACGTAGGCACCCCCGACAGGAACGTGCAGCGTTCGCTTTGAATCACCCGGAACATGTTTTCCGCATCAAAGCTCGGCGCCCCCACATAGGCAGCGCCCTTCTGCAGGCAACCCAGAATATTCAGGATGCAGCCCGCGCAATGAAACAGCGGAATGATCGACGTCCAGCGGTCCCCCGCAGTCAAGCCCAGCCGGTCCGCCGCGCCCCGCGCGTTCATCATCATGGCGCGGTGCGATAAAAGCGCGCCCTTGGGAAATCCCGTCGTGCCCGACGTATAGAGCAGCGCCGCGACAGGATTCTCTCCTTTCCCCTTGTGGGCAGGGGCAGCGGCGGGAGTCCTGCAGTCCGGCATTTGATCGAGGCAAAACAAATGTTTCAGATCCGGCAGTTCGGGCCTCAAGGCTGTGACATTTTCCAGATAGGGATTGCCCCGAAACCGCTGCGAGCAAATCAACGCAACCGCGTTGGACTGCTTCAGGACATAGGCGAGGTCATCCCTGCGATAGTGTGAATTGAGCGGCGCGAACACCGCCCCCATCGCCGCGCAAGCCATCTGCGCGATGGGCCATTCAATGCGGTTTTCCGCCAGCAGCGCCACATGCTGCCCAGGCGTCACGCCTGCGCTCGCAAGCGTTCCGGCCCATTCCGCCGATCGCGCACGCCACTGCGAAAAGCTCAATCGGTGTTCCTGATGCGGAAACACCAGTGCGTCTTCCCCCGGCCAGGTTGCGGCGGCAAACTCCAGTGCCGCCCACGGATGGTCAAGCACGCTCATGGCAAATCGCGCAGCAGCCCCGGAACCAGCTCTTCAAACACGCCGCCTTCAATCATCTGGGCCACCGCTTCAATATCGCTGGAAAATTCCCGATCCTCTTCGCGCGAAGCGGCTTTGGCGCGGATGATCTCATAGGCCTGCTCAAGCGCCGCGGATGATGTGAGCGGCCGCCTGAAATCGATCCCTTCAGCCGCGGCCATGAGTTCAATGGCGATGATGCGGGAAAGATTGGCATTCATGGGGCCCAGCCGCCGCGCCCCATGGGTTGCCATGCTCACATGGTCTTCCTGATTGGCCGATGTGGGCGCTGAATCAACCGATGCCGGATGCGACATCTGCTTGTTCTCGCTCATCAGCGCCGCTGCCGTGCATTGCGGAATCATGAAGCCCGAATTCAAGCCCGGGTTGCGGATGAGAAATGGCGGCAGCAATGAAATGGAAGTGTCAATCAGGGCCGCGATGCGCCGCTCGGAAAGCGAGCCCATTTCGGCCACCGCCATGGCGATGATGTCGGCGGCGAAAGCCACCGGCTCCGCATGAAAATTCCCGCCTGACAAGACCGCGCCATCCTCGGCGAACACCAAAGGATTGTCTGAAACCCCATTTGCCTCGATCACCAGCGTGCGTGCGCCATTGGCCAGGATATCAAGGCAGGCCCCCATCACCTGCGGCTGGCAGCGGAAAGAATAGGGATCCTGCACCCGCTCATCATCAACGAGATGGGAAGCCCGGATGGCGCTGTCGGAAAGCAGGCGGCGGTAATGCGAAGCCGCCAGAACCTGGCCCGGATGCGGCCGCAGCGCATGGATGCGGGGATCAAACGGCGTGTCAGACCCCATCACCGCGTCAACCGAAAGAGCGCCCGCCAATATGGCCGCCGCCGCGTTCCGCTCTGCGGCGATCAGGCCGGAAAGCGCCAGCGCCGTTGAAACCTGGGTGCCATTGAGAAGCGCCAATCCTTCCTTGGGGCCCAGCGCCACGGCCTGCGCACCTGCAACTTTCAGCCCCTGCATGCCGCTCAGGCGCTTGCCCTTGTGAGAAACCTCGCCCTCGCCCAGCAGCACCAGGCTGAGGTGCGCTAGCGGCGCCAGATCACCGGACGCCCCAACCGAGCCCTGACCCGGAATGACCGGCAGAACATCGGCGTTGAGCAGGCCCGCCAAAGTTTCCATGGCGCTGGTTGATATGCCCGAAGCCCCCTGCGAGAGCGCGTTGATCTTGAGCAGCAGGATGAGCCGCGTGACGCCCGCATCAAGCGGCGCCCCCACACCCGCCGCATGGGAGCGCACAATATTGACCTGAAGCTTGGAGAGGTCATCATTGGCAATCCGCGTCTTCGCCAATTTTCCAAACCCGGTGTTCACGCCATAAATGGCATCGCCCGTTTGCAATAGCCGCGCCACGGTTTCAGCGCTTCGCGCGATCAAGGCCTTCGCGTTGGCCGACAGCGAAACAGCGATGGGGCCAGCCAAGGCAGCCCGGGCGTGATCAAGCGTCAAGCTGGTTTCGCCAATGGTGATGTTCATGCCAACCGCCTTGCCATTTCCGTAAATCTCATTAAGATTTGCGCTTCATCCGCATGATGCCGATCCTTGACCACATGGCGGCCTGCCACAATCACATCTTTCATCGCCGCATTTCCCGCTGAAAATATCCACGTGTCGAGAAGGGCATCGCCTTGCCGGCCAATGAGCGCGGGATGCGCATCGTCAAGCACGGCGATGTCACAGCGCTTTCCCACAGAAATAGCGCCCATGGGCTGGTCAAGACAGGCCGCTCCGCCGCGCAGTGCCGCGTCAAAAAGACTGCGGCCGGTCGACGCCCCGGCGCCCGTGGAAAGCGCATTGCGCGTCAAATCACGCAGACGCTGCGAATATTCGAGCTGGCGCAGCTCTTCCGCGGCCGAAATCGAAATCTGGCTGTCGCTGCCAATCGCGACAGCCCCACCCTGTTTCATGAAATCCACCGCCGGAAAAATGCCATCGCCCAGATTGGCTTCGGTCGTCGGGCACAATCCGGCAATGACCCCTGATTTGGCTAACCCTGAAGTTTCCTCGTTCGTCATATGCGTCGCATGGATAGCGCACCATCTCCCTGACACATCAAACTTCTCCAGCAAGAGTTCAACCGGCCGCTTGCCACACCATGCCAAACACTCATCAACCTCGCGGGCCTGCTCGGCAACATGAATATGGACACGGCAGGTCTTTTCAATGCCATTCAAAACCGCGGCAAGCAATTCAGGCGTCACCGCCCGCAAACTATGGGGCGAAATGCCAAGCCGCCGAAGCGCATTCGCTCCGCAAACCTTGTTCAGCGTCTCATAAATCTCCAGAAACCGGTCCGCAGTGTTCACAAAGCGCCGCTGCCCCCCGTTCGCCGCCTGCCCGCCAAAACCACCATAATGATAGAGCGTCGGCAACAGGGTGATCCCAATGCCCGCCCGTTCAGCGGCGGAAACACACCGCAGCGACATTTCAGCCGGCTCATCATAGGGCGAGCCATCAGGCTGGTGATGCAGGTATTGAAACTCCCCCACGCAGGAATAGCCCGCCTTCAGCATTTCAACATAGGCCTGGGCCGCCACGGCTTCGAGATCATCGGGTGAAAGCGTGAGCGCAAACCCGTACATCGCCTCGCGCCACGTCCAGAAACTATCAGCTCCGGGCCCCGCGCGCTCCGCCAAGCCAATCATCATGCGTTGATGCGCATGGGAGTGAACATTGGCGATCGCCGGAATGGCGGCGCCCGCGATTAACGTTCCATCCCTGCCGCCGCTCGCAACGCTCTCGATCATCCCCGTGTGGTCGACGGTGACAGCAACATCCTGCCGCCACCCGTCCGATGTCAGCGCCGATGCGAAACGGAACTTGCTTTGTGTCATGAATCAACTATACTGTATATACAACCTTATACAAGTGGATAAAACCGTGCTCCTCACAAATGTTCGAATCGCTACCATGATCAACGGCTATGGCCTGATTGAGAATGGCAGTGTATTGACTCAACACGGAATGATCGAGTGGGTCGGCCCGGCCAATGTGACGCCGGCGGCAAAAGCCATCCATGATTGCGGCGGCAAGCTGCTCACCCCCGGCCTCATCGATTGCCACACCCATCTGGTCTATGGCGGCAATCGCGCCCATGAATTTGAAATGCGCCTCAATGGCGTGGCTTATGCGGATATTGCCAAGGCAGGCGGTGGCATCATGTCCACCGTGCGCGCCACCCGCGAAACCTCAGAAGCCGAGCTTCTGAAATCCGCATTGAAGCGACTCGACTCCATATTGGCCGAAGGCATCACCACCATCGAAATCAAATCCGGCTATGGCCTCGATGTCGAGACCGAACTGAAAATGCTCCGCGTCGCCCGCAAGCTCGCCATGCTTCGCCCCGTCGATGTCAAAACCACCTTCCTCGGCGCCCACACATTTCCCCCGGAATTCAAGGAAAACCACAATGAATACTTGGATTTAGTCTGCAATAGGGCGCTTTCCAAAGCCGCCGCCGAAGGCTTGGTCGATGCCGTGGACGCATTCTGCGAAGGGATCGCCTTTTCCGTCGATGAAACTGAAAGTGTTTTCAAAGCTGCCAAATCCCTCAATATCCCCATCAAGCTCCACGCCGAGCAGCTCTCAAATCTCGGCGGCGCGAAACTCGCTGCCAGATATGGCGCCATGTCCGTCGATCACATCGAATACCTCGATAGGGAAGGAGTCGAATCTATTGCGGCGTCCGGCACGGTCGCGGTTCTCCTGCCTGGCGCTTATTACTATCTCCGCGAAAAGCAGGCTCCGCCCGTGGCCGAACTGCGCCAGCACAAGGTTCCCATCGCCGTCGCAACGGATTTGAACCCCGGCTCCTCGCCAGTCCACTCCATCCTCACCACCATGAACATGGCCTGCGTGCTGTTCGGCCTCACACCCGAAGAGGCCCTCCTTGGAGCCACCGCCAACGCCGCCCGCGCCCTCGGCCTTGCTGATCGCGGCACCATCGCCGTTGGTCAAAGGGCCGATCTCGCCCTGTGGGACGTCGAACGCCCCGGCGACTTGAGTTACCCCCTGGGCTTCAATCCCCTGAAAGCCGTCATCAGAAATGGCCAGGCGGCGCGGGGCCAACTCCCATGAACATCATGCAGCCCCTCTATGCCCAGGTGAAAGACCACATCATGGGCAACATAAATTCCGGCGCCTGGGCGCCGGGAAGCCGTGTTCCTTCCGAAAACGAACTCGTCGAAAGCTTCCGCATCAGCCGCATGACCGCCAATCGGGCGCTGCGGGAGTTGGCCGACGATGGCTATCTCGCCCGCGTGCCCGGCGTCGGAACCTTTGTGAAAGAACAGACCGCCCGCGCCAGCCTGCTGGAACTCCGCAACATCGCAGAGGAAATCAAGGCCCGCGGCCACCGTCATACCTCCCACGTCATCACACGCGAAAAAATCACCGCCAGCCAGACCCTGTCGGAAGAATTCGAATGGAAGGCCCCCCGGCCCGTCTTTCATGTGATCATCGTCCACGAGGAGAACAACGTCCCGGTCCAGATCGAATACCGCTGGGTCAGTCCCGACTTGGCGCCAGACTTCCTTATCCAGAACTTCAACCGGCAAACCCCCACAGCTTACCTCTTGAGCAACGTGCCAGTCGATGAACTCGAACACTCCGTCCAGGCCCTGATGCCCAATCCCGGCCAGCAGCGGCTCTTGCGCATCGCCGCCCACGAACCTTGCCTGGCGCTGCATCGCCGCAGCTGGAGCAAGGGCGAGGTGGTCACCGTCGCAACCCTCATCTATCCCGCCAACCGCTATTCGCTTCACAGCCGCTATAAAACCAACGCCTCAGGAAAACCCCTATGAACACTCGCCTCGACAATACCCGCAGCATAAAGTCCCCGACCGGCCCGAAAATCTCCGCCAGGTCATGGCTCACCGAAGCGCCGCTGCGCATGCTGATGAATAATCTCGACGCCGACGTGGCCGAACGCCCGGAGGAGCTGGTGGTCTACGGCGGCATTGGCCGCGCGGCGCGCAACTGGGAGGCCTATGACAGGATCGTGGCCGGCCTCCGCTCGCTCGCAGATGATGAAACCCTCCTCGTGCAATCCGGCAAGCCCGTGGGCATATTCAGGACCCACAAGGACGCGCCCCGCGTGCTGATCGCCAATTCCAACATCGTGCCCCACTGGGGCAATTGGGATCACTTCAATGAGCTCGATAAAAAGGGCCTGATGATGTATGGCCAGATGACCGCCGGATCATGGATCTACATCGGCACCCAGGGCATCGTGCAGGGCACCTATGAAACCTTCGCCGAAGTGGGCCGCAAGCACTACGGCGGCAATCTCAGGGGAAAATGGTTTTTAACCGCAGGCCTGGGCGGCATGGGTGGCGCCCAACCCCTGGCGGCCACCATGGCAGGCGCTTCCATGATCGCGATAGAATGCCAGCCGTCCCGCATCGAAATGCGCCTGCGCACCCGCTACCTCGACACCAGCGCGCCAAGCATTGATGCGGCGCTGGACATCATCAAAAAGTCCGCCAAGCCAATTTCTGTCGGCGTTCTCGGCAATGCGGCGGAAATTCTGCCTGAATTGGTGAAACGCGGCATCCACCCCGACGCTGTCACCGATCAAACCTCAGCCCACGATCCGGTGAATGGCTATCTGCCCGCCGGCTGGTCGCTCGCTGAATGGGAAGAAAAACGCGCCACCCATCCGCAGGAAGTCAAGGCAGCCAGTATGGCGTCGATGAAAATCCATGTGCAGGCCATGCTGGATTTTCACAGGGCCGGTGTTCCCACTTTGGATTACGGCAACAATATCCGGCAGATGGCCCTCGAAATGGGCCTGAAGGACGCCTTCGCCTTTCCGGGCTTTGTGCCTGCCTATATCCGCCCGTTGTTTTGCCGGGGCATTGGCCCCTTCCGCTGGGCCGCCCTCTCCGGCAATCCGGAAGACATTTACAAAACCGACCAACGCGTCAAGGAACTCATCCCCGACGACAAGCACTTGCATAACTGGCTCGACATGGCGCGTGAGCGCATCGCCTTTCAGGGCCTGCCCGCCCGCATCTGCTGGGTGGGCTTGGGCCAGCGCCACCGATTGGGATTGGCCTTCAATGAAATGGTCAGGAACGGCGAAGTTGAGGCCCCCATCGTCATCGGCCGCGATCATCTGGACTCAGGCTCGGTCGCCAGCCCCAACCGCGAAACGGAAGCGATGAAGGATGGCTCGGACGCCGTGTC
>VFJY01000161.1 GCA_009885825.1 Rhodobiaceae bacterium | reverse complement strand
GAACACTGCGGTCACCCTCGATGACCGCATCGATCCATGCCATGTACGGCCCCAGCTTCTTCGACACCGGGCGTTCACGCCGCCGGTAACCAGGCGGAATCGAAAACTGAAGCATCTTGGCAATCGTGTTGCGGTGAACACCAAAGCGCCGCGCCGCTTCCCGCCGGCTCAGTCCGTCAACCATCACCGCACGTCTGATCTTGGCATAAAGTTCCACTGTAAACATCCTTCCAGCCCCTCAATGCCATTCCATGACAACGAGTAGGCCTAGCAGGACCGGTACACTTTTGCGTCGCCTTCAGGCGACGCAACAAAAGCCGGTTCAGTGGTACACTTTGCTCCCGCGATTTATACTCTATGAAGCCAATGTGAAAGCCGTCAAGGCAACCGTGCCGAAGGAGCGCCTGCTGGTCCATGAACTGGGCGACGGCTGGGAGCCGCTCTGCGCCCATTTGGGCGTCGCCGTCCCCATCCAGCCCTACCCCAGCCGCAACACCGCCAGCGAATTCAAGGACACCATGCTCAAGCCGCCCGCGGCTTGATAAAATCCAGCTTGTTTCCCAGCGCCCGCCGCTGCATGCGCAGGTCATAGCTCATCTGCAAACGCAGAAAAAATCCTTCTGACATTCTGAAATAACGTGTCAGGCGCAAATCCGTGTCGGCGGTTACCGCCCGCTTGCCCAACACAATCTCATTAATCCGCCGTGGCGGAACGCCAATGGCGCGGGCCAAGGCATTCTGCGACAATTCAAGTGGCTTCAAAAACTCCTCCAGCAGAATTTCGCCAACAGTCGGCAGCGGCAGCAAATCCTGCTTCCTGGTGGTAGTCGATGATTTCAACGTTTTCAGCATAGCCATTCACCCATCGAAAAATTATCCGCCATTGTCCATTAATCCTGATCGACCAGAAACCCTTCCGGTCACCCTTTAACGCTTCAAGCTTGTTGCCAGGCGGCTCCCGCAAGTCATCAACCGTTTCCGCTGCCTCAATCATCTGCAATTTCCGCAACCCAGCACGTTGCACATCATCCGGCAGCCGCCGTGAACGGACGCCTCGCCAGACCAGTTCCGTATCACGCCCCGCAAAGTTCCGGGTCATGGGTGCCTATAACGCATAACGTTATACAGGTCAACAACCATCTTTTCCATCAACTCTGCAGGCGGAAAAAATATGAATTTATCCCTTGACATGTATATTCTTGGTGTGCCATTTATGTTCCTGTTTTGTTCTTTAGGGTGGATAGGAAATCATTTGGACTTTGACTGGGCGAGGGCCATCGAACGCAACAGCGAAGCGCTGAGAGGCATCGTTGAAACACTGTTCGCCATGCTGGAACTTGCTGGTTCTGCCACGGCGGCGCGGATTCCGCATTCTCTTCACAGCGCCGTGCTGCGGGTGCTCCGTCCCGCCGAATCCGCCATGCAGCGCCTTGTCGTCATCGCCGCGCGCGGCCTTGTGGTGAAGTTGGCGCCTTCGCGGTCCATGCCGGCGGGGCCTATCGGGCGGGGCGGCGGACGCTTGCGCCCCTCCTTCCAACTCTTCGATCCGCGCAAAAACTTCGCAGCCCTACGCCAAGATAGGAGAACGGCCACGAGGAATCCCCCGCGCATCCATATCTTCGGAAGCGATCCCCGGGTGGCAGCCCTGTGGTCAGCGCCCCAGCCCGCGGCCGATCCCGCTCCTCCGCCCGATGGCCTCGTGGGCGCCGAG
>VFJY01000128.1 GCA_009885825.1 Rhodobiaceae bacterium | reverse complement strand
TTGTAGGCGGTTGTCAGGTGGAAATAGAAATTCGGCTTGGCCCGGGTTTCGAGAAACGCAAGCCCTGTGAACTCCTGGTCCTTGTCGCCCACCTTGATGGTGACAGTCCGCGCCGCAGCGCCGTCAAACTGCTCCTTTTTCAGTGACTCCAGAAAGCCGATCGTCTTGGCGATGCGAGCCTGCAAGTCTGCAAAGGTCTTTTCGTCATCGGCATAGCTCGGCACCGCGATGCCAGCCAGCCTCGCACCCGCACCCTTGGCGGAATCGCTGGCGATCTGCACCTGGCGGGCCAGCGCCAGCATGTCGGGAAACAAGCGCTGCGCCACCATCACATCCGGATCAATCTTCTTTGCCGCGCAATGGGCCTCAGCCTTCTTTAGAATGGCCGCAAGCGACTTGAGGAAATGCACAAACACGGGAACGGAACTCTCATACATGATTCAAGTTTTTCCTATTTTAAGTTGCCACAAAAGCGCTGAACGCGGATGCATGCGTCTTCCAGAACGGAAGTTGCGGTTGCATATGAAATCCGGAAGAACGGCGAGCTGCCAAACGCCCCGCCGTGAACCGCAGCCACACCTTCCGCCGCCAGCAGTTCGGTCACAAAGTCCTCATCCGTCTTGATCACGGCTCCCGATGGCGCGGTCTTGCCAATGGCCCCTTTGCACGAAGGATAGACATAGAAAGCGCCTTCTGGCGTTGGACAGGAAATGCCTCTGGCCTGGTTCAGCATGGAAACCACCAGGTCCCGCCGCTCCCTGAAAACCTTGTTGTTGGCGGCGATGAAATCCTGCGGGCCGCTCAGCGCTTCAACCGCCGCCCACTGGGCAATGGAGGATGGATTGGATGTGGACTGCGATTGCAGCTTTGACATGGCCTTGATCAAAACCTCTGGCCCCGCCCCATAGCCGATGCGCCACCCCGTCATGCAATAGGCTTTCGAAACCCCATTCATCGTCAGCGTGCGGTCATAGAGCTTGGGCTCAACCTGCGCCGGCGTGAAAAACTTGAAGTCATCATAAACCAGATGCTCATACATATCGTCCGTCAAGACCCAGACATGGGGATGCCTCACCAGCACATCCGTCAGCTGCTTCAGCTCTGCATGGGAGTAAGCCGCGCCGCTCGGGTTGGAAGGAGAGTTCAGAATAATCCACTTGGTCTTGGGCGTGATGGCCTTCTCCAAATCAGACGCCTGCACCTTGAAGCCATGCTCCAGCGAGGTCTGAACCACGACTGGCAAACCACCTGCCAGCATCACAATATCCGGATAGCTCACCCAATAGGGCGCAGGGACAATCACTTCATCGCCAGGGTTCACTGTGGCCATCAAAGCATTGAACAGCACCTGCTTGCCGCCGGTTCCAACGGATACCTGTGACGGTTTGTAATCCAAGCCGTTCTCGCGCTTGAACTTCTCGCAAATCGCCTTCTTCAATTCCGGAATGCCATCGACAGCGGTGTATTTGGTCTTGCCAGCCCGGATGGCCGCAATGGCCGCGTCCTTGATATTGTCCGGCGTGTCAAAATCCGGCTCTCCTGCCGCAAGGCCAATCACATCCTTGCCCTCGGCTTTCAGCGCCATGGCCTTGTTTGAAATGGCAATGGTGGCCGAGGGTTGAATGCGGTTCAAAGCGTCTGAAATAAATGCCATAAAACGGGTTCCTGAGACAATGCAGGCGTTGCTCTAAGCCCAACCCTTGCCCGCCGCAAGCAGCAATCAGCCGCATGAATTTTAACCACTGACATGCGAAGATGCGCCATGAGCGATTCGCCATTCATAATCGTTGGCGCCGGCATAGCGGGCCTTGCCACCTCCCTGGGGCTCGCCCGCATCGGCAGATCGTCTCTCGTCCTCGAAAAGGCCCCTGATTTCACTGCCTTGGGCGCCGGACTCCAGCTTGGCCCCAACGCGGTTGCCGCCCTCCAATGGCTGGGTGTTTGGGATGCCCTGTCGCCCCACTGCGTGGCTCCCAGGGAAATCCATATCCGTGACGGCGTAACCGGCGCCGTCCTGCAGCGCGTGGCGCTCGGGGCTGATTTTGAAAACCGTTTCGGCGCGCCCTACAGGGTTGCCCATCGCAACGATCTGCACAACGCCCTGCTGCAGGTTGTGCACCAGTATCCCGGCATCACCTTGGCCCCCAATGTCGAGGTCACCGGCGTGTCCATAACCAGCACAACCCTCACAATAAATTCCGGAAAATCCTTGAAGGCCAAAGCCATCATTGCCGCCGATGGCGTCAATTCAATCGTGCGAAACACCATGCACGGCGGAAACCGCGCCTCATCCGGCCACACAATCTATCGCGCCCTTGTTCCGGTGGGATCGGTTCCACAAAACGTCGACATGGAGGTTGTAACCCTTTGGCTTTACCCGGGCGGCCATGTCGTCCACTACGCTGTCAGCAATGGCGAGCTGTTCAACATCGTGGCCAGCGTCGTCGAAGGGAAAACCACGCCCGCCACCGCCTTTCAGCGCGCCTGCCGGCCGCTGGCGGATATCCTCAATGCGCAAAAAACCTGGACGGCTTGGCCAGCGCGAGATGTGAAGCCAAAACCAGCCTGGTCAAAAAACCAAACGCTGCTGATTGGCGACGCCGCCCACGCCAGCCTCCCCTATATGGCCCAGGGTGCGGCGATGGCCCTTGAGGACGCCTGTGTGCTTGCCATCGCAATTCGCAACTCCCGTGAAATCGAAACCGCCTTCGGGAATTTCGCCAAAGCCCGCGTTGCCCGCGCCAGCGACATCCAGAAGCAATCCCGCCGGCTCGGAAAAATCTATCACGCGCAAGGCCTGCTGCGGCAGGCTCGGAACATGTTTCTGCAACGCACGTCCCCGCGAAGATTCATGGACCGGCTGTCATGGATCTATGACTGGAAAATTCCAAAGGAGTGACCTCTCAGGAGGTCACTCCCGCTTAAACCTCACATCACTTTGGCGCTGTCGGAGAGCCATTTGGATTGGCACTGCCACGCGTCGGTGTATCCCTTACTGTGGTTGCCTTGCCACCCTCGCCACCGGGTCCAAACACGAGCTTGCGCAAAGACACAAGTCGGCAGCGGTAGTTGGCCGAGGCGTAAGTCGGCTTGCAGCGAACCGCGTAGCTTTTCTTGACATCGCAATTCTTGCCTGTCCTGATCATCCAGGAGGGGCGCTGTTCACTTATTTCCCGTTGGCAACAGTCGAGCACTTTCTTCGCGGTTGGGCCGTGGCAGCTCAACGGGCCTCCGCTGGCTTCGGCGCCATTGCTAAAAAACATGATGCCCAGCGCAGCTGTCGCCACAAGGGCTGCAGCGGTAAAGGCTTGGTTATGTTTAATCTTGGTCATGGTTCTCTCCTTGGGTTTGCGATCCTGTTGATCGTTGCCCCAACCATGGCCACTCGCGCTTGAGCCAGTCCTGAACACCTCGTTAATCTTCCGTTCACTTTTAAGTCATGAGCCGATTTGCCGCCACAATGGCGTTAAGATTGCGCGATACACTATGCTTGCAATCAATCAAGGAGAACAGTGATGAGGAAGCTTCTATACATTTCATTGGGCGCATTTATTGCGGCTGCCGGCTTCTCAACCGCCTTCGCGGCCGGAAGCAACAGCGGCTCATCGACGGCGTCTGAAAAGCCCAAGCTCGTCTGCAAGAAGGGCGAAGTGATCAAGAATGTGAGGACCAATGGCGTCAAAAAGAAGAAATGCGTGAAGCTCGAATCCAGCAACTTGACCGATGAGGATCTCTATGATCAGGGCAGCCAGCTCGCCAAGGCCGGGCAATATGAGGAAGCATTGAAGGTTCTGGCGAAAATCAAGAACCAGGATGATCCGCGCGTGTTGAATTATCTGGGCTACAGCAACCGCAAGGCGGGCCGCCTTGACGTCGGCATCGCCTATTATCAGAAAGCGCTGGCCATCGATCCCGACTTCGTCCTCGCCCGTGAATATCTGGGCGAAGGCTACGTCGCCGCCGGCAAGATCGACCTGGCGAAAATCGAACTCGCCGAGATTAAAAAGCGCTGCGGCGTGGCTTGCGAGGAATACAAGGACTTGGCCGAAGTCATCGCCACGGCCGCGAACTGAAACGAAACGCCCTCATCCCCGCAGTTTTTGCAAAACTGCGGGGATGAGGGCTCTTAATTAA
>VFJY01000105.1 GCA_009885825.1 Rhodobiaceae bacterium | reverse complement strand
TAACCTAAAGAAATTGACAGGAATCAAGGACTTCGAGCATTCGTGGCCGCATCCTGCGACGCAAACTTAAAAAGCCTTGTGAGTTTGGTTGGCAAATGACGGAACTGCATCGAGTATCACCCTACCGGCAGATCGGCGGCGAGGCGGGCGTTCATCGCCTGGTGAACGTGTTTTACGATATTGTCGAAAATGATCCTGTCGGCGCCCCTCTCTTGATCTTGCACAATCGGGGGCACGGAATTGCCCATGCGCGCGAGGCGCAGTTTGAATTCCTGTCCGGTTTTCTGGGCGGCCCGCAACTCTATGCAGAACATCACGGCCACTCCAATGTTCGAAAGATGCATGAGCATCTGGCGATTGGCGCCGCTGAGCGGGACGCCTGGATTGCCTGCATGGAAAAGGCGCTGCATGCCCTCGCCGCAGAGCCGGGTATCTGCAAACTCCTGATGCGGCACTTCAGCCGTGTGGCCGAAACGCTGCGCACCAAGGATTAATTGGCGCGGTTGGAAATCACACTCTGGTCAACTGTTCCTTGCGGGCCGCAATCACCTGTTCCGCCGAACGGCCCGAAAGCTCCGCCATGTGATTGTGCTTAAAGGTGAACGTGCCAACGCCGGAGGTTGCCGAGCGCAACTCAATGATGAGCGAGCCGATTTCGGACTCCGGCAGGTTTGCCTTGACTGTGTCCCAACCCGGCCAGCCCTCCCGTCCGTCGAACCCCAGAAGTTGCCCCCGGTGGCCGGTCACAATCTGGTTAACCCGCGAAGTGGCGTCGCTCGGCACGTGAATATCAACCGCCACGATGGGCTCAAGCAGCGTTGGCGCGCATTGCGGCATGCCTTCGCTCATGGCGAGCCGCGCTGCCAGCTTGAAAGCCATTTCGGACGAGTCAACATCATGATACGAGCCTTCCGAAAGATTCACATTGAAGTCCACCACCGCAAAACCCAGCGGCCCCTGCACCATCCATTCGCGAATGCCGGTTTCCACCGCCGGAATGTATTGTTTCGGCACCACGCCGCCGGTGATCGTATCGGTGAACACAAAGCCAGAGCCGCGCGGCAAGGGCTTGATCTCGACCACCACATCGCCATATTGCCCATGCCCGCCCGATTGCTTCTTGTGCCGCCCGCGCAGCTGCACGGATTTCTTGATCGTTTCCAGATAGCCAATGCGCCGTGGTTGCGTCTTGGCATGAACACCGAATTTGTTTTGCAGGCGCTCAAGCGCCACACGCAAATGCATTTCTCCCTGCCCCCATAAAACCATCTCATGGGTATTGGCATTATGCTCCAATGCGAGTGTGGTATCTTCCTCGATCAGCTTGGTGATGGAAGACGTAAGCTTCACTTCGTCCTTGCGGTCCGTCACCGAAACTGCAACGCCGTAGACACCAGGTGCGGGCGCAGGCGTGGCCAATTGCTTGACCGCGCCTTTCTGCGTGGACACCGTCTCGCCCGTATTGATTTTCTCAAGCCGCCCCAAGGCAACGGTGTCGCCCGCTTGCGCCTTGGCCAACTTCGCAGGCGTGGAACCGAGCATGGAAAACACACCCGCCACCCGCGCTTCCTGCCCGCCCGCGCCATAAAGTACAGTGCCGTCGGCCAGTTCGCCATTGAGCACCCGGGCGATCGAAAGCTTGCCGCCATGGGCCGTGTGAAATGTCTTCAGGATTTGCGCCGTCGTGCCCGCCTCAGTCTTCAATCCCAGCCGCGCTTTCACCACCGCGACGGCGGGAACTTCATGCCGCAGCGCTTTCAACAAGCGGCCAACCCCATTGCCGTGCTCGGCTGAGCCAAACAAAACCGGTGTCACCAGCCCTTCCGCCAATTCCCGTGCCAAATCGGCAAACACCCGGTCGCGCGGCGGCTCCATGTCGGAAAGCAATTGCTCCATCAACTCGTCATCATGGTCAGCCAATTTCTCCAGCATGGCGAAACGCTCATTCTTTTCCTGGGGCTGCATGTCAGCGGGAATTTCAATCACCTGGCTGTCCGCATGTTCGCGGTAGACAAAGCCGCGCTCCAATGCGAGATCAACAAAGCCGGAAACAATCCCATTGTTCCAGATCGGCAATTGCCGCAACACCAGCGGCTTGCTGCTCGCAGGCTGCAAAAATTCCAGAACCTGGTGCGGCGTCGTGGCGGTGTTGTCAATCTTGTTGATAAAAATAAAGCGCGGCATGCCGATTTCATCAAGCCGCTTGAGGATAAGCTGCAGGGCTGGAATTTTTTTCTCATCCGCCTCGCACACCACAACGGCGGCGTCGCAGCCCACCAGCGCCGAGCCAATGTCCTGGTTGAATTCAATGGAGCCTGGGCAGTCCAGGAACGTGTAGCGCTCGCCCATGTAATCCGTTGTCGCCACATTGAGCTCAACGCTCATGCCGTGGCCGCGGGCTTCCGGCGATGCGTCTCCAATGGTTGATTTATCTGATATTTTGCCCTGTCGCTGTGTGGCCCCGGTGCGAAACAGGATGGCTTCGAGAAGTGTTGTCTTGCCGCTGAGATAGGGGCCCACGAGTGCGATGCACCGGGGACCCGGGGACCTTCTGCCAGGGTTTGAGTCCATGTTTGATACCTCCCATGTATGTCAAAGGAAGCGCCCACGGACAGGTTGAAACCCCGTCTCTGGGTGGTTCCTACACCAAGAGCTTGACTCCGATTGAGGAGAGCGGCAAGCGAAATCGCAACAAGACAAGAGTGGCGCAGGATCAGAATGCTGATCAGTGGCCCAAACGAGATGATTTCAATGGGCGAACAGCAGGAAACAACCCAACAGTTTGTCACGCGCGTGCTGGCGAAAACGGAAACTTTCAACAAACAGGAACTTGCCGATTACCAGCGCAGCCAATTGGCGCAATTGCTGCGTCTCGCCCATACGGAAACCGCCTTTTACAGGAAACGGCTCGCCCCGTTTTTCCGCAAAGGCGACATCCTTGACTGGCAAAAATGGAATGACATCCCCGTGTTGAAACGTGCTGACATTAAAGAGCACGGCGAAACCATGATAGTCAAAAACCTGCCGAAGGGTCATGGCCCTTCCTATGAAACCGCCAGCTCTGGAACAACCGGCACACCTATCACCGTTCACGGCACCTATCTGATGTTGACCGCCGGCACAGCCGCTTTTGCACGGGCCTGCCGTTGGTATGGTCATGTTAACAATGATCGCTACTGTCTTGTCATGAATGCGGCCCAGGTTGAAGCGCTTGACCGGAATGTCTGGGCCGTTGGCATCGAAGGGTCAGACAGGCTTGAAGGCAATAAATCATCTAGTCGCCTCGCGGTCAGCTGGACCTGGTCGGCAGAACACATTCTCTCGCTCATGGAGCAACACCGCTCTTCCTGCTTTTCCGGCTATGCCACAACCTTGGAAAACGTGGCCGAGGCCCAGATGAAACGTTGCGCCGATATCAAGATGAAATTCATGGTTGGCGTCTCCATGGCGCTTACACCGCGCGCCAGAAAATTAGTCACCCAGGTTTTCAATGCGCGGACCTATAGCGCCTACACATCGAAAGAAGTGCACAAAGTCGCCCATGAATGCCCGGTCTCGGGTGGATTCCACGTCAATAGCGAATTGGTCCTGATGGAAATTCTGGATGATAGCGACAAGCCCTGCGCTCCCGGCGAAACCGGCCGCGTAATCATAACCCCGCTCTTCGGAACCGCCCAGCCCCTCATCCGCTATGAGCTGGGCGACCTCGCCACCTGGGGCGAACCCTGCCCCTGCGGCCGCGCCCATCCCATCATCGCCCGCATAGATGGCCGCATTCGCAACCAGTTTCAATTTGCCGGTGGCCACCGGTTCATGCCGGGCATCGGGCACGAGGCCTTTCGTGATCTTTTGAAAGCAGACCAATGGCAAGTCGCGCAGACGGGACCACTCGATGTCGAAGTGCGCTTCATTTCCCCGGCATCGGATGAGTTCATTGATAAGGCCGCAATGACAGACTTGCTCCAAAAGTCATACAGCCTGAACCTGAATGTGGCCTATCGCAGGGTTACAATCATGCCACTGACGCCAGCGGGCAAATTCATGGACTACGTCAACAAGTATGAGATGCAAATTGATGCCCGCGCAAACGAAAACGCTTCATAACCAAACAAAAAAGCCCCGCATTGTGGCGGGGCCTTCTCATTTCAAATATAGGGGCCGATCAATCTATATCCTCGCAGAGCATACCATTCCAGAACTCTCCATCCGGGCAAACCGGCGTGTCATTGACAAGCGCCGCGCCACCCGCCGCAGCCGAGAAAATATCCATGCTAAAATTGCGCGGGTCATCTTCGCGGTGGCGCCGGATCAAGCTCTTGTCCTCGCCGCCGAAGTAGATCGCAAACCCGGCGGTAACCGACGCATAGCCGTCCTCACCCAGATAACCATCGAGCTTAAGCGAGGCGGGAAGCCCCGCATCGCTCATGAACCATTCCATGCCAGCATGAGCCGAAGCAAAGCCAGCAACTGTCCGCCCACCCAACTGCAAGCGAAGATCATCCGTTGCGTAAAGGGCAATATCACCAAATGCGAAAAGCTCGCCATCGCTGGTTGTGCCATTGTCGAGGTCCATATAGCCCACGCGCGCTTCCAGTGAAATATTATCGAGATAAAGCTCGGCTTCCGGTCCGATGTACCAGGCGTCCGCGGGGCCTACATCCAGATAACCACCGATCATGCCGAGCAGAAAAGAGTTGGGATCGCGCGTAAACGCATGCAATGTTCCACTTGCGGCCGTGTCGCTGTAAGCATCGACAACGGCCAAATCGGCTTGGATGCCAAACATGTCGCCAACTGGAAAACTTAGGGTCACGCCGCCGCGAAACAACTCATCGCTGCCCAGGCCATCAAGATCAACCCAGCCGCCACCAAATTCCAACTTGCCGTTTGGCCCCGAAACTGCCGGAAGTCCCGGATCATCCATGGCGATATCCGCAGCGAATGCAACGCCGCCAGAAATACCAATGAGAATGGAACAGGCAGTCAAAAGCAAAACGGTTTTAAATCGAAGTATCATGTCCACAACCTCATGGAATTTCTGTCTCGAATCGCTGCACTTTAACTGACAGATCGCTGACAGCCAATATTCCGAGTGTGAAAACCCGACTTTTCCGGGCCACTGCGACCTAACTGCAACACGCAAAAAAAGGGGCCATTTCGGCCCCTTTTTCAAACGGTTACGATGATGGGCTTAGTTGTCGAGCCGCAGCCCCGTGATCCCGGCCGCCACATTCAACCCCGTTTGCGATTGAACGCTCAAAGGCTGCAGGTTGATGCCCTTGTTAAAGCCACCCACCAGCACATTGGCACCCAATCCGGTGATGACCGTGGCTTCCGCTGAAGCGCCAGCGTAATAGCCCTTCAAGGCGCCGCTTCTGGTCTTGCCCGGCGCAAATACCGCCCAGGACACAACCGATTGATTGGTAACGCCAATATCCAGGCCAAGCTTGCGAATGGTGCCCGAATAGCGCTCGGCCTTGTCGCCACTCGACGGTTGATAGACGCACTCAATGGCCTTTGAGGAACCGATGATATAGCCGATGCCGCCCTCAATGCCGCAGGACAGGATGCCGATCTTGATGCCCGAAGCAGCCTGTGAGGCTGGAATGAAAGCCGCCAACGCGATAAGTGAGAGCCCGATAAGCCTGTTCATGTCTTTTACCCTTTTCAAAACAACAGCCTGTTTTCCCGATGTAATGTGTTCGCAATTTGGCGTGACGGCAACTCTTCCCTTGCGGAAGCGCGGCAAAACAACCACTTTCGCCAAAACGATTCGAGTATCTGATGGAATTCACCCCGGCCTACGCCCTGGCAGTCGCCCAAATTGTCTGGATTGACTTGCTGTTGTCCGGCGATAACGCCGTGGTCATCGCCTTGGCCTGTCGCGCCTTGCCCGACAAGCAACGTCGCATTGGCATCCTGCTGGGGGCCGGCGCCGCCATTGCCCTGCGCATAGGTTTTGCTTTCATCATCACGCAGATATTGGGCATACCGTTCCTCACAGCCCTCGGTGGTGTCTTGCTGATGTGGATCGCGGTCAAGTTGGTGAATGGCGAGGAAGCCCATGAGAAGGAAATTCCTGCCAATGACAGGCTGTGGAAAGCCGTCGGCACCATCGCAATAGCTGATGCCGTGATGAGCCTCGACAATGTCGTGGCCATTGCGGCAATCGCCCGCGAGGACTATTCGTTATTCATCTTCGGCCTGGCGCTGTCTATTCCGCTCATTGTGGTTGGCGCGTCAATCATCACCAACATTATCACCCGCTATCCTGTTTTTGTCTGGGCCGGCGCTGCCCTGCTGGGATGGATCGCAGGTGAAATGATTGTGAAGGATCCGGGCCTTCATGGCTTGAACTTTCCCCAAGG
>VFJY01000207.1 GCA_009885825.1 Rhodobiaceae bacterium | reverse complement strand
TCCTCCCGGCTACCGCAGGAAGCCGGTTCACGAAGTCGATGAGGTACTCATCGAATGCCATGGCCTCGCCTGTGACGCGCTGAGGCCCGACACGTCCTGAAGCGCTGGCCTTCGCTTCTCTGCCCCGGAAACGGCATAACCGTTTCCACCCCCGGCGGAGCTTTGCCTCAAACGAAAGATTAAGCACTTTCCCACACCCCCTCCCAATTTCGCCATGAGTTCCTATATAATCGTCTCCATGGCGCAGAAAGACTCACATAAGGATGGCGGCGGGCAGGTGGGGGTGATCACCCGCACCGAGACCAAAACCAAGAAGCCGAGCCTCTACAAGGTTCTGTTGTTGAACGATGATTACACGCCGATGGAATTTGTGGTGCATGTGCTGCAGCAGTTCTTCGGCAAGTCGGCGGATGAGGCAACCCGCATCATGCTGCATGTGCATCAGAAGGGGGTCGGCGTGTGTGGCGTTTACACCTTTGAAATCGCTGAGACAAAAGTAACCCAGGTCATGGATTTTGCGAAGAAGCACCAGCAGCCTTTGCAATGTACCATGGAAAAGGAGTAGCCTTAACATCATGCCGACGTTTTCACGCAGCCTTGAGAAGGCCCTCCATCGCGCCCTGGCTTTCGCCAATGAGCGCCACCACGAGTTTGCGACGCTCGAACACCTGCTGTTGTCCCTGATTGAGGACAAGGATGCGGTTGCCGTCATGCGCGCCTGCAATGTGAATGTGGATGAGCTGCGGGCCAATCTGGTTGGCTATATCGACGCTGAATTGGCCAATTTGATTTCCGACGAAGTGCTGGAGTCCAAACCCACGGCTGGCTTCCAGCGGGTTATCCAGCGGGCCGTCATCCATGTGCAATCGTCCGGCCGCGAAGAGGTGACGGGCGCCAATGTGCTGGTTGCCATCTTCGCCGAGCGCGAGAGCCACGCGGCCTTCTTCCTGCAAGAACAAGACATGACGCGCTATGACGCGGTGAATTACATTTCACACGGCATAGCCAAGCGCGCGGGCCATAGCGAGACGCGGCCTGTGCGCGGTGTTGACCAGGATCAGCAGCCGGGCGGTGGTGATGGCGACCCTGCCGAAACCGGGCCAAAGAAAAAAGGCGATGGCGATGCGCTTGAGGCTTACTGCATAGACCTCAACAAGAAAGCCGCCGAGGGCAAGATTGACCCGCTGATTGGCCGTGAAATGGAAGTGAACCGCACGATCCAGATCCTCTGCCGCCGTTCGAAGAACAATCCGCTGTTTGTGGGCGATCCCGGTGTTGGTAAGACGGCAATCGCCGAAGGCCTGGCGCGCAAGATCATCAAGGGCGAAGTGCCGGATGTCTTGAAGGATTGCACGATCTACATGCTCGACATGGGCGTGCTGCTGGCCGGCACCCGCTATCGCGGCGATTTTGAGGAGCGGCTGAAAGCCGTGATCAAGGAAATCGAAGCCCGCCCCGGCGCCATCATGTTCATCGATGAAATCCACACGGTGATTGGCGCTGGCGCCACCTCGGGCGGGGCCATGGATGCCTCCAACCTGCTCAAGCCTGCGCTGGCTGGCGGCAATTTGCGCTGCATGGGATCGACCACCTACAAGGAATATCGCCAGCATTTTGAGAAGGACCGCGCGCTGGTGCGCAGGTTCCAGAAGATCGATGTGAACGAGCCGTCGCTGCCCGATGCCATCGCCATCCTCAAGGGCCTCAAGCCCTATTACGAGGAGTTCCACAAGGTCAAATACACTGACGACGCCATTGAAAGCGCCGTGCAGCTGTCCTCGCGCTACATGAGCGAGCGGAAGCTGCCGGACAAGGCGATCGATGTGATCGATGAAACTGGCGCGTCCCTCATGCTGCTGCCCGAAGCCAAGCGCAAGAAGGTGATTGATGTGGCCGATATTGAAGCCACCATCGCCACCATGGCGCGCATTCCGGCCAAGACTGTTTCGAAGGATGACGCCACGGTTCTGAAAAATCTTTCCACCGAACTGCGCCGCCTGGTGTTCGGCCAGGACAAGGCCATTGATGCGTTGACATCGGCCATCAAGCTGGCGCGGGCCGGATTGCGCGAGCCTGAAAAGCCCATTGGTTCCTATCTCTTCTCCGGCCCGACAGGCGTCGGCAAGACCGAGGTGGCCAAGCGCCTGGCTGAGGTTCTCGGCGTCCACATGCTGCGCTTTGACATGTCGGAATATATGGAGCGCCATTCGGTGTCGCGTCTGATCGGCGCGCCTCCCGGCTATGTGGGCTTTGATCAGGGCGGCCTCTTGACCGATGGCATTGACCAGCATCCCCATTGCGTTCTGCTGCTCGATGAAATCGAAAAGGCCCATCCGGATCTGTTCAACATCCTGTTGCAGGTCATGGACCACGGCAAGCTCACCGACCACAACGGCAAGTCAGTCGATTTCCGCAATGTGATTCTGGTGATGACCACGAACGCCGGTGCCTCTGATATGGCCCGCTCGGCCATCGGTTTTGGCAACACGGTGCGCGATGCTGACGACAACGAAGCGATCACCCGCATGTTCACGCCGGAATTCAGAAACCGTCTGGATGCGGTGATTGCCTTCAGCCACCTGCCGCCCGAGATCGTGCGCAAGGTGGTGGAGAAGTTCATCCTGCAGCTCGAAGCGCAATTGTCCGAGCGCCAGATCAACATAGAGCTTTCAACCGAGGCTGCCGATTGGCTGGCCAAGAAAGGCTACGACCAGCAGATGGGTGCAAGGCCTCTGGCCCGGGTCATTCAGGAGCACATCAAGAAGCCGCTGGCCGAAGAAGTGCTGTTCGGAAAGCTGGCCAAGGGCGGCACGGTTCGCATTCTCCTGAAGGGCGATGAACTGGCCTTCCAGTATTTGGGCAGGGACGAGGAAAAGAGCCTGCCAAAGCCACCAGAGCGGAAATCGCTGCCAAGGAACAAAAAGGTGGAAGCTAAGCCTGTGGCGAAGAAGAAGCCTGCAAAAGTGAAGTAATCATTTCGGCGTGTTTTGCCAGCACTGTGTGATCAGCCATTTTGCCAATATGCGGGCGTAGTGATTGTCCCTCGCTCAGTGGCAGGATGTGGACGTGCAAATGGAAAACCGTTTGCCCTGCAGCTTCTTCATTGTACTGGCGAATTTGTACGCCATCGGCATCGAAGGCAGCCTTGGCGGCGCGGGCTACCTTTTGAACGGTGGACATAAGTGGGGTCAAAGTTAAAGGTTCTGCGTCCAATAGATTTCGCG
>VFJY01000085.1 GCA_009885825.1 Rhodobiaceae bacterium | reverse complement strand
GATTCCGTGATGTGAGGTTCCCAGTTTCGGCGAGAGTCGACCTCACCATCGCTTTATCTTGCGGACAAAAATGCCATGAGTCAATCCACAAGACGTTCGCTTTGGGTCAGCAAGAGACCAAGTGCAGCTGTCAAACCACGTCGGCTGGGTCACTGCATGCAGACCACCTATCTGCAAAAGCGGACATTGCCGGTTGAAGGTCGCGTCTACCGACGAATATCCCCTCAATGGGAACCCCGCCCGCGTCAGCGGTATTTGGCGGCGCTGATGAATTCGCCGAATGTCTCGCACCACACAACCACGGTTGTGTAAGCTTCGATATCGACTGCCGGCGGCACATCGATCATGAACCCCGCAAACGTCTTGATATCACCCAACAGCTGCGCAGTATTCTTGACCGCGAGAAACTGTTCTTCATCCTCGACGAATTCGGCGGCCAGATAGAGCTTATAATCGGGACCCGGGGCCAGACGTCCTTGGTGGATGATCTTCGTTGCCGAAACGCTGAACGTTCCCTCACCCCAGTGCAGGAAATCGCTGCCCTTGAGATCACGCCGAATGTCTGCCCTGTAGGTCGCCAGTCGCGCAGTTTCGGCCAGCTTTGCCGCGTCAGGCCCGGCGGGCGCTATGAGGATCGGCAACAGATAGATCCCGCCCGCAAAGCCGATAACGAGCATAAGGCCATGAGTTGCCGACAGAATGATCCAGCGTATCATAGCCCGGCCTCAATCCAGTGAAACAGCAGGATAAGGCGCCCTACCAAGTCGTGTCAATTCGGCTTTCGACCTGATCCACCAATTTGAGTGCCCCCATCGAGTGGTCTAGGTTGAATGTTAGTGCATTATCGGCCTCTGGTCCATCGGGATGAGGCTGTCGAATCTGGCGACTAGTAAACGTCCGGACGCAAGAGCACTGTCTCGGGTCCATCGCCATTCAACTCTCCACAGCTAGGGCAAGGCAAGAGGCGCTGGGCAATCTGCAGCTCCATCTTGTCTGACGAGCCCCCCTGAAAAGCGGGGGCTTTTTGCTACTGTCATCGAAAAATACTCTGTGGCAGAATCCTGCCATGATCGAGTTCCGTACCCACACCGATGACTACCCCGACCTTGCGCAGTCGCCCCTGCTGCGCGCGGCTTTGTTGACGCTGCAGTACACGCGGGAACATGGCGCCATCGGTTTGACAAAGACGAAGGCGTTCAAGCGCGTCTTCGTCCATTGGGCAGTCGAGCATTTTGACTGGCCCGGAAAAAGCGCCGAAGAAATGTTCGGCTACAGCAAGGTCCTCAATGAATACGAATTCCAGCCGCTCGAGGTGCTGCATTGCCTCTTGATCTCCTTGCGCCTGGGGCGGCACTCCAAGGGTGAATTCCGGTTGACCAAACGCGGCGCAGAACTGGCGCAGGCACGAGCGCGGCTGTTCGCGGAGCTCATCCCCTTCTTCGTTCTCAAGATCAACCACGCGTCCTATGCCCGCTTTGAAGAGCGACCCTTCGGCAAATGGGATGTCTGGATGAATGTCATAAATGTCGAGGCCGACCACGGCACAACCGAGCGGGCGCTGTTCGCGGCTTTCTACGGCGAGGAACATGATTGGGATAATGCCGGATGGCGCGAAATGGCCGCGTTCTCCTCCTGCGTCTTGCGCCCGCTTGAATGGGCAGGGTTGCTTATTCAGACCCGTGAAGAACGCGATGGCAAGCATGTGCACCACGTCTTCAAGACGCCTCTATGGCGCAGTGCCCTCAAACTGGACACCGATGGCATCTTGCAGCCAGTGTCAGTTCATTAGGGCACTGTCAACTGGAGGGCAGTCTGTGTCCGGTAAGGGTCGAGGCTGTGTGAAAACGTCATTCAAATCGAAATCTGCGGCAAATCCACCTGATTTCAGAAAATTACAATTCGCTAAAGCATTGATTTCATTGAAGCTGAAATTTTGGCGGCTCGGCTTTAAGCATAATTTGATCCGTTCTCTGACGTTTTCACACAGCCTCGGTCAACACGAGACCAAGTGCAGCTGTCAGCGCATGTCGGCTTCGCCTCTGCAAGCCGACCAATTGTCCGAAAATGCGGGCATTGTTGATTGAAAGTCCGTTCAGGCGCAATGAGCGGACAAGCTGCGGCAAGGGCATGAGGTCTCCAACGGGCCAGAAGCGGCCCAAGGTTCTTTTATTGCCGTTGTGCGAAACCGCGGCGCAGATCAGATCTTGATCTCGGCTTGGCGCATTAGGATTCCGCGTTGATTGCACCTTCAGTATTTATCACAAAAGTCGAAACGAATTTCGTTTGCGGCTAATCGACCTTCACTACGGGAAAAAAGATTTCATTGCAGGAAAGAAAAAAGCGGCATATCTTTGTTGGACCACGAAATTGTATCGTCGGTTTTACTCTGCCACCAACCAAAACAAGATTTTTTTTGAGGGAGTATTGCAATGAAGTCAGCCAAATTTCTCGCTTGTGCAAGTGTTCTGGGCCTCAGCCTGGCTGTTGGTGCATCCAGCAGTTTTGCAGAAGATTCAAAAGACCCGATCAAGATCATCACGAATAACTGGACCAGCCAATTGGTGCTGGCCAATGTTGTCGGCCAAGTTTTGCAATCTAAAGGTTACAACATTGAATACAAATCATCTGACACCCAGTTGCAGTATACTGCGCTCGCTTCGGGTGACATGGACTTCCAGGTAGAAGGTTGGGAAGGATCGCAGGGTGAAAGCTTCGCGAAGGCTGTTGCAGCCGGGGCTCTTGACCTCGGTGCCCATGATGCTGTGACGCGTGAAGACTGGTGGTATCCGTCTTATATGAACGAGATGTGCCCAGGCCTGCCCGATTGGAAAGCGCTTGATGCCTGCGCTGCCAAGCTCGCCACGGCGGAAACCGGAACGAAGGGCCGCTTTGTTGGTCCGCCAGCTGATTGGGGCAAGCATTATTCTGAGCGTATCACAGCCCTCAAAATGAACTTCCAGGAAGTGCCCGTCGGTCAAGCCGCAACACTGTGGGCCGAATTGCAAGCAGCCTATGACCGTAAGGAACCTGTGGTGCTGTTCAACTGGACGCCAAACTTCATCGAAGCGAAGTTCGAAGGCCAATTTGTTGAATTCCCTGAATACTCCGCTGAATGTTACAGTGATCCAAAGTGGGGTTCCAACCCAGACGCGATCTATGATTGCGGTGCACCTGCCAAGGGCTACTTAAAAAAGATTGGCTCAAAACAGCTGATGGAGAAGTGGCCAGTAGCCGCTGAAATTCTCAAGAAAGTGAATTTCACCAATCCACAAATTGCAGCTGCTGCTTCCATGGTCGACGTTGATGGCATGACGCCAGAAGATGCAGCCACCAAGTGGGTGAAAGAAAACGAAGCCACTTGGAAGGCTTGGGTTCAATAAAATTACAGTTTATCGGGGCTGGGCCTGGGATTCATCGTCCTTTGCCCAGCCCCAGTTTTCTGTAGAGTCCGCGCCTGCACACCGTATAGTGAGCAGACAGGAGGGGCATGTCGCAAGCCATAAAAATTAGTTGCCGCAATTTGTGGAAACTGTTTGGAGATGATCCCGCAGGCTTTCTGGCGGAACATGCAGGCGCACCAAGTGATGCTGCTCTCAAAGACAACAACTACATTGGCGCGGTGCGCGATGTATCCTTCGATGTGCATGATGGTGAAATCCTCGTCATCATGGGCTTGTCTGGCTCCGGTAAATCCACGCTCATACGTGCAATCACGCGATTGAATGAAGCGACCTCAGGCGAGATTCTGCTTGATGGCAAAGATCTTCTGAAGGCGACGCCTGCTGAACTGATTGAACTCCGACGTCATAAGCTCGGTATGGTGTTTCAAAACTTCGGTCTCCTGCCGCACCGCAATGTTCTCGACAATGTGGCGTTTCCACTTGAAGTGCGCGGGTCGTCGCGGGACGAACGAGAGTCCAGCGCACGTGAGATGTTGAAACTCGTTGGTCTTGAAGGCCGCGAAACTTATTTCCCCCGCGAACTCTCCGGTGGTCAACAGCAGCGTGTCGGCATTGCCCGCTCTCTGGCAGTAGGCCCCGATGTGTGGTTTCTGGATGAACCATTTTCTGCACTTGATCCGCTCATCCGCCGTGAGATGCAGGATGAATTTTTGCGTCTGCAGCGCCTCCTCAAGAAAACCATTCTTTTCATCACCCATGATTTCGATGAAGCGATACGTCTTGCTGATCACATCGGTATTATGAAGGACGGGAAGCTCGTTCAACTTGCAACGCCTGAAGAGATGGTGACCAATCCGGCTGACGATTATGTCAAAGCCTTCACCAAAAACGCACCCCGGGACAAGATCATTTCGCTGGGAACAATCGCGCGTCAAACTAAACAAAAACCTGCCGGAAAGCCAATTGCAGCTGACACCAAGCTTGGTGAAGCCGCCTGCCAGGTTCTCAATTCTGATGCGCCGATTTCGGTCATCGATGCCAATGGCAAATCTATTGGCAACGTTACAAGGGACGCCATGATTGCAGCACTCTATCCCGAGGCATTTCGTGACTAATGCAGTGCAAACTGGTGCGCCCGCTTCCAGTTCATTCACCCCAGTTCGGTTGCCGCTTCTTTATGCTTTGGCAGCATTCTTTATTGTCAGCGTGTTGATATCGAAATTCGCACCGATACTCGATGATTGGCCGACAGAGTGGCTCGTTCCCGCACGCTCCTGGGTCACTGATTTTTTTGTGTGGTTCAGTGCCCTGGCCAAACCAGTGACGCGGGCCATATCATGGATTCTGGCCCAACCTTTGGCTCTCGTTGAAGCCCTGCTATATCGCGGTGTTCCGAACTGGAACCTGAAACCTCTGCCATGGGTCGCAATCGTCTTTGGTATTGGTTTGCTTGGGCACTGGATTGGTGGGCGCAAGCTCGCTTTATTCAGCGGTGCCTGCGCTCTTTATCTCGCCATGTTCGGCCTGTGGTCTGATGCCATGAAGACGCTGGCTATTGTTGTGGTGACTGTGCCTATCGCAGCACTCATCGGCTTGCTGCTTGGTGTATGGGCAACGCGCAACCGCCGCGTTGAGCGTGTGCTCAACATGATTTTTGATGTGCTGCAAGCAACCCCGCACATGGCCTATCTTGGGCCTGTGGTGATTTTGTTCGGCTTTGGCCAAGTGCCAGCAATGTTGGCCACACTCGGTTTTGCCATTCCACCTATGGCGCGGCTTACAATTCTTGGTATCCGCAACGTACCATCTGACATCCTGGAGTCCGGTCAGATGTCAGGTTGCACACCTCGGCAGCTCTTATGGAAAGTTGAACTGCCTTCGACGCAACAGGCTTTGCTCCTTGGCCTCAATCAAGTTGTTATGCAAACATTGGCCATGGCGGTGATTGCATCGCTTGTCGGCGCGTCTGGCCTTGGTGAAAAACTGTTATTCTCGTTGCAACAGCTGCAAGTCGGCAAGGCGGTTGAACAAGGTGTTGCGATCACACTGATTGCCATTGTGCTGGACCGCATGACGCAGGCTTTCATGAAGCGAACGCCGCCGCGCTTTGCGACCGGTGCGCCGTGGTACCTCCGACACAAGTACTTGGTCTGGTGCGTGGCAGGGACTGTCGTCGCAGTGATTGCGGCGGCACTCGTTCCCGCCCTAGCAATCATTCCAAAGGAACTGACACTATCCTATGGCGCTCCGATCAATGATGTGGTGCGTTGGATATCCAAGAACCTGTTCCCCTATGTAAAACCAGTGCGCGATACAATCACGATTTGGATGCTGTTGCCCATGCGGGATTTCTATCTCTGGCTTCCTTGGACTACGGTCATCGGCAGCCTTGGTCTTGTGGGGTGGTATCTTGGTGGTTTTCGGCTTGCTTTGATACCGGTCTGCTTCCTGGGTTTGATGTTGCTGACCGGGTTCTGGGTGCCGCTCATGATGACCGTCTATCTGGTTACAGGCTGCACAATCCTTTGCATCCTGATTGGAATTCCGTTCGGTATCTGGAGCTCTCGTAGCCCGACAGCTGCGCGGGTTATTGCTGGCATTTGCGATCTTCTGCAAACATTCCCAAGCTTCATTTATCTCATCCCCGTGATCATGCTGTTTCAGACCAGCGATCTTTCGAATGTTATCGCCATGCTGTTCTACGCAACAGTACCTGCCATTCGTTATACATACCTCGGGCTGCAGCGGGTTCCGCCGACGGTGATTGAAGCGGCGATGGCTGCTGGCACGACGCGGTGGCAAAGATTGTGGAAAGTGGAACTGCCGATTGCTTTCCCTGAAATCCTGCTGGGTATCAACCAAACGATCATGATGGCGCTGGCTATGGTGGCGATTACGGCGCTGATCGGTTCGCGCGATTTGGGCCAAGAAATCTACAAAGCGCTGCCGGGCGCCGATACCGGCAGAGGACTTCTGGCGGGCCTCGGCATTGCCTTCATCGGTATTATAGCAAGCAGACTTATTGGTGCTTGGGCGGAGCAGCGCAAGAAATTGTTGGGAATGATTTAGAGCCTATCCGTAAATAATGTTTTTGCCGGTTTTGCTGCGGCAGCGCCGCAGGGCGATGGTGGCGGCGGCGAGGTGATGCAGGGCGAGGGAATTAGCGGTTG
>VFJY01000048.1 GCA_009885825.1 Rhodobiaceae bacterium | reverse complement strand
GGCCCCACCCTCAACGCGACCCCCAGAGGAACCTGATGACAAAACCCTTTGGCTCCATTCTCATCGCCAACCGCGGCGAAATCGCCATCCGCGTCATGCTGCGAAAACTATGCAACGCAGCCCGATGTTTCCGGACGGACTCTTGGCTCCAGAACGCATCCTCAGCGGCTTGGTCGCCAGAGAACAGCCAGACTTCCTTGATCTTTCCGCCGGCAATGCGCATCGCATCAACACCATCCATTGAAAGCGTACGGTCCGGCCGCTCAGCCATGAAATGCAACGTCGCCGCCACCATATCATCATTGGCCATCACCGATTCGACCTTAGAGTCTGTCCGAAGTGGACTTGCCGCTGTGGAGGCCGGAAAGGTGGCTGCTGCCCGGCTGATGCCATAGCACATCATCAGCGAGAAGCTTCCCGACCATCTCCATATCTCCCTTGCCCAGGGAATCGATATAGGTCTGCATAATCTTCATGTTCTGAGTATCGCTCATTTTGATAGTCCCTGTGGCCTTGGAGAGAAACGCCGCAGGCCGTGCGTGGTTCCCGTTTGCCGGGAGTATTTTGCCCGGGAACTGGCGTGACATGAATTGCCTCGGAACAATATCAACCGCACAATCCGATCCGGCAAGCTACGGTGACCGTGTCATGGCAATGTGGAACTCCCGGCGGCTCCCCAACAGACGGGCTTGGTGTTCTGCGCGGCCTGCGTTTCTCAAACCGCGATGCGGAAGGAACATGGATTGCCAAGCGCACCTGGCGGCTTGCAAAGCTCTTGGTCCGCGTTACACTGCCGCCATGGCCGAAACAAAGAAGATTCCGAAAGAGCTGTATGATCTCGCCAAGGCTCTCGGACGCTGGGAGAGCGAGGGCGGGGCTGCGGAACTGCCGCGAGGATCGGAAGCCGGACGAGACGACGCGCTTCTGGCAGCGGAAGAGCGTATTTTGCGGTGTCTTGGCGCTGCGGTTATCCTTCAGTGGAACGATCTCCCCACGGAAATACAGCGGAACCTCTTCGCGGACGCCGCATCCATGAGCGACCCCAAGCGGCGCTTCCGTTTGAAACAGCAGATTGCCCGATTTCTTCATGAACACAAGGATGACACTTAGCCAAATTGCGGTCATGGCCTCTTTCACGCACCCAATGCCAGCAGAGGTTTAAAAGACATGGCTGACGATAATGCATTAACCGTGCGAAATGGCCGGCTTCTCCTGTGGAGCAGCAATCTTTGGGCGCTGGGCGAGGGCATGTTCGGACCGTTGTTCGCGGTGTTCGCGCAGCGCATTGGCGGCAATATCCTAGACATCACCTGGGCCTGGGCGATCTATCTTGGAATGACCGGCATACTCACAATTGTCACCGGCAGAGTCTCCGACCGCATCTGGCAATGGTGCGGCCGGGAGCGGTTGCTTGTCGCGGGCTATGCGCTCAATGCGCTGTGCACATTTGGCTATCTTTTGGTAGAAACAACTACGGGCCTTTTCCTTGTGCAGGCGGGGCTCGGCGTGGCATTGGCGCTTTCAAGCCCCACTTGGTCGGCGCTCTACGCGCGCTACTCACCCGGCGAGGAAAAGGCGGGCTATGCATGGGGCCTGGTTGCCGGCGAGCAGCGTCTCATCCTGGCCGTGGCGATAATTTTGGGCGGTTACATCGTCGATCATTACTCATTTAACGCGCTGTTTATCGGCATGGGCGTGGTGCAGGCTATCGCCACGCTCTATCTGGCGCGAATTTTATGGAATTCGCCATAAAAATGAGCGCTCCAGTTGAAACCGGCGCTTCTGGCCCATTGCTGGCGTAGAGGCTTTTATTTGGAGACAGCGCCGGGCCTCCCGGAACTTTTTTGCCTGAGGCGCGTTGCCTCACCAGTTCCTTCTAAGCAAAGGAAATTGATCATGGAGCAGGCTGGCTCGATTTCTATCACAAGACGAAGCGTGGTCGCAGGGCTGGCGGTGACCGCCGCCTCGCTGGCTGTATTGGCGGGGGCGGATAACGCGGAAGCGCAGGAAAAAACTTTGTACGAGCGGCTGGGCGGCGTCTTCGCCATCGCAGCGGTGGTCGATCACTTCAGCGACGACATCGTTAAGAACCCCATCGTCGGCCAGGAGTCCAAGAACCTGCAGCTGCGGGAATGGCACACCAAGAACCTGGGAAGGCTGCCGGGCCTCAAGTTCATGCGGACGCTGTGGGTCTGCGAGGTTTCGGGCGGGCCCTTCAAGTTCGCGGCCACCAAGCCAGGTGCTACGCCGCTCGGCCTAGAAGAGGCCCATCGTGACCTCAAGATCTCCCCTGCGGAATTCGATGAGGTCGCGGCGGAACTCGGACGGACGCTGGACTTCTTCAAGGTGCCGAAAAAAGAGAAGGACGAAGTCCTGGGAGCCTTCGCCGCCCACAAAGACGAGGTCACCACTGGCTCCAAGGGTTGATAAGCGCGGCTGAAGCTTCCTGCCTGCCTGGACGATCCCGCCCAGCTTTGGCTGAGTGGGATTGTTAGCTGAGGGCCGACGAGGTGATCGGAAAGACTGGCGGACAAGCGCGAAAGCGAGGATTGGATAAGGCGCAGGTTAGTTTGCGATAACGCGGCGCTCGCCGCCTGGTACCAGAAACATCTGGGACTGCCGCTGGAGGATTTTGGCGGCGCCACTCTCAATTGGCCCGATGACAGGGCCGAGGACAAGGGCCTGACCGTCTGGCATGTGGCCGGGGCGGACAGCCAATGGTTCAGCCCGAGCCAATCCAGCTTCATGATCAATTACCGCGTCGACAATCTGGCCGAGATGCTCGCTGATCTAGAGAAGGCCGGCGTTGAGATTGTGTGCGGCCCGGAAGCCCATGAAAACGGCAAGTTCGCCTGGATCATGGATCCCGATGGAAACAAGGTCGAGCTGTGGGAGCCGATGATCTGGGATGACAAGAACAAGACGCCCTGATTCCGGCCCCTCTCGACGGGACAGCCAGCATGCCATAACGTCACATGGCGCACCGCAAAAATTGCGGGCAGATCAGGGGCCTGTTTGCGGCCCCACCCTCAACGCGACCCCCAGAGGAACCTGATGACAAAACCCTTTGGCTCCATTCTCATCGCCAACCGCGGCGAAATCGCCATCCGCGTCATGCGCGCCGCGACGGAATTGGGTAAGCGCACCGTCGCGGTCTATGCCGAGGAAGACAAGCTCTCGCTGCACCGGTTCAAGGCCGACGAGGCCTACCGGATCGGCGAAGGGCTGAGCCCGGTCGGGGCCTACCTCAGCATTCCGGAAATCATCCGCGTCGCCAAAATGGCGGGCGTTGACGCGGTGCATCCGGGCTATGGGCTGCTGGCGGAAAACCCGGACTTTGTCGAGGCCTGCGACGCGGCGGGAATCATCTTCATCGGGCCCAGCGCCAAAACCATGCGGGCGCTCGGCGACAAGGCGAGCGCGCGCCGCGTCGCCATGGCGGCGGGTGTTCCCGTCATTCCGGCAACCGGGGTGCTGGGCGATGCGCCCGATGACATCCGCAGGCAGGCCGGCGCCATCGGCTATCCGCTGATGCTCAAGGCCTCGTGGGGCGGCGGCGGGCGCGGCATGCGCGCGGTCAACGGGCCGGACGAGCTGATCGACAAGGTCCGCGAAGGGCGGAAGGAGGCGGAAGCCGCCTTTGGCAATGGCGAAGGCTATCTGGAAAAAATGATCCTGCGGGCGCGCCACGTCGAGGTGCAGATCCTGGGCGACAAGCACGGCCATATCTATCACCTCTATGAGCGCGACTGCACCGTGCAGCGGCGCAACCAGAAAGTGGTGGAGCGGGCGCCAGCGCCCTACCTCACGGGCGCGCAGCGGGCCGAAATCTGTGAGCTGGGCCGCCGCGTTTGCGCCCAGGTCAATTATGAATGCGCGGGCACCGTCGAATTCCTGATGGATATGGAAACATCCCGGTTCTATTTCATCGAGGTCAATCCGCGGGTGCAGGTGGAGCATACGGTCACCGAAGAGGTGACGGGAATCGACATCGTGCAAAGCCAGATCCTGATCGCCGAGGGTGCCACGCTGGCGGAGGCGACAGGGGCGGCGCGGCAGGAGGACATCACGCTCTCCGGCCATGCCATCCAGTGCCGGGTGACCACGGAAGATCCACAAAACAATTTCATTCCCGACTACGGGCGCATCACCGCCTACCGCTCGGCCACCGGCATGGGCATCAGGCTCGATGGCGGCACGGCCTATGCGGGCAGCGTCATCACCCGGCATTATGACTCGCTTCTGGTCAAGGTGACGGCCTGGGCGCAAACGCCGGAGAAGGCCATCGCGCGCATGGACCGGGCGCTGCGCGAGTTCCGCGTGCGCGGCGTTTCAACCAATATCGCGTTTGTCGAAAACCTGCTGAAGCACCCGACGTTCCTCGACAACACCTACACCACCAAATTCATCGACACGACGGCGGATCTGTTCGTCTTCATGAAGCGGCGCGACCGGGCCACCAAGATATTGACCTACATCGCCGATGTCACGGTCAACGGCCATCCGGAAACGCAAGGGCGCCCCCTGCCGCAAATGGGCGTGGCGCCGCCGCATCCGCCGGTGCCGCGCGGCGAACCGGCGGACGGCGTCCGCAGCCTGCTTGTCGCCAAAGGACCGCAGGCGGTGGCGGATTGGGTCGCCCGGCAAAGCCGCGCGCTGATGACCGACACCACGATGCGCGACGGCCATCAGAGCCTGCTGGCGACGCGCATGCGGTCGATCGACATGATCCGCGTCGCGCCGGCCTACGCGGCGAACCTGCCCCAGCTTTTTTCCATGGAGTGCTGGGGCGGCGCCACATTCGATGTGGCCTACCGGTTCCTGCAGGAATGCCCGTGGCAGCGGCTGCGCGAGCTGCGCGCCCATATGCCCAATCTGCTCATCCAGATGCTGCTGCGCGGCGCGAATGGCGTGGGCTACACCAACTATCCCGACAATGTGGTACGCGCATTTGTGCGCCAGGCAGCGCTGACCGGCGTCGACGTGTTCCGGGTTTTCGACTCGCTCAACTGGGTCGAGAACATGCGGGTGGCGATGGACGCGGTCATCGAGGCCAACAAGATTTGCGAAGGCGCGGTTTGCTACACGGGAGACATTCTCAATCCGGCGCGCGCCAAGCACGACCTGGCCTATTATGTGTCCATCGGAAAGGCGCTGGCCAGGGCGGGAGCCCATATTCTCGGCGTCAAGGACATGGCCGGCGTGCTGAAACCCGCCGCCGCCAGGGTCCTGATCAAGGCGCTGAAGGAAGAGGTCGGCCTGCCGGTGCATTTCCACACCCATGACACCTCGGGAATCGCCGGCGCCAGCGTGCTGGCGGCCTGCGAGGCGGGCGTTGACATTGTCGATGCCGCCATGGACGCGTTTTCGGGCGGCACGTCGCAACCGTGCCTGGGATCCATTGTCGAAGCCCTGCGCCACACGGAGCGCGACACCGGCCTCGATATCGCCGCCATCCGCGGCATTTCCGGTTACTGGGAAGACGTGCGCGCCCAGTACGCGGCATTCGAAAGCGGCCTGCCGGCGCCCGCCTCCGATGTCTATCTGCATGAAATGCCGGGCGGCCAGTTCACCAATCTCAAGGCGCAGGCGCGCAGTCTCGGGCTCGAGCACCGGTGGCCGGACGTGGCGCAGGCCTATGCCGACGCCAACATGCTGTTTGGCGATATCGTGAAGGTGACGCCGTCATCCAAGGTGGTGGGCGACATGGCGCTGATGATGGTGTCGCAAAATCTCAGTCGCGCGCAGGTTGAGGACCCCAAGGTCGAGCTGTCATTCCCTGAATCCGTCGTCGACATGCTGCGCGGAAACCTGGGCCAGCCCGAGGGCGGCTGGCCCGCGGCGATCACCAAAAAGGTTTTGAAGGGCGAGACGCCGAACACGGCGCGGCCCGGCGCCAGCCTTGCGCCCGTCGATCTCGAGCTGACACGGGCAAGGCTGCTGGCTGATCTGAAGGCCGGCAGCGAAGACAATGAGGACGAGACCGTCGATGACGAAGACCTGAACGGGTATTTGATGTATCCCAAGGTCTTCGCCGATTACCGGTTCCGGCACCGGCTGTATGGACCGGTGCGCGTGCTGCCCACCCGAACGTTCTTCTACGGCATGGCGCCGGGCGAGCAGGTCACGGCTGAAATCGCGGCGGGAAAGATGCTGGAGATCCAGCTTCAGACCGTGGGTGAAACCACGGAAACCGGCGACGTCAAGGTGTTCTTTGAGCTGAACGGGCAGCCCCGGGAAATTCGCGTGCCGAACCGCAGCGTGAAAGCCAAGGTGGCGGCCCGCCCGAAGGCGCAGCAAAACAACGTCCTCCACATTGGCGCGCCGATGCCGGGGCTGATCGTCGGCGTCACCGCCAAGGCAGGCGACATCCTGGCAAAGGGCGATCCCATCCTGCAGATGGAAGCCATGAAGATGTTCACCGCCGTCACCGCTGACCGCGCCGGCCGCCTTTCGCATGTTCATGTCAAAGTGGGCGACCCGGTCGAGGCCAAAGACCTCCTGGCGGAGTGGAGCGAGCCGTAGGCGCCCGCCGTCAGAGGAGCGGTGCTGCCTGCGCGTGGCGTTCGACGGCGATAGCGTTGGCTTGGGCGAAGGTGAAGGCGCCGCCAAACAGGGCCCGGCTGGTGATGGCGCCCGCGATGTTCGGCAGGTATGACAGGGTTGAAATATCGTCGAGGGTTTTGACCACGCCGCTGACGATGACGGGGGTTCTGATCTTCGCGGCCAGGCTGGTGGCGTGGGCCATGGTGCTGCCGGGAAAATCCTCGTCGCGGTCAATATCGGTGTAGATGATCGCGGCCAGTCCCACATTGTCGAACTGGTGCACAAAGTCACCGGGCGTGAAGATGGTGGCTTCCGTCCAGCCGTCAACAAGAACACGCCCGCCCCGGGCGTCGATGCTGACCACCACCGAGTCCGGATAGGCGGTGGCCGCCGCCATGACGAAATGCGGGTATTTCACGGCAGCTGTGGCGATGACCACGCGCGCGGCACCGGCGTCCATCCAGCCATGGACTTTTTCCATGGACCTGATGCCGCCGCCAACCTGGACCGAGCAGCTCGCGGTGCGGATGATCTTCCTGATGATGTCGTTGTTCTCGCCCTCGTTGAACACCGCGTCGAGATCGACCACATGCAGCCACGCCGCGCCCTGCCTGGCCAGGTCGTGCGCCGCCTCAACCGGATCGAGATCGTAAATGACCGGGCTTTCAATCCTGTTGCGGATCAAATTGACCAGGCGGCCCTTGCGCAATTCGAGATCGGGATAGATGATCATGGCGTCCTCGCAATCCCTCAAGTCCGTCGATCTTGCACCAAAACGCGCCCGATGAAAAGGCGCTGCCGAAACTTGTCGATTGGCGCGGGGTTTTGCGATATCCGGACACCATGGCCACGGTCAATGATTTTGAGATATTCCTGGTGACGGCTCCCGGCCTTGAAGCTGCGCTTTGCGCCGAGGTGCAGGCCCTGGGCTTTCATGGGCCGAGAGAGGCTGTGGGCGGCGTGGTGTTACGGGGCGGCTGGCCAGAGGTTTGGCGGGCCAATCTTGAAATTCGCGGCGCCACCAAAATTCTCGCTCGCATCGGCGCCTTTCATGCAGGCCACCTGGCGCAGCTCGACAAGCTCGCCCGCAAATTTCCATGGGGTGAATTCTTGCGGCCCGATGCGCCCCTCCAGGTCGAGGCCACCTGCCGGAAGTCGCGCATCTATCATGCGGGCGCTGCCCAACAGCGCATTGAAACGGCGATCCATCAAGAACTGGGTGCTCCTATTTCACCTGACGCCGAGCTTCGCATCATGGCCCGGTTTGAGGACAATCTCTGCACCCTCAGCATCGATACGTCAGGCGGATCGCTCCACAAACGCGGCCACAAGGAAGCCATTGCCAAGGCCCCCATGCGCGAAACCATGGCATCGCTTTTCCTTCGCCAGTGCGGGTTTGATGGAAATGAAACCGTGGTTGATCCCATGTGCGGCTCTGGCACCTTTGTCATTGAAGCCGCCGAAATTGCAGCGAAACTGAACCCCGGCCGGTCACGGCGCTTTGCCTTCGAGCACCTGGTAAGCTTCGATGAAGCTGCCTGGAAAACGATGCGCGACGCGAAGCCCGCAGTGAAGCCCGCGTTTAACTTCTTCGGCAGCGACCGTGATGCGGGTGCCATCCAGATGAGCCGCGCCAATACCGCGCGCGCAGGTGTCACGGACTTCACCGTGTTCCAGAACCATGCGGTGAGCAATCTCACCCCGCCGCCGGGGCCACCCGGACTGGTCATCGTCAATCCGCCCTATGGCACCAGGATCGGCGACAAGAAGCCGCTCATTGCTCTCTACGCAGCCCTCGGGAAAACATTGCTGACGAAGTTTACGGGCTGGCGCGTGGGGTTGATCACAACGGACACCATGCTCGCCAGGGCAACCGGCCTGCCCTTCGCTGCTCCCTTTGGCCCTGTGTCCCATGGCGGGCTGAACGTGCGGTTGTTCCAGACGGAGCAGTTGAGATGAGCAGCGCCCTGTCATAACCTGCCATCCCCGTAGTGTTAACGAACTTGATGGAAGGTCTCGCAAATAGTGACCAAACAAGACGTCCCATCATTGTCGGTGGCGTGCTGTTGATATGTGGGAATGCCGGGTGGAATGATTGTATCCTTGCGTGCTGCTTCGAGAAAGATATGCTTCGAATTCCCGGCACTTATTTCGAACCAGTTGGGGTCATCGAAGCCGCCAGCATAGACTCCGACGACGTCCGGAAAGCGTTCAAAACTGAGGTGGGACTTGCTGCCGCAAGTTCCGCAGAAGTGGATTGTGACATGCTTGCCACTGCCCTCTGACCGATGGCTATAGGCCTTTGGCATTCCAGCCGTGACAACAAAATCCCCGCTCTTGAAGATTGGCTCCACAAAATAGGCTGTACCAGTTGCGCGTTGGCAGAATCGGCAATGACAGGTCGTCACCCGGATGGGATCGGCGCTGGTTTCCCAACGCACCGCGCCGCAAACGCATCGACCAGTGTGGATTGTCATAGGCCTCTCCTTTCATGGTGATGCAAACTACAGGCCGAGCACCGCCTCCCTGATGGCGGCGAGCAAGACCTGCGGGTCGGCGTAGTCGTCGCAAAATTGGGCTCGGTAGGTTAACCGGAGAATGCCGTCTTGTCCGACGATGAAGTCGCCGGGCCTAGCTTCCAGCCTTCCAGCCATTCCTGCTCTGCACTCGCGATCTGGCCTTCGATGTTTGCGGCCATGGCCCGTTCTTTCTCAGGTATCTGTTGCGGGAAATCGGCGCCGATCATTGCTCCTAAAATATCTTGTCCACCGGCAGTCCCATGGCCATGGCTCCGGCGTATTCGGATTGCTGGCCATTTTGCATGGGGTGATATCTGGCGCCCTGAATGTCGCGGAAGCGGCGCTCCAGCCCTTGGGCCCGGTAGAAGCCTGACCCTCCGGCGGCTTCCATGGCAAGTTCCACCGCGCGGATGGCATGATCGGCAACGAGACGCCGTCCGATCATCACGTCGTTCACGGTTTCGGCCGAGGGGGCATTGCGGTTCACCACAGAAAGCATGTAGCTGTGGGCCATCTCTGCGGCGCGGAGTTCGGTATCCATCTGCCCCACCAGATCAACCACGTGGCGGTCGGGCCGCCGCTTTTTGGCGAGAGCCAGCGCCAGATCCCGCGCGCTTTCCGCAACACCCAGGTAAACGCCGTAGATCAAGGGGAAAGCTATGGTCGCAATGGTTTGAAACAGGGGGTGCCATTCGCCCGCTTTGCGCTTCAGCGCCACCGCAGCTTCGGGCACCACATGACCGTCTATGACAATATCATGGGAAGCCGTGCCGCGCATGCCCATGGCTTTCCATACCGGATCAATGCGCACCTGAGGCGAGGTCATCGGAATGCCGAAGTGGAGCACCATCGGCGGCTCGCCCTGCTCTTCCAGCACGGCGGTCGTCATCAGCAAGCTGCCAGCGGGTGTGGCCGAGGAAAAAATTTTCCGCGCGGTGATCTTGAATCCGCCTTCCACCCGCTCTGCCTTGCCGGAACCTGCCACCCAGTCTGAGCCGCCGCTTGAAAGCAGAACAATCTTCTCGGCCGCCACGCGTTTCAACAGGGGTTCGACAGCCGCAACCTTCTGGTGCTTCCAGCGCCAGGCGGGGATTGCCACCTGGTGGGTGTGCATGGCGAAGGCCAGCGCTGTTGAACTGCAATGATGCGCCATGGTCCGCAGCATTTGGGCCAGCTCATCAATATCAGCGCCGCCGCCGCCCAGCTCAACTGGCACACCGGCTTCAACGAGGCCGGAAGCTTTGAGAGCCGCATAATTATCGGCCACGAAACTGTCGGTGGCATCGGCCGCTTCGGCGCGGGCGGCAAAATCGCGGCCCAATTCATTGGCCATAGCTACGAGGTCATAGTGCGTGTCGGATTTCAGCTTTGTTACAGTGTTCATGGCGGGCTCCCTTTGTAAAACTGTCTGTGCTGCCGAAAAATGGTCCCATCGGCGAATTCAATCCAGTCCCGAAAATGTACTGGCCCTCGCCAAAGCTGTTACGGCGGGTCCAATTCCGGTACAGTTTCTGTACTGTTGGCGTCCGGGCACTCATGCTAGCCTGAAATTCGGTAAAGCCGAAATGGAGGAAACAATGTCCGAACACGGGAGTTATGGGCAGTTTTGCCCGGTGGCCATGGCGTCTGAAATTTTCTGCTCACGCTGGACGCCCCTGATCCTGCGCGAAATGCTTTGCGGCACCACGCGCTTCAACGATCTCCGGCGCGGGGTTCCGCGCATGTCGCCGTCGCTGCTGTCCAAGCGGTTGGGCGAAATGCGCGATGCGGGAATTGTCAAGGAAGTGCCGGTGAAAAAAGGTTTTGAATACCGGCTGACTGCGGCTGGCGAAGATTTGCGGCCCATCGTCATGGCCTTGGGCTTCTGGGGCCAGCGCTGGGTTGAATCAAAACTGTCGCTGAAAAATCTCGACCCGTCATTGCTAATGTGGGACATGCGCCGCCACATCGACCCCACGCCATTGCCGAAAAAGCGCAGCACCATTCTGTTTCATTTCCCCGACGTGGACAAGGCACGCCAGAGCTATTGGCTGGTCATCAAACCGGATGGCGAGGTTGACCTGTGCAACGCCGACCCTGGATTTGAAGTGGATTTGTATGTGACGGGCGCGCTTCGTTCGATGACGGCGGTGTGGATGGGGGTTACCACGGTCAGCAGGGAAATGGAATCAGAGGAGCTTGATGTCCAGGGTGACCAGGCCATCGCCAGCGCCATGCAGCAGTGGCTGGGCCTCAGCCCGTTTGCCAAGGAGAAGAGCCGCCTGGTTGCGTGAGGGCGTTGCCGATACTTGTCGATTGGTGATGGTTTTTGGGCTACGCGGACGCCATGACCACGGTCAATGATTTTGAGATATTTCTGGTGTCGCCGCCCGGCCTTGAAGCTGTGCTTTGCGCCGAGGTGCTGGCCTTGGCCTTCCGTGACCCCAAGCAGGTTGTGGGCGGCGTGGCTGTGCGGGGAGGGTGGCCAGAGGTTTGGCGGGCCAATCTTGAAATTCGGGGCGCCGGCCGCGTCCTGGTCCGCACCGGCGCGTTTCATGCGGGCCACCTGGCCCAGTTCGACAAGCTCGCCCGCAAATTTCCGGGGGGCAGTTCCTGGCGCCCGATGTGGCCGTCCAGGTCGAGGTCACCTGCAAGAAGTCCCGCATCTATCATGCAGGCGCTGCCGCACAGCGGATTGAAATCGCGATCCGCGAAGAACTGGGGGCTCCCATCTCAGCCGATGCCGAGCTGTGCATCAAGGCCCGCTTTGAAGACAATCTGTGCACCATCAGCATCGATACGTCAGGCGAATCCCTGCATAAGCAGGGCCACAAGGAAGCCATCGGCAAGGCGCCCATGCGGGAAACCATGGCGTCGCTTTTCCTGCGCCAATGCGGCTATGATGTCCGTGAACCCGTGGTTGATCCGATGTGCGGCTCTGGCACCTTCGTCATTGAAGTGGCGGAAATTGCGGCGAAACTCAACCCGGGCCGATCCCGGAGCTTTGCCTTCGAGCAACTTGTAAGCTTCGACGAAGGCGCCTGGAAGCGTCTGCGCGATTCATCGCAGGGCGTAAAGCCCGCCCACCATTTCTTCGGCAGCGACCGTGACGCAGGTGCGATCACGATGAGCCGCGCCAATGCCGGGCGTGCGGGGGTTTCGGACTTCACGGTCTTCCAGCATCATGCCGTCAGCAATCTCACGCCGCCGCCGGTTCCGCCCGGACTGGTGATCGTCAATCCGCCCCATGGCACAAGGATCGCCGACAAGAAGCCACTCGTTGCCCTCTACGTAGCACTCGGGAAAACCCTTCTGACCAGGTTCACCGGCTGGCGCGTGGGATTGATCACAACCGACACCGCGCTTGCCAAAGCAACCGGCCTACCGTTCGCGCCGCCGGGCCGGTCTGTGTCCCACGGCGGGCTGAACGTGCTGCTGTTGCAGACCGAACGGTTGAAATGAGCTATTTGGATAAATGAACAGACCGGTCTTCGGCACAATAGGCCCCGCCTATCACCCCATAGCCCGCCGCAATTGGCGTTTGGTGGCGGGTTCTGCCATAATGGACCATGTCCGGAAAACACACCCTCCTTGAGCTTCACAGCGCGAAACCTGATGCGGCCAGCATTATTGCGGCGCGTTATGACAACAAGCCTGACGCTCTGCTGGAAATCCTCCATGATCTGCAACATGAGGTGGGCCATGTGCCGGAGGCTTCGCTGCCGGTCCTGGCCAAGGCGCTCAATATTTCGCGCGCCGAAGTTCATGGCGTGGTGACATTTTACCATGATTTCAGGCGCAAACCCGCGGGCCGCCATGTGGTCAAGGTTTGCCGGGCCGAGGCCTGCCAATCGATGAAGGGCGAAGAACTGGCCAAGGCGATTGAAAAGTCCCTCAAGGTCAAATTCGGGGAAACCACCGCTGATGGCAAGGTGACGCTGGAGGCTGTCTATTGTCTCGGGCTTTGTTCGACGGCTCCCGCCATGCTGGTGGATGAGCGGCCGGTTGGCCGCGTGTCCCCACAAAAATTTGAAACCCTGATGACGGAGCTCGCGTCATGATCAGGATTTATGTGCCCCGGGATTTCGCCGCCCGCGCCCTTGGCAGCGATGATGTGGCTGACGCCATCAGGGCGGAAGCCGTCGCCAAGAACATCAGCATACAGATTATTCGCAATGGCTCGCGGGGGCTCCACTGGCTGTAGCCGCTGGTTGAAGTTGAAACGCCGCGGGGCCGCGTGGCCTATGGTCCGGTTGAGGCCTCCGATGCTGCCTCCCTCTTTGCCGCAAAGTTCCATGAAGGCGGCGCACACAAATTGTCGCTTGGCCTCACCGAAGACATTCCATTTCTCAAAAACCAGGAACGCCTCACATTCGCGCGCTGCGGGATTACTGATCCGCTGTCGCTTGAAGACTATATGAAGCTTGGCGGTTTTGCAGGCTTGAAGAAAGCGCTCACCATGACGGGCGCTGCCATCGTGGCCGAGGTTTCAAACTCGGGATTGCGGGGCCGGGGCGGCGCAGGATTTCCAACCGGCATCAAATGGAAAACCGTTCATGATGTGAAGGCCGACCAGAAATATGTCTGCTGCAACGCTGATGAAGGCGACAGCGGCACCTTCGCCGACCGCATGGTGATGGAGGGCGATCCCTTCATGCTGATCGAAGGCATGGTGATTGCCGGCGTTGCGGGCGGCGCCACCAAGGGCTTCATCTATATCCGCTCGGAATATCCGGATGCCATCAACACCATGAAGGATGCCATCCGCATTGCCACGGCTGCGAAGTGGCTGGGGCAACATATTCAGGGTACGGAGCATTCCTTCTCGCTGGAAGTGCGCCGGGGTGCGGGCGCATATATCTGCGGCGAGGAAACCGCCATGCTGGACAGCCTTGAGGGCAAGCGCGGCATGGTGCGGCCCAAGCCCCCTATTCCGGCCTTGCAGGGATTGTTTGGCAAGCCCACGATCATCAACAATGTGCTGAGCTTTGCCGCCGTGCCTTATATTCTGGCGGAAGGCGGGGAAGCCTACAAGAACTACGGCATGGGCCGTTCGCGCGGCACGCTTCCGTTCCAGTTGGCCGGAAATATCAAACAGGGCGGTCTTGTCGAGAAAGCCTTTGGCATTACGCTGCGCCAGCTCATTGAGGATTTTGGCGGCGGCACGGCCACGGGAAAACCTTTGCGCGCAGTGCAGGTGGGCGGGCCGCTGGGTTCCTATATTCCCATTTCACAACTCGACATGCCAATGGATTATGAAACCTTCGCCGCCGCCAGCGCCATGGTGGGCCACGGCGGCGTTGTGGTGTTTGACGACAGCGTTGACATGGCGGCCCAGGCCCGCTTCGCGATGGAATTCTGCGCCATTGAATCCTGCGGCAAGTGCACGCCCTGCCGGATTGGCTCCACACGCGGCGTTGAGGTGATCGACCGGATTGTGGCGGGCGAGAGCCGCGAGAAAAATCTCTTGCTGCTGGACGACTTGTGCCAGACAATGATTGACGGCTCGCTCTGCGCCATGGGCGGGTTGACACCGATGCCGGTGCAGAGCGCGGTCAGGTTTTGGCCCGAGGATTTTGACCGGCCAATGAAAGTTGCAGCGGAATGACAAAGGAGCGCCCTCATCCGGCCTTCGGCCACCTTCTCCCATGCTCGGGCCAAGCCCGAACACGGGCGAAGGCGCTTGATGTTTATCGCCCTCTCCCGTGGCGCACGCCATGGAAGAAGGTGCCCAACGGGCGGATGAGGGCCCTTATGATGGAGACCACCCCTTGAGCCTGATCAAAGAAGCTGACTACGGAACGCCAAAAACCAAGTCCACAACCATGGTGACGCTGGAAATTGATGGGCAGCCGATCACGGTGCCGGAAGGCACGTCCATCATGCGGGCCGCCATGGAGCTGGGCACCAAGATTCCCAAGCTCTGCGCCACGGATTCGGTGAACGCCTTTGGCTCTTGCCGGCTGTGCCTGGTTGAAATCGAGGGCCGCAAGGGCACGCCAGCGTCGTGCACCACGCCGGTTGCCGCCGGCATCAAGGTGAAAACAGAAACATCGCGGCTTAATCAACTGCGCAAGGGCGTGATGGAGCTTTATATTTCCGACCACCCGCTGGATTGCCTCACCTGCGCCGCCAATGGCGATTGCGAATTGCAGGACATGGCGGGTGCTGTGGGCCTTCGCGATGTGCGCTATGGCTATGACGGCGACAATCATGTTTTTGAAAGCAGTTTCCGCCACAAGCCCAAGGACGAGAGCAACCCCTATTTCACTTTCGATCCGGCAAAATGCATCGTGTGTTCGCGCTGCGTTAGGGCCTGCGAGGAAGTGCAAGGCACCTTCGCGCTCACCATTGATGGGCGGGGCTTCGCCTCCCATGTTTCGGCTGGCATGGATGAGGGCTTTTTGAATTCGGAATGCGTGTCCTGCGGCGCTTGCGTCCAGGCCTGCCCGACGGCGACGCTCACGGAAAAATCCGTCATCAAATTGGGCCAGGCCGAGCATTCGGTTGTCACAACTTGCGCCTATTGCGGCGTGGGCTGCTCCTTCAAGGCCGAGATGAAGGGCGATGAAGTTGTCCGCATGGTGCCTTACAAGGATGGCGGCGCCAACGAAGGCCACTCCTGCGTGAAGGGCCGCTTCGCCTGGGGCTATGCCACGCACAAGGACCGGATGACCAAGCCCATGGTGCGCGACAAGATCACCGACCCGTGGAAGGAAGTGCCGTGGGAAGAAGCGATTGGATTTGCGGCCAGGCGCTTCAT
>VFJY01000121.1 GCA_009885825.1 Rhodobiaceae bacterium | reverse complement strand
TGGATGCCTTTGACGCGAAAGGCAAGCCGAAGCACCAGCGCGGCGTTTCTTCCGAACCGGGCATCTATTTCCTTGGATTGCCATGGCTGTCACGCAGGGGATCAAGCTTCATCTGGGGCGTCTGGCATGACGCCAAGTATCTGGCGGACCATATCACCACGCAGCGCGGGTATTTGGCGTATAAAGGGCCCCAGGAAAACAAGACAGGACACGCGTAATTCAACACGGCCTCGAAGGATCAAACAATCAATGACCGCACATAAAAGAATTCGTCCCTTCAACACCAAAGACACTTACCCCGAGCAGAAGCTCGACAATGATCTTTGCCAGGCCGTTGTGGCGCGCGGTACGACCGTATTCGTGCGCGGCCAGGTTTCCCAGGACCTCGACACACGGGAATCCCTGCATGTGGGCGATGCCACAGCGCAAACGGCCAAAACCATGGCCAACATCAAACTGCTGATGGAAGAGTCGGGCGGCCATATGGACCACATCTGCCGCATTGTGGTCTATCTCACCGACATCCGCTATCGCCAGGATGTTTACCGCGAGATGGGCAAATGGCTGAAGGGCGTGTTCCCATGCTCGACCGGCCTCGTCATCACGGCGCTGGCGCGGCCCGAATGGCTGGTGGAAATCGAAGCCACCGCCGTCATTCCGGACTGAGGCCATGACATTTTCAATCGCCGGACGCTGCGCCAAATCCGGGGCCTTCGGGGTTGCCATTACAACATCTTCCATAGCCGTGGGCGCCCGCTGCCCCCATGCCCGCGCAGGCGTGGGTGCCGTGGCAACCCAAAACATTACGGATCCTGACCTCGGTCCCCGCCTGCTTGATCTGATGTCGCAAGGCCTGACCGCAAGACAAGCAATTGATTCAATTACTCAAGACAGGCCCCACATTGAATTCCGTCAGCTGACAGCGGTTGATGTGAAGGGAAATTCCGCCAGTTGGTCCGGCAAGAATATCCTGGGCACCCATGGCGTTTCCGAAAAACCGGACTGTGTTGCCGCGGGAAATTTATTGAAGTCAGCAAAACTGCCGGAAGTGATGACAGAAACTTTCGCCGCCAATGCCGGCGAACATCTGGCCGAGCGCCTGCTGCGTTCGCTGGAAGCAGGCTTGGCTTCTGGCGGCGAAGAAGGCCCCGTCCATTCCGCCGCGTTGATTGTCTATCACGAGCAGGCCTTCCCCCTCGTCAGCCTCCGCGTCGATTGGGATGATGAAAATCCGATAGCCAAATTGCGAAAACTATGGACCGACTACAAGCCGCAGATGGGCGCCTACCAGCAACGCGCCATAGACCCCACCGCCGCCCCCAGCTACGGCGTCCCGGGCGATCCTTAGTCACAGCCGGAAGTTCGGGCACGGCTTCACCTCTTGTGAAAACGGTTATTCCGCTTTCGGGGTAGAGTAGCGAAGGCCGGCACTTCAGGACGTGTCGGGCTTCATCGCGTCGCAGGCGAGACCGTGGCATTCGATGAGCACGTCATCGACTTCGTGAACCGCCTTCCTGCGATAGCCGGGCGGATGGCCCGGCCGGAGCGGCGACTTGAACTTCGGACTCTTTGCATTCTCCCGCCTGACCCGCCAGCGGGCGAGCCGCCGGGCCTTGGCGCGGCAGATCCTCGAGTGCCAGCTTGAGGGCCTGGAGCCTGCGGCTGAGGCGTTCAGCGTTGACCAGGCCATCGGGCGGCGGAGGGAGATCGGCGGCGGGTTGGGGCGCTGGCCACAGCGCCGCTACCCGGGGATCGAACGCGAAGACATGGATGCGCGGGCCAATCCGGGCGAATGCCCGGCGGTGCGGCGGGTTGAAGTTTTTGCGTGGATCGAAGAGCTGAAAGGAAGGACGTGATTGCCCGCCCTTCTTGATGATGGCCCCCGCCGGCATGGGACGCGAGGGAGCGAGCTTCACCACAAGGCCCCGCGCCGCGATGACGATGAGGCGGCGCACGGCGGATTCGGCGGGCCACAGCAGGCGCAACACGGCCCGGTGCAGGGGCGGCGGAATCCGCGCCACAATATCGGTGCCTGCAATCCCCAGCATGGCGAAAATCTCCGCGACTATCCCCATGAGCGCTTCGCTGTTGCGTTTGATGGCCAAGTCCCAGTCCATGGTGTTTCCTTATCCGGCACAAAAAACATAGAAGGAATACAAATGGCATATTAGGAATATAGTGTCAAGGAGAATAGAATGATGGGTTTTTTGCCGCGCCAATTCAACAGTGAAGTGCCTCAGGCGGTGGGGATCGGGTAGGAAAGTGGCTTCGTGCTAACCCACACCATATCGCCCGCCACCACATGCGATAGCCCTGCTCGTGTGGGGAAGGAAATCCCCGTGATTGAAAACCATTTTCCCCAGCTGAAAACAGGCGGGGCTACATTTGGATTGCGACCCATGAGCAATGAATCGTCCAGCCAGCAACGTCAGTCCTATCTTCAGTCATAACGGTTCTTCCGCTGCTGTTGCTCCACGATGGCAAGGGACCTATGGTGGCCCAAAACCATTCCGTGCAGGAGCTATCGTGGTCCTTTATCTCTCCGAACCAGACATTGCAAAAGTGTTGACCTACGAAAAGCTGATCCCCGCCATGGAGCAGGCGCTGGCAGCGTTTTCTGCAGGCAAGGTCATCCAGCCTGTCAGGCAAATCCTGACGATTGAGGAAGGCAAGCGTTTCCTTGGCGTCATGCCGGCGGTGACGTCGGATGGGATGGGGGCGAAGCTGGTTGCCTTTTACCCAAAGAATGAAGGCACCAAACATCACACGCATACGGCCACCATTTCATTGTTCGATCCGGAAACCGGGGAGCCTTTGGCCTTCATGGATGGGCGGCTGATCACCGAGATGCGCACAGCGGCCGTGTCGGCGGCGGTTACCAGATATGCGGCCTTGCCAGATGCGAAGGTGCTGACGCTGATTGGCAGCGGCGTGCAGGCGGAGGCGCATTTGCATGCGCTTCGGCATGTGTGCAGCTTCAACGAGGTACGCATCTGGAGCCGCACGGCTGAGAACGCGCGAAAATTTGCCGACAAGCACCTGGTGAAAGCGATGGAGCTTGAACAGGCGGTGCGCGGGGCGGATGTCATCGTCACTGCGACCAACTCGCTGCAGGCCATTGTCAAAGGCAGATGGCTGAAGCAGGGCGCGCATCTCAATGCTGTGGGTTCGTCCCGGCCCTCGTGGCGGGAACTCGACGACGATGTGATGGGCAATGTAGTCATAGCAGACTCGCGCGAGGCGGTATTGAAGGAATCGGGCGATGTCATCCTTTCTCGAGCGCAAATCTTCGCGGAAGCGGGGGAGATATTTGCGGGCGCAAAAATAATTTCGCGCGAGCAGACAACAGTCTTTAAATCTGTTGGCCTTGCAGTCGAGGATATTGCCACGGCGCGGCTGGTGTATGACATGCTTGCGTAACATGCACCTCACGGATGCGCTGTAATCGCCAAAATCGTAATCACATCCTTGCCAGGTCCGTAGACCCAGAAGATACGATAAGCTCCCAGAAGATACGATAAGCTCCAGGTGTGTTGTTTTCGGCGTAGGCTTCGAAAACCTCTTCGCCGTTGGGGCCGATCATGCCGTCAAATTTAGAGTTACGGTGCCAGTGCATTCAACTCACTCCCGACAGTTTGGAATTACGGTACCAGTGCATTCAATTGAATGACAGTCCAACAGCCCCTAGCCCGACAGCCTGTCCAACAGGCGCCCCAGCATCGCGTCACACAATGCCAACTGCTCGCCGCTCACATATTCGTCCGGCTTGTGCGCCACCGCGATGCTGCCCGGGCCGCAGACCACGGCTGGAATTCCAAGCTCCTGCTGGAACAATCCGCCCTCGGTGCCGAATGTGATCTTGCCGGTGGAATTGCCGCCCGTGAGCGCGCGCACGAAATTCACCGCCTCGCTGTCAATCGGCGTATTGAGCGCGGGATAGCTCTGCAATTCCACAAAGGAAAAATGCGCTGCCGGAAAAACGCCTTGAAAATTCCTGGCCACCACCTCGGCCGCTTGCTCAATGCGCGCCATGATCGCCGTGCCGTCATCTTCCGGCAGATAGCGGATTTCAAAATCAAACGTGGCGTTGTTGGGCACGATGTTCATGACCTCGCCACCCGCCATCTTGCCCACATGCAAGGTGGTGTAGGCCACATCGTAATCGCCGTCGCGCGGGCCCTTCATGGCAATGTCTTCTTGAATGCTGCGGATTTGAGCGATGAGATCACACGCCATGTAAATGGCGTTTGCTCCGCTGGGGGCAAGGCTTGAATGGGCCTCAAGGCCATGCGCCGTGACCCTGTATCCAAGCTTGCCCTTGTGCGCGGTGACGACCTGCAACATCGTAGGTTCCCCCACGATGCAAAGCCGTGGCCGCACCGGCATGGTCTTCAGCATATCCAGCATGCGGCGCACCCCGATGCAGCCGATTTCCTCATCGTAGGAAAACGCAAAATGAATGGGCGTGTTAAGTCGGCGCTTCATCGCGGCATGGGCGAGATTGAGGCAGCAGGCGATGAAGCCCTTCATGTCAGCCGAGCCCCGCCCATAATACTTGCCGTCGCGGGCGTTCAGTTGAAACGGATCGCTGCTCCAGTTCTGCCCCTCGACCGGCACCACATCCGTATGCCCTGAAAGCGCAATCCCGGGCTTGTCCTGAGGGCCAATGGTGGCCCAGAGATTGGCCTTCTTGCCATCCTCATTGTGAACCAGCGTCGAGGCGATCCCCAGGCTGCGGAGTTCTTCTGCCACAAAACCTATCAGCGCCAAATTGCTGTCCCGGCTGACAGTGGGAAAGGCGATGAGCTTCTCAAGATAGTCCAGCGTGGAATGCATCCCCACCTGTTAGACGCTGGATTTTTTGTTTGCAACATCGGCCCATCACGGGGTCTATCAGCAACGCCCTTGACAATGTTCCTGTTTTGTTCTTATTTGTTTTTATGCAACCCGCCTTTCATTTTATGCAAGCAGCAGATCTGCGATCCATCCAAGATCGCTTGGCTGCCCAATTTGGAAGAATTCGGGTTGAGGAGCGATTTGATCCAGTAACGCAGTTCGTTGGCTCATTTCTTGGCAGCCGCACGTATGACCAGGTATCCAGGAATGCTCTCGCGAAGCTTATGAGGCGTTACCCGGTCTGGGATGCGCTTGCCGATGCGCCGGAAGCTGACATTGAAGCTGTGATAACGGGTGTCAAATATCCTGAAAAGAAAGCCCCTGATTTGAAGCGGGCCCTGCGGAAAATCCGGGCGCTCATGGGGGCTATAAATCTCGATTTTCTTGCCGATTGGCCGGTGGAGGAGGGATTGTCATGGCTTGAGCAAAATCATGGCGTTGGCCGCAAGATTGCCGCGGCGACATTGAATTTCAGCTCTTTGCGCAAGCCCGCCTTCGTTGTCGATACCCATGTTCTGCGGGTTTTGCGGCGGTTCGATTTTGTGGGGGCAAATGCCCTGGCCGAAAATGCCTATGACGCCGTGATGGCGGCTGCGGATGGTTTCGATGCCGACGATCTTTTTGAACTGCATTGGCATTTGAAAGGCCTTGGTCAGGAGGCGTGTCCGCATGAACGCCCGCGATGCGTTTCCTGCCCGCTTTCGGATATTTGCCTGCAGCGCGTGGAAGAGGGTGCGCGCATGGTTATGCGGGTTTCCGACTGCGTCGCATGAATGGCAAAACCCGTGTGCGCGCAAAAAATAATTGCCCTTCGGGCTTCCGTCGCCAAAGCCGGGCTGGAGAAAAAATCCAGCCGCATTCCGCTTGGCCACGCCGCCGCTGATCTTTGCCTGAAGGGCGGGCTTAAGCGCGGCGCGCTGCATGAGGTTTTTGCTGTTATTGGCCACGAAGCGGCGGCAACAGGTTTCACCGCAGGCCTTGCCGCCCGTGCCGCCGCAAACCGCCATCTGCTGTGGATCAGGCAGGATTTTTCCGCCCGCGAATATGGCGAGATTTCGGCAACCGGCTTTCTCGAATTTGGCCTCGACCCGGCGCGCATGCTGCTGCCCTGCGTGGCTGATGCGGCAGATGGCCTTCGCGCCGCAACCGATGCGCTGTCCTGTGCGGCCCTTGGCGCCGTGGTGATCGAGATTCCGGGCGCGCCAAAAATTCTCGATCTGGTGACGAGCCGGCGGTTGACGCTGGCCTCCGCCCAAAAAACCGTGACGGCTTTTCTCCTGCGTTTCGGCAGCTTGCCCGCTGCCAGCAGTGCCGAAACCCGCTGGCTCGTGCGCGCGGCATTTTTGCCAGCTCAGAATGAAAACTGGGGTCATCCGGTTTTTGCCGCGGATCTCATCCGCAACCGGCATGGGCAAACCGGACAGTGGGTCATGGAGTGGAATTGCGATGATGGTGTCTTCCAGAAACCAGCGGCGAATAGTGGCCTTGTGGTTCCCGCATCTTCCAACCGACAGGCTGCAACGGCCTAACAAGGCGTTGGCCGCGCGTGATGCGCCGCCCTTGGTCGTCGTGGCAAAGGTGGATAATGCGCTTCGCCTGTCAGCCCTTGACCGAAAGGCGGCATCCCTTGGGCTTGTTATCGGTCAGCCGCTCGCCAATGCGCGTGCCATGCTGCCAGCGCTCAAGGTTGTGGCGGCAAACGCGCCAGCCGATTTGAACCTGCTCACAAATATTGCCGACTGGTGCGACCGCTTCACGCCCTTCGTGGCCCTTGATGGCGCTGATGGCCTTCTGCTGGATGTGACCGGCGCCGCCCATCTTTTTGGCGGCGAGCAGGTGATGCTCAAAAAAATTCGTGGGAATCTGCAAGCCCAGGGCTTCGCCGTGCGGTGCGCCATGGCTGGAACCGCGATGGCAGCGCGCGCCTTCGCCCGTTACAGGGATGGCGCCGTAATCGCACTCGGCGCAGAAGCCGGGGAGATAGCGCCACTTCCCATCGAAGCACTCAATCTTGATCCCATCACCACCCATGCGTTCCGCCGCGCCGGCCTCAAAACAGTGGGGCAGGCGGCCAGCCGCAAACGCCAGGAGATTACCGCCCGTTTTGGCGCAGCCACCATCGCCACACTCGAATCTGCGCTGGGCCATGCCGGAAAACCAATCTCTCCCCGCACCCCCGCTCCTGATTACTGGAAAGAGCAGGGCTTCGCCGAACCCATCGCCATGGAAGAAGCAATCCGCGCAACGCTCAAATCCCTGGCGACGGCCTTGTTTGAAGTTCTGGAACAGCGTGGTGAAGGTGCGCGCCGCCTCGAAGCCGCATTTTTCAGGGCCGATGGAGCCGTCCGCCGCATCGCCATCGAAATGGGCGCGCCCACGCGCGACCCCGCAATCATCGAACGGCTTTTCCGCGAGAAGCTCGACACCCTCATTGATCCGCTCGACCCGGGTTTCGGCTTCGATCTCATCCGCCTGTCCGCCAGCCGGGTGGAGCGGGCCGGCGCCGAAGTGGCCGACTTGCATGCCGGTGTGCTCGCAAAAAAGGAAATCAGTTTTCTGGTTGACCGGCTGGCGGCGCGCTTCGGCAGCCACCGCATTCTGCTGTTCCAGCCCAACGACACGCATATTCCCGAAGCGGCCTGGTCTGCTGTGCCAGCGCAATATTCAAAGCCTGCAAAACTTCCCTGGAAGAAAATCCGCAACGCGAGGGATGCGCCGCGCCGCCCCTTGCGCCTGTTCACCAGGCCAGAACCCGTAAGCTTTCTGCCGGGTTCACAGCTTCTCCGCTGGCGCAGGGTGCAGCATGCTGTGGCGAAAAGTGAAGGCCCCGAACGCATCGCAATGGAATGGTGGCGTCATCAGGCAGTGCCGCCAACGCGCGATTATTTTCGCATGGAGGATGGCGAAGGCAGGCGTTACTGGCTCTATCGCAGCGGCATGACTCCGCGCGAGGATGTGATCCCGCAATGGTTCCTCCATGGGGTTTTCGCATGAGCGCCTATGCCGAAATCGCGGTGACAACGAATTACTCGTTCCTGCGCGGCGCCTCGCATCCGAAAGAATTGATCGAGACGGCAGCAGCCCTTGGCTATGCCGCTATCGGCATTGCCGATCGCAATACGCTGGCTGGTGTGGTGCGTGGCTATGCGGCATTGCAGGACATCAAGGGCGATAGGCCCAAGCTGCTGGTGGGCGCGCGCCTTGTCTTCGTCGACGGCACACCTGACATTCTGGCCTACCCAACAGACAGGGCAGCCTATGGCCGCCTTTGCCGCTTGCTGAGTGCCGGAAAATTGCGCGCCCCCAAAGGCGGGTGCGTTCTGGCTCTCGGCGATCTCCTTAAATGGCAGGAGGGCTTGTTGCTGGTGGTGATGCCTCCACACCCCGGCCAGCAGGAAGTGGCGGAAGGCCCATCGCAAAACTTCTGGAATGCAGGCCTTGCCTTGCAAGATGCAGAGGTGGGAGAAATACCTTCTGAAGTCTATGCCAAAAATTCCCAGGCAAGTTTTGAGAAAACCCAATTCACCATCGAGAGCCTGT
>VFJY01000172.1 GCA_009885825.1 Rhodobiaceae bacterium | reverse complement strand
TGGCGCGCATCTCGCATCCGCGCATTACCATTGATACCTCAGGCCTCAATCCCCTGGCCACCGAACTCGCCAACCGCCTGGCCGACGACATCGGCAAATTGGAGCCGCAGACGTTGAATGAATTGCTCGCGGTGATGGCAGCGAAGAAGCAAGGCGGGAAATAACTGCGGCGTCCAAGGGCCCTCATCCCCCTTCGGGACCTTCTCCCATGCGAAGGCGCACGGGAGAAGGCGATAGTGGTTGAGCAGTTCGCCTTCTCCCGCCGCAGGTGGGAGAAGAGCCTGCCCCGTACTTGATACGGGGTGGCCGAAGGCCGGATGAGGGTCTCTTTGATTAAGCGACGCTGCCTTCAATTTCAGATTCACGTTTCAATCAGCGTCGTGCTGCTCCGGACCACATTAGTCCGTAGACGGACGGTTTCTGCCTTTGCGTGGGCAGCGCTTCAGCTTGTGTCGGGCTTCATCGCGTCCCAGGCGAGCCTATCGCATTCGATGAGCACTTCATCGACTTCATGAACCGGTTTCCTGCGGTATCCGGGAGGAGGACCCGGCCGGAGCGGCGACAGGAACTTGTAGTCTGGCGATGCCTTCCGCTTCACCTGCCAGCGGACGAGACGCTTGGCCTGGCGCGGCAGATCATCCAGCGCCAGCTTGAGGGCCTGGAGCCTGCGGCTGAGGCGTTCGGCGCCCACAAGGCCATCAAGGCGGCGGGGGTTCAACCACAGGCTTAGGCGCTGGCCACAGGGCCGCCACCCGGGGATCGTGCTCGAAGAAATGGATGCGCGGCACAGTTCGGGCGAATTTCCGGTGGCGCAGGCGTTTGAAATTTTTTCGCGGATCGAAAAGCTGGAAAGAGGGACGCCTGCTTCCGCCGCTCTTCCCGATAGACCCCTTGGGCATGGGACGCGAGGTAGCCAGCTTCACCACAATCCCCCGCGCCGCGATGACAATCAGGCGGCGCACGGCGGATTCGGCGGGCCGCAGCACCCGCAGCACGGCGCGGTGAAGGGGCTGCGGAATCCGCGCCGCCATGTCTGAGCCCGCAAGCCCCAGCATGGCGAACAGGGCCGCAATTATCCCCGAAAGCGCTTCGCTGTTGCGTTTGATGGCCAAATCCCAGTCCATTGCCCAATCCATGGTGGTTCCTATTCATTA
>VFJY01000208.1 GCA_009885825.1 Rhodobiaceae bacterium | reverse complement strand
GCCTCCGCGCGCATCCAACCGGTCTTGCGTTGCTCATCTCCGAGCAGACCTTCCAGAAACAAGCCTGCGTTCGTCGCAACACGCTCTTGCCCAAACAACGGACGTATCCGCTTCTTGATCTCCCGAAGCGACGCCGCCCATAACGAAGCGTCTCTTCAATCGACGCCGCGCGCGTCCACGATCTCCGAATCATGGTTGCCCATAGATTCAGAAACTTGCAGAAAAGGCAACTGTAATGCTAGGGCAAAAAGGCCAAAAAGAAGCGTTGATTTCGCCGCTTCCTTTTTTCGCGCGACCGCATATGATAGCTTCAAAAAAGGAAGAGGCGATTTAACGATGGCAACTGAAACGATGGTTCGTTTTGCCAAGGTTCAGAAGAGCTATGACGGCGAAACACTGGTTGTCAAAGACTTGAACCTGGATATCGCCAAGGGCGAGTTTCTCACCATGCTTGGCCCCTCGGGGTCAGGCAAAACCACAACACTGATGATGCTGGCGGGCTTTGAGCCAGCGACCCACGGCGAAATCTATGTGAAGGGTGTGCCGATCAACAACACTCCGCCGCACAAGCGCGGCATCGGCATGGTGTTTCAAAACTATGCGTTGTTCCCCCACATGACGGTTGCCGAGAATCTCGCCTTCCCATTGCAGGTGCGCAATCTTGGCAAGGCCGAAATTGAGGATCGCGTTAAGAAGATCCTGAAACTGGTGGAGCTTCCCGGCATGGCCAGCCGCAGGCCGGGCCAACTTTCCGGCGGCCAGCAACAGCGCGTGGCCGTCGCCCGCGCCCTCGTGTTTGAACCCGATCTGGTGCTGATGGATGAACCCCTGGGCGCGCTCGACAAGCAATTGCGTGAGCAGATGCAATATGAAATCAAACACATTCATGAACGCCTTGGTGTGACTATTGTTTACGTAACCCACGACCAGGCTGAAGCCCTCACCATGTCCAACCGCATTGCTGTTTTCAATGATGGCGTGGTGCAACAGCTTTCAACCCCGGACGAACTCTATGAACGGCCGCAAAATTCTTTCGTGGCGCAGTTCATCGGCGAAAACAACAAGCTGAAGGGCGTGATCACCAGCAGTGGCGGCGATGGCATCGCCACCGTGAAGCTTGATTCGAATGATATCGTGCAGGCGCTTGCTGTCAACGTTGGCAAGAAAGGCGAGCGCACGCTTCTTTCCATCCGGCCAGAGCGGGTTGAAATAAATCCGCTGGCCAAAAATGTTGACGTTATCTTGAAAGGCAAAATCGCCGAACTGATTTATCTGGGCGATCACATTCGCGCCAGACTGGAAGTGGCCGGTCATAATAACTTCATAGTCAAAGTGCCAAATAAATCCCGCACCGAAGGTATCGCGCAGGGAAAAACCGTCCATGTCGGCTGGTCCGTCAAGGATTGCCGCGCCCTCGACTACATCGAACTGCATCGCTAGCGGGAGGAAAACAGCATTGCAACACGCCGCAAAATGGAAAACGCGTGTTGCCGCTGCGACTGCCTTTGTGCTGATGCTGGGAGCGCCCTCGCCGCTTCTTCATGCGAACAATTATGAAGTCGATCTGGCCCTCGTGCTCGCCGTGGATTGCTCTTTCAGTGTCGATCACAATGAGTTCGCGCTGCAAATGCAGGGCTTGGGCAAGGCGTTCCAGCGCGCCGATGTGAAGCGGGCGATACGTCAAGGCCCGCTGCAGCGCATAGCCGTGAGTGTGGTGCAGTGGTCCGATGAGGGTAACCAGATGGTCGTCATGCCGTGGACCATGGTTTCCACTGACGAAGAAACCCAAAGCATTGCTGAGAGCTTGCAAAGCATACCGCGATTGCTGGCCGAGGGCGGCACATCCATTTCAAGCGCGCTGCTTTACGCGGCGGTCCATCTTGACTCAGCGCCAGTTTCCACGCGCCGCGTGATAGACCTCTCGTCAGATGGCCGCAACAATGTGGGCCCGCCGGTCAACGCGGTGCGCGACCGCTTGGTCGGGCAGGGCATCACCATTAACGGGCTGGCCATCATTAACGAATGGCCAACGCTTGACATCTATCTCGAAAGGCAGGTCGTCGGCGGCCCCGGAAATTTCGTTGTCGTGGCGCAAGACTACAACGCCTACGCGGACGCGATTTTCATCAAGCTGCTGAGGGAAATCACCGGACCGGGGATTTCTTGACAGAGGTGAAAATGCCTCACGCTTGACCCGGCAATTTCAGGCACTTATGCGAAGCTGGAGCTCACCTGTCGGAATCACCGCATGCAATCCTTTACGCTTTCGCGACCCCCTGAAATCATATTCGGAGCTGGAAAACTTTCCGAGCTTGGCGGCAAGGTTGCGCAATACGCAGGGCAGGGTGCCGCCGTTCTCGTCGTCGCTGATCCAATGCTGGCCACTCTCGGAATTACCGAGCGCGCGCAGAAAATTCTCGCCGACGCAGGTTTCAACGCGCAGGTTTTTGATGGCTTGAAGGGTGAACCAAAACTGGCCGACATTGATGCCGCGACAAAATTGGCGCGCGCAATGGATGCAAAAGCCATCGTTGGCATTGGCGGTGGCTCCGCTCTCGACATGGCGAAGCTTGTGGCCGCCTGCGCCGCCTCGGGCCTCAGCGCACAGGCCTATCAACTATGTGAAACGCCGCTGCCCAAGAATGTACTGCCGCTCATTGCCGTTCCGACAACGGCGGGAACCGGTTCAGAAGTGACGCGCACGGCGGTTTTTGCCAATGCGGCGAAAATGAAGGTGTGGGCCTGGGGCGAGGAAATCAAGCCGCGAGTGGCCATCCTCGATCCTGAGCTGACGGTTGCTGTTCCGCCACAAGTCACCGCTGCCACAGGCCTTGATGCCCTGGTTCACGCCATCGAAGCCGCGACCAACAGGCACCGCACGGACGGCAATGATCTCTACGCGCTGAAGGCCATTTCATTGATCTCGGAAAATCTCGAGAAGGCGATCAACAACCCGAGCGATCTGGAGGCTCGCGGATACATGCTGCTTGGCTCATGCTACGCCGGCATTGCGATTGACAACTGCGGAACGGCCCTTGCCCACAATATTTCCCATGCCTTGGCTGATCTCGCCCCCGTGCCCCATGGCCGCGCCACGGGCCTAGCCATGCTGGCCACGATGGAATGGGTTTCCCTCGGCAACGCTGGTGCATTTGCCAGGGTTGCAACGGCCATGGGCGCGGGCGACGCTGTAAAAGCCTATGAGAAACTCGTGCGCGCCACTGGCGTGAAAATATCCCTCGAAGGTGATGGACTGGATCTCGCAAGGCCGGAATTGCTGGCCGAACATATGGCATCGCCCGCCAATGCATCCATGCGGAAATCCACCGCGCGCTATCCCGAAGACGGCGAATTGCTTGAATTGGCCCGGGCCGTCTACGCCTTGCGCTAACTTGATTTTCGCCGACGCGCCATTATGGTGCGGCCCATGAATCATGATTTGTTTGAAGACGCGCGCTGGGCCATCAGCGCCATCGCGCGTGGTTTGAACGCCATCGGCGGTCCGGCCGCCGAACTGGTTTTAAGCCGGTTGGCCGAGCAGGATTTGACGATGAAGGATTTCGTTGAGCGGCGCCCAGTCAGCATCGATGTCACGCGCTTCTTTGCCCAGGCCATCGCCGAAACCATGATGTATGATTCCGTCGTGGCGGCGGCCCTCGCCTCCCTCGACGGGCATCTGAAGTGGTGCCAGTCATCGGCCTACACGGATGAAATTCTGGGCGAAGGATTTTTCCAGAACTATGGCTGGTGCCAAATCATCGGGCCCAAGGGATTTTTCAAGGGCGATGATTTCCTGCTCGGAATTTTGATGCTGGGGCCAAATCGCCATTACAAGGATCATTATCATCCAGCGCCAGAACTCTACTGGCCTCTCACCGGCCCAACTCTTTGGAAGCAAGGCCAGGGTGAGTTTGAATTAAAACAAGCTGGCGAAATCATCTGGCATCCAGCCCATGTGGCGCACGCCACCAAATCCAATGCCAGGCCGTTGCTGGCGGTGTGGAGCTGGACGCGGGACACGGATACTCCGGCGAAACTGGTCGAAGCGTGAGCGTTCTCAAGTTCGCGGTGCTATTGGTTGTGGCGATTTACGGTGCGATTGTCCTTGGCATGTATGCCTTCCAGCGAAACCTGCAATACCATCCTGCGAACAAGGGCCTTACGCCAGAGAGTGTTGGAATTTCTGGCGCGAGCGTCGAAACACTTCTCACACCCGACGGTGAAAAGATTGTTGTTTGGTATGCCCCGGCAAGGGCAGGAAAGCCGACGATCCTTTATTTTCATGGCAATGCTGGCGAGATTGGCGACAGGCCCTTGCGATTTAACCACTATCAGTCCCATGGTTTCGGCGTAGCCTATGTTTCTTACCGTGGTTATGGTGGAAGCACAGGCGCGATTTCGGAGCAGGGCCTGATCGTTGATGCGACAACTGCCTATCAATGGCTGGTCGCCAAAGCCATTGATCCCAGAATGATTGTGCTGGTGGGCGAGTCACTTGGCACGGGTGTTGCCGTGCAGCTTGCCGCCAGGAACACTGTTGGCGCGGTGGCGCTTGAAGCACCCTATACTTCAACAGCCGACATCGCCGCAAATATCTATTGGTGGCTGCCGGTAAGGCTTCTGATGAAGGATCAATTCAAATCGATTGACCATATCGCAGCAGTGAAAGCGCCATTGTTGGTCACTCACGGCAATCAAGACACCTTGATACCGATAGAATTTGGCAAGCTGCTTTTCCTGGCGGCCAACCAACCCAAAGAAATGTATATAGTCGAGGGTTTTGGCCACGATGCCTTGTTTCAAGAATCCACGTGGGCAAGAGAGATCGAGTTCTTTGAGCGGATGCTGAGAAAATAGATTCTTTGCTGACGATGTGATGAACCCGGAGTGAATAGCCGTTCAGGCGATGTTGGGCCGTGTTGCGTCACGTTGGGACTCAAGAGAGCTGATCTCCGAGTCCAAGCTGAAATGCAACTTCAACCAAGGGCGGGAAACACCATGAAAACTCGACTTGTCTCCGCATGAATCTCTATTGGCGTCAGCGCCCCTGCGGTTTCAGCCCACGCCGAAAACCAATCCTTCTCGAATCCTAAAGTCGGTGGCCAACGACTTGGCTTGTGTTTGAATTGGGGAAGTGGTTGTGGAAAACCAGCAGCCGGCGCCCGGTGAGTCAGCAGGGATTTTGTTGCGCCGCTGGGCGGCTGAGGGCACCCTCAATACCCCGGCGGCGGAACAAACCCCGCATATTCCTTTTCCAGCAACTCGGCAAAGCGCAAGCTCGTGTAATCCCCATACTGCCGTGTGATGATCTGCACTCCAGATGGCAGGCCCTGCGGCGTGAGGCCCAGCGGTGCAACAGTTGATGGCAGGTAGAAATTGCACGAATACCCCGCCCAGAAACGCTGATCAATGGTGGACACGCGCTTGCCGTTCACATCGATGAACCGTTCATGCCGCTCTCCCACCTGGTCATGCAGGAAGGCCGTGGAGGCGGCGGCGGGGCACAGCAGCACGTCCCAGTCGTTGAAAAACTGGTCCCACAGCAACCGCATTTCATGGCGCCGCTCGTTGGCGCGCAGCCAATCCCTGTGGGAGAGGGCAAAGGCCCGCGTCATCATGGCCACATAGGATTTGTCATCAGGGGCAAGTGCTTTGGATTTGCTGACGCTGGATTCATAATCCGCGTCGGACATCTTGCGGGTAGCTGTGGCGCGCAAAAGGGTGATGAAGTTTTCGTAGGCCTCTTCGTCGCCAAATGCTGGCTGCGCCTCCAGGGATATTTTTTTCACGCGTCGCCTGAGAAAATCGGCAAGTTCACTGATTTTGTCCTGCACTGGCTGGTCAACTTCACTCACAGCGCTGTTCAACTTTACTGCCACACGGAATTCCTTCAGGTTTTTTTGCGTGGCAGCAGGCAGCGCCACGTTCAAGCCGCGCGCTTCTACACCATTTGTTCCAGCTAAAATCCTCATCATGGCTGAGAGATCGCGGGCCGACCGCGCCAAGGGACCAGCCACCGTAATGTCACTCGGCATCACCGTGCCAGGCAGCATATGACCCGTGTAAGGCACGACACCATAGGTCGGCTTGTGGCCGTAGACGCCGCAATAATGGGCAGGGTTGCGGATTGAGGCCCCAATATCGGAGCCGATTTCCAGCGCGCTCATGCCCGTGGCAAGGGCAACGGCTGACCCGCCCGATGAGCCACCGGGCGAGCGCGTCACATCCCATGGATTGTTCGTGGTGCCATAAACTTCATTGAAGCTCTGCCAATCTGTCAGCATCAATGGCACATTGGTCTTGCCATAGATCACCGCGCCCGCATTGGTCAGCCGCGAAATGGCAGCGGCGTCGGATGCCGCGATATTTTCCTTGAAAGCGGGCGAGCCCCAGGTTGAAGGCGTGCCCTTCCAGTCGAATGATTCCTTGGCCGTCATCGGAACACCATCGAAGGGGCCAATTGGCGCGCCCTTTTTCAGGCGCTTGTCGGAAGCGGTTGCCGCCCGCTTTGCCCTTGCGATATCAGTCACAACCACAGCGTTCAGGGCATCATTGTGCTTGGCGTATTGGTTCAGGCAATTTTCCAGAAGCTCAACTGCCGATGCTTTCCGTGCGCGCAGCAGCCGCGCCATTTCCAGTGCTGAACGATAGTGCAGGGCGGGCATTCCAGAGACCTCTTCGAAAATCGTGCATATCTGCCATGTTACCCAAAGCTGCGGACAAGTACAGCGCTCGCGTGTAAAGCAATCCGCCATGGAAAAGCAGCGGGTGCTACAGGGGTATATTTATGCAGGCGCAGGTGCTGCGCTGTTTTCCACCAAGGCCATATTCATCAAGCTGGCCTACATGGAAGAAGCCAATGCCGCATTGCTGCTGGCATTGCGCATGGCGATGGCCCTGCCATTCTTTTTGGTGGTGGGGATTTACGCCGTTTATCAGCTGCGCAGAAATGGCAGAGCGCTGCCGGGTTGGGGATTGACACTCCGCGCCCTGTTCACCGGCACTGTTGGCTATTACATCTCGTCGCTCCTTGACTTTGAAGGCCTGGTCTACATCTCTGCCCAGTTGGAGCGCCTGCTGTTGTTCACCTATCCAATCTTCGTGATGTTCCTTGGCTGGATGTTTTTCGGCGCAAAGCTGCGCGGCCTTGGGATTCTTGCGGCGGCGATCACCTACGCGGGTCTCGTTGTCGTGTTCTTGACCGATCTGCCGACGGGCGGCATGGCGACCATCATCGGCACGGCTCTGGTGCTGGGTTGCGCCTTCACGTTTGCTGTTTACCAACTGCTGGCCAAGAATTTCATCACTGCCATGGGCAGCGCGCTCTTTACCTCCATTGCACTGTCGGGATCAGCCTTCGCCTGCATTGCGCACTACGTCGTCAGCAGCCAGAGTTTTGACTTTTCGTCATCTCCACAGTTTTTCTGGCTGGCGGCGGGCATCGCTTTTTTCGCGACAGTGCTGCCATCATTTCTGGTGAACGCAGGCCTCTCTCGCATCAGCCCGCAGTCAACCTCCATGATCGCAACGATTTCACCGTTGATTACTATAGGCCTCGCCGTCGTGATTTTAGGTGAGCCCTTCTCCATCGCTGATGCAATCGGTTCTGCGATGGTGATCGCCGGTGTGGCGCTTTATGCGCTGACCGACCACAAGCCGGAGGTTGCGGATGAAAACTGAACTTCCTCCATCCGGTGTAATTTCAGTCTTGTCTATATCACTGATCAATGACACATTCTTTTCCGAGTTGGGGCCGAAGGAGTGAACATGCGAGTAATCAAATTGGCAGCCATCATGCTGGCTGCGTCAATGATGTGGCCAACACCGCTCATGGCAGAAACAAAGCCTGAAATTCTGAAAGTGATTACCAGCGATGCACCCGGCAGCGCTGACCATAAATTCACCGGGCGTTACGAGGGTGCATTTATTGTTGGCCAGACTGTGAAGGCCTTTGATGAACTGACACTTCCAGATGGGGCAGCCCTTGGCGCTGAATTTTCCAACAAGAGAAAATACTCTTCGACAATCACTGTCAAAGGCCAGGTCACCCGCACGATGTATCTTTCGCCTGAAGGCCGCTCCTCGCTGGAAGTTTTCACCAATTACCAGGAGGAACTGCTGAAGAAGGGTTTTGTACCCGCATTCGAATGTGCCAAGGAAACCTGCGGCGCGAGTTTCAAGTCGCTGAAATACAAATGGAGCAATCCAGTCACTAAACTGATTTCTGACCAGGCCGATAGCAAACGCAAGGCCCTGTCCGAAGCGATGTTTGATGCCGTCATAAACCCGCGCTATGTGCTGATGACCATGGGTGAGGGCGACGGCAAGACTTATGCCGCAGTTTTTGCGGCACAGAACAAAGGCGGCAGTTTTGGGGATTATTCAAAGGCAATTCGAAATCGCGTCAGCGTATTGGTCGAAATTGTCGAACCGAAAGATATGGAAAGAAAGATGGTGACGATTTCCGCCGAGGCGATCAACACCAGCATGGGAACCGATGGCAAGATCATACTTTACAGCGTTCTGTTTGATTTCGACAGGGCGACGCTCAAAGCGGAATCACAACCTCAACTTGATGAGATGGCGCGCTATCTCGGCGAAAATGCCGGTGTGAAGGTCTACATTGTGGGCCATACGGATAATGTGGGTGAGCTCGACCACAATTTGAAGCTTTCCGCGGCGCGGGCCACATCAGTGGCAAAAGCACTCGCAACCAGTGGTATTGACGCCGGGCGCATGGTGCCCAAGGGCGTGGGCCCGCTTGCGCCCGTCGCTTCAAATCAGCTTGAAGATGGCCAGGCGCTGAACCGCCGCGTTGAACTGGTGGAGCAGTGATCAACTCACGCCGTCTGGCAGCGTTTCCTTGCGCTTGACCATGAAGGCTTGCAAGCTTTCATCAAGGCCCTGGTCCAAAACCGGGGCTTCATAATCGGCCAGCATTTTTTTCCAGGTGGCGTTGGCGCGGACTGATTGATCCTTCTCGCCGTCATCGCGCCATTGCTCGTATGAATTGTTGTCGGTGATGCCTGAACGCCAGAAAGCGCTTTCGAAATTTTTCTGTGTGTGGGCAGTGCCGAGGAAATGAGCCTCACCCGTTGCATTCCGTTCGCGCATGGCTTCGAGGGCCTGGCCATTCTCGGAGAAATCCACGCCTTCGGCAAAGCGCTGGAACATGGTGAGTTGGTCCGCATCGATGATGAATTTTTCGTAGGAACTGACAAGCCCGCCTTCCAGCCAGCCCGCCGCATGGAGGCAGAAGTTTACGCCACCCAGCAACGTGGGCCACAGGGTGTTGGCGCTCTCGTGGGCGGCCTGCGCATCCGGCAGTTTTGAACCGCAGAGGCCACCGCCGGACCGGAACGGAACACCCATGCGCCGCGCAAGCTGCGCCGCGCTAAATAAAACGTGCGCCGGTTCTGGTGTGCCAAAGGTTGGCGCACCCGATTGCATGGACATGGACGAGGCAAAGGTGCCGAAAACCACGGGTGCGCCGGGTCGGCAGAGCTGGGTGAGCGCAATGCCCACCGAAGCTTCCGCCAGAATTTGCGTGAGCGTGCCAACGGCGGTGACTGTCGACATGGCGCCCGACAGAATGAACGGCGAAATCACGGTAGCCTGATTGGCACGCGCATAAACCTTCAGCGCGCCAACCATCGTGCCGTCATACACCATCGGTGAATTGGCGTTGATCAAATTGATCAGCACGCAATTGCGGTCAACGAATTCCTCGCCGAACACCATCCTGGCCATGGTGACCGAATCTTCGGCGCGCTCTGGTGCCGTGACCGAACCCATGAACGGCTTGTCGGAATATTTGATATGGCTGTAAACCATATCGAGATGGCGCTTGGCGACGGGAATATCGACAGGTTCGCACACGGTGCCGCCGGAATGATGCAAGCTGGGCGACATGTAGGCGAGCTTCACGAAATTGCGGAAGTCTTCGATTGTGGCATAGCGCCTGCCGCCATCAAGATCGCGCACGAAGGGAGGGCCATAGACGGGGGCAAATATGGTGTTCTTGCCGCCCACCACCACATTGTTCGTGGGGTTGCGAGCATATTGCGTGAATTCCCGCGGCACTGTTTTGCAGATGCTGCGCACCAGGCCCTTCGGAAACCGCACCCTCTCGCCCTTGACATCGGCCCCGGCATTTTTCCACAGCGTCAGGGTTTCCGCATCATCACGAAAATCAATGCCGATTTCTTCGAGGATGAGTTCGGCGTTGTTCTCGATAAGCTCAAGCTGGTCATCGGAAAACGGTTCGTAGAGCATGATATTGCGGCGAATGTAACCCTTGGGCGGCACCACCTGGTTGGTTCTTGAAGCGCGCCTCGCATCAGCGCCGCCCCGCGCGCGGCGGCCAATTGGAGCGGGCTGTAAATCGGTCATGGGAATGCCTGTTGAGAAAGTTTCACCTAGGGAGAGGTTTACGCTTAGGAGCCTGTCAGCAGCGGCGGTTAAACGTCAGCCGATAGCTCGGAAACGACGCCCGGCATTGCTTCGCGATAGTTAGAGAGTCAGATCTTACGCCCGGCAAGTTCGTCCGAAAACCCATGGTTGACATCGCGATGCCCCGCTTCATCGAGGCGCACTGCCAAAACCACCTCACGCAGGCGCGCGTTGGACGGCAATTTCCAGTAGTCAATCGCAAACGGCGGCGCAGGCACATTTTCAACACGCCCGGCATCAATGTCGGCGAGATACTCCGTGTAGCTGTAAACAGCTTCCTCCTCAAGATAGCCGACAAAGCGGTGCGCCGCGCGGGGCCACAGGATATAGGCCAGAAAGAACCCATTGAAGAAGATGCCCTGCGCAGTGATGATCAGCATGCGTTCCAGCCAGTTTGGCTTGGCCACATTTATGAATGTCATGAGATGGGCACGCTCGTTCTCAGCCTCGTCGAGTAAAGTTTTGATCCAGCCTCGATCATCCTGAAAGCGCCGCAATGCTTTGAGATGTGTGAGCATGCCGCCAACCATGCCTGGCACCGCCGCAACCGTCTCAAGCACCACAGCGCGGTGTCCATAGCGATGCCGGAAGAACGCATCAGCAAAAAACCGCAAGAATTTTACGGCACCCAATGCGATATGATCGCCCACACCCACAGGCTTGTAATGATAGACCCTCAACTCGCGTTCAGTGCCAATTGTTTCCGTAGACATTGTGTTACTCTGGGTTCTGGGTTTTAGGTGCTACTGTAAAGAATTGGTGGTCTTGCATAACGATTTCAATAGACTGTTGTGCAGCAGGCGAGGCCAAAACGTCACCCTGGGCAATACGGGGCTGCGATACAACAGGGCAGGTGCAATTTGATTGGAACCGAAATGAGCATTAGATTTCCTAACGTCATCAGTTGGGTGCTCAAGAGCCAACGGTACCGGAAATAGTACAAAATTTAATGATCCCATTAAGGTGCTTTTACGCCTTTTGTGCCAGTCTTTGGTTATGCTTCGCAGTTTATTGACGATATTCACAGTCCTTTTGCTGACTTCAAGCCTCGCGAAGGCTGAATCACCAGTTGCATGCACCGGGCGAAATCTTCTTGAAGACCTCAGGATAAAGGACCCCGCAGCCGCAGAAGCTGTGTTGCGGGAAGCAGCGGCGATCCCCAATTCCGAATCACTGCTTTGGAAGATTGAGGCCCCTGGAGGCCAAAAGCCCTCTTGGCTCTTCGGAACCATCCACGTGACAGATTCCAGGGTTGCAGACCCGCAACAAAGTATCAAAGACAAGATTAAGGATTCTCGCGTTCTCGTTCTGGAGTTGAAAGAGGCGGCTTATGGAAACGCGCTCACCCTGAGGATCCTGGAGCGGGAGAATCTCGTCTTCATGCCGGAGCAACAGACTTTATGGGATGTCATACCGGACGATAAGGAAGGCCGCCTGCGGAACGACCCACTCTTGGCAATGATACCCGCCGAATTTTTGGCAAGGATGCAGCCTTGGCTAGTCGGCGCAAGCCTTGCGACCCCAATGTGCGAAGTCATTCGCAAGCAAAACAAGTTCACGCTGGATCAAGCACTTGCCCAAAGAGCGCAGTTCGCCAATATCCCGATCGAGGGGCTGGAAACCATTGATGAGCAATTGCAGGTTTTCAGCGGCACGCCCTTGGAGGATCAGGTTGGACTGCTGCTTGTGCAAGCCGCCTCGGAAATCCCGACGGAAGACAACTTTAATACCATTGTTGAACTCTATCTTTCGGGCCAGGTTTCGGCAGTGATGCCTCTCAACAAGCGCATTCATCGGAGCGTCGGTGACGTGCTGAACCGCGCCGCTGAAAATCTGGAGAAGAACCTGATAGAAAAGCGGAACAAGGTCATGGCGTCGCGCGCGGCGGCCCATATCGAACAGGGCGGTGCATTCATCGCCGTCGGCGCTCTCCACCTTGCGGGCGATCAAGGCGTCGTGGCATTGCTGCGAAAGGCCGGGTACAAGGTCACGGCAGCACAGTAGCCCGCTGCTTCTCTGGCCTGTGGCAATACGGAATTGAGTTTCAACTTCCTATCTCCTGCTTTGCCGGAACGAAGCAGGCAAGGTTTAAATCAAGACATCGACAGAGGAAAATAATCCTTGACACCGCGCGGTGATTGGGCTATCAACGGCTATTCTCCGAAATTGCAAGTTCCGTCCCCGGGCGCAAGGTTGCTCGAAAGAGCAGCACCGCTGAAATCCAATTGACGCTTGATGTGTCATGGTAAAACGGGTTTGATAATTTGCGTCCCTTTGTTCCCGGACATGATATATGACTGAGGTAAGGAGAAGGACATGATTCCGGATTATCAAAGCTTGATGTTGCCCGTTCTAAAGAAGGCATCATCTGGAGAAATCCGAATTTCAGATGTGGTTGGACAACTCGCGATTGAATACCAATTGTCAGTTGATGAGATTGCGGACCTTCTGCCAAGTGGAAAGCAAACCACGTTTTCCAACCGCGTCCACTGGGCCAAGACATATTTGAAGCAAGCGGGCTTAGTTGAAACTACGCGCCGCGCCTATTTCCAGATTACAGCGCGAGGCAAGGAAGTCCTAGCTCAAAATCTGACCCGAATAGATGTAAAATTTTTGACGAAGTTTCCCGAATTTAGTGCGTTTCGCGAACGAAAGGGGGAAACTGAGGAAAAATCCAATGATTCCTTTGCTTCAACTGTTCCTGTTATATTAGATGAGCAAACGCCCGACGAAGTGATGCGTTCTGCACACAAGCAAATGAGTGCCGCACTTGGCCAGGACATTCTGGATCGCATCTTACAAGCACCGCCTGTTTTTTTTGAAAGACTTATCGTGGCTCTGCTTCTGGCTATGGATTACGGAGGCAGCGCCGCCGAAGCCGGACGAGCAATAGGTCGATCAGGCGATGATGGTGTAGACGGCGTGATTGATCAAGACACACTGGGCCTTGACCGTGTTTACATTCAAGCAAAGCGATATCAAAAACAAAATAGTATTGGTTCCGGTGCAATTCGGGATTTTTTCGGCAGCTTGGACATGCACAAGGCGTCCAAAGGGCTTTTTGTGACGACATCAAGTTTTTCAAGTGCTGCAATCGAAACAGTTGAGAAGCTGGGCAAGCGAATTGTCTTGATCGATGGGCAGTTGTTGACCCAACTAATGATACGGTACAATGTTGGTTGTCGGGTTGAGGAAACACTCATCATTAAGCGGCTGGACGAAGATTTTTTTGAGTAAGAGGAAGAATTGGGCGACGCTTGTTACAGATCAGAGAGCCCCTCATCCGCCCTGTCGGGCACCTTCTCCCATACTCGGGTCAAGCCCGAGCACGGGAGAAGGCGATGCGGCAACGAAAGAGACTGAATGTTTGAAACCTTAAGCGATCGCCTGTCAGGCATTTT